>CAIMMO010000024.1 GCA_903842595.1 uncultured Alphaproteobacteria bacterium
AGATGAAGTCCCGCGCAGCCTTCAGCGCCGCCTCACCAAAATGCTTCTCGGGAGCCGCAGCCAGAACGTCCGCTTTCGTCACCTTGCCCGCCGAGCCCAGATCGCAATTCGACAGTACCGTTCCCACCAGACCTTGAAATCTGGCTGAGGCAGATAAAGCAGCCGCACCGCGCGATCGCCCGCCTGTCCCGCAGCGGTGGCGCCGTCAGTCTCCACGCCTGGGTTTCCCGGACGATTGGAACCAGCCCGGCCGCCGCTTCGTCCGTCAGCGCCTTGTTGATCACCTCGTGCAGGCGGCTGCTCGGCGACAGCAATCCCGTGTAGCTGCACATGTCGCGATCATCCATGAACTGCGCTATCGCCCCGGCAGTCCGAACCGGTACGCCTCGGCTGCATAACTCGCGCCGCGCCCGGTCAGCGTCTCCGCCAGGCCTGCACGCGCGCGAACGGATTTCCAACGATCGCGATGCAGGTCGTGCAAGACCCGCGCGTTGGCTCCGAGATAAGCGATGATGTCGATTCCCGGCAGCGCGCTGCTGACCTGCAGCGCGTTGAACACTCTGTCCCGCACTTCGCCCGACCCCGTCACCTTGAGATCTGCCATGTGCAGCAGCACGTCGGAGGCAATGCGCGAGGCTTCGCCCTCGCCGTGCGCATTGCCGGCAGCGACCGCCACCTGCGCATAGGCAAGCGCTGCGGCACTCGCCGCCATCACGGACAAGCCGGCCGGTACCGCAAGACCGCCCAAGAACCGAATGGTATGCATGGCTTCCCCCGAATCCAGACACCGGAAATCCACCACACAAACCTCGCCGCAGGCCAGCGCAGGTCCCAGCCAAGGCTTGCCTTTCAGCGCCCGATCGCGCCAATGAAACCAGGATCACCAAGAGGCCTGGTCATGCGTTACACGCCTGTCGCAATTGCGAGCTTCCTCGCCCTCGCCGCTTGCACGACGACGCCCGTCGCCGTCACCCGCGGCGAGCCGATCCAGGTGAACCTCCTCGCCATCAACGATTTCCACGGCAATCTCGACCCGCCCGGCAGCGGCGTCTTCGTCATCGATCGCGCCAACCCCAGCATGCGCGCCAGCGTGCCCGGCGGCGGCGCCCCGCGCCTGGCCAGCGCAGTCGCCGAACTCTCCAGACGCCCTAACACCGTGATGGTCGCCGCCGGCGATCTCATCGGCGCCTCCCCGCTTCTCTCCAGCCTGTTCCACGATGAGCCGACCATCGAGGCGCTCTCAGCGATGGGCCTCGCCATCACCTCGGTCGGCAATCACGAATTCGACGAGGGCTGGCAGGAGCTGAAGCGCATGCAGACCGGCGGCTGCCATCCGGTCGATGGCTGCAAGGGCCCCAAACCCTTCGAAGGCGCCAAGTTCGAATACCTCGCCGCCTCCACCTTCCTCGATGACGGCACGACACTCTTCCCGCCCTACAGCATCCGCGAATTCGACGGCGTGAAGGTCGGCTTCATCGGCATGACGCTCGAAGGCACGCCGGATGTCATCACTCCGGCCGCCCGCGCCGGCATCCGTTTTGCCGACGAAGCCGAGACGGTGAACGCCCTCGTCCCGAAACTTCAGGCGCAAGGCGTCGAAGCGATCGTCGTCCTGCTCCACGAAGGCGGCTTCACCACCGGCGCGCAGGATGATTGCCGCGGCCTCGCCGGCACGATCGTCGACATCGTCCCGAAGTTCGACAAGGCGGTCGACGTCGTCGTCACCGGCCACACCAACGGCATCTACATCTGCACCGTCGATGGGCGCCTGGTCACCAGTGCTGGCGCGTATGGCACGCGTCTCACCGACATATCCATGCTGATCGATCCGAAGACCGGCGATGTCATCGGCGCCAAGGCGCGCGACGTGATGATCACGGCCGACGCCTACGCAGAAGATCCCGCCCAGGTCGCCCTCATCAATGCCTACCGCTCGCAGGCCGAGCCCCTGATGAAGCGCGTCGTCGGCTCGACCACCGCCGTCATCGCCCGCGGCCGCACCGAGACCGGCGAGACCGCACTCGGCGACATGATCGCCGACTCGATGCTCGCCGCCGCCCGCCGCGCCGAGCCCGCCACGCAGATCGCCTTCATGAATCCCGGCGGCATCCGCGCCGACCTTCCGTTCAATCCCGGCGGCCAGCTCACCTTCGCCGACATCTTCGCCGTCCAGCCCTTCGGCAACGACCTCGTCGTCCTCACGCTCACCGGCGCCGAGATCGACGCCGTGCTGAAGCAGCAATTCCAGCCAGGCGGCAACAACATCCTGCAAGTCTCCGACGGCTTTGCGTTCACCTGGCGCCAACCCGCCGGCCAGCCGATCGAAATCATCCCCGGCTCCATCAAACTCGACGGCGCACCTCTTGTCCCCACACAGAACTACCGCGTCGTCACCAACAACTTCCTCGCCGGCGGCGGCGACAGTTTTACCGCCTTCAAGTCCGGCAAGGACAAGGTGACAGTCGGCTCCGACCTCGAAGCCCTCGAAACCTACGTCACCGCCAACAGCCCCCTCGCCGCCACCAGCAAGGGCCGCATCAAGCGGGTCGACTGAGGTCCGATCGATCGACCGCGTTCGTCACGCCGCTCACGCGTCAGCGCGCCCGCGCGTCTGAGACCTCATCGGCGCGCCCCAGCATCATTCCCGCCGCAACTTGCGCCTCAGCCTCACGCGTCTCCATCATCTTCCGCCGCACGCTCTGGAACTGCTCCAGCACATGCGCCGGCGCGGTCTCTGGCCGCCCCGCGTCGAACGGCGGCGCTGGCGCATACTCAAGCGCAAGCTGCACGGTCTGCGCGAACGCATCACCTGCAATCTCAGCCATCACGGTGAACGCAAAATCGATCCCCGCCGTCACGCCGCCCCCGGTGATGATCTCGCGGTCGCGTACCACCCGCGCCGGATCGTGCACCGCGCCGAACAGCGGCAGCAGATGCGCCCACGCCCAGTGGCACGCCGCCCGCCTGCCCTGGAGCAGTCCAGCCGCACCAAGAATGAGAGAGCCCGTGCAAACCGACGTCACATACTTCGCGCCAAGCGCCAGGCGTCGGACATCACAGACGAACGCTTCGTCCTGCGCCACCTTCGCTGCGCCGACGCCACCGGGCACACAGATCAGGTCGCAGCCTCTGACGTCCGCGATCCTGACCGTATTGCCGAAGGTGAGCCCGTCCGCGTCCACACTGCCGCCCGCCGGACTCGCGACGATCACCGCCGCATTCGGAAGACGGCTCAGCACCTGATGCGGGCCCGTGAAGTCGAGATGTGTCATGCCCGGCCAGATCGCGAACACGATGGTGAACGGTCGTCCGGCTTCTTCAGACATGGGTAGCAACCTCGCTTGACGTGCTCAACATGCCCCAACTACCGTTCGGCTGGAATGACATAGTTCCAACGTTTTACGCCACGAGGCGAAAATGGCCCGACAGCCTGCCCCGAAGCCCCGTTCCATCGGCGTCCTGATCTTCGAGGATTTCCAGCTGCTCGACGCCGCCGGTCCGATCGGCGCATTCGAAATGCCGATGCGCGGGATGCAGCCGCCGCCCTACAGCCTGCAGGTGATCGCCCCCGCAGCCGGCGCGATCCGCTCATCCTCCGGTGTCGTCTGGATGGCCGAGGCCATGCCGCGCCAGCCAAGATACGACACCGTCGTCATCGCCGGCGGCATCGGCGCCCGCGCGGCCATGCTCGATCCCAAAGTGCAGGCCTTTGTCCGTGCCGCCATGAAGACCGCCCGCCGCGTCTGCTCGGTCTGCTCGGGCGCCTACATCCTCGCCCAGGCCGGCGTACTGGACGGCAAGCGCGCCACCACCCATTGGGGCCGCACGCCCGATTTCCAGAAACGCTACCCCGCCGTGAAACTCGAGCCAGACTGCATCTACACCCATGACGGCAAGGTCTGGACGTCCGCCGGCATCACAGCCGGCATCGACCTCGCCCTCGCCCTCATCGCGGACGACTTGGGGGAAGAAGTCTCCCGCCGCACCGCCCAGGAGCTGGTGGTCTACCACCGCCGCCCCGGCGGCCAGTCGCAGTTCTCGGCTCTCCTCGACATCGAACGGGTGGAGGGCCGCTTCACGCCCCTGCTGGCCTGGATGCGCGAAAGGCTGGACGAGGAACTCTCGGTCGAGGTGCTGGCCGGCCAGGCCGCGATGAGCCCGCGAAACTTTTCCCGCGCCTTCCTTGCCGAAACCGGCATTACCCCGGCCAAGGCCGTCGAACGCCTGCGCCTCGAAAGCGCCCGCGAGCGGGTCGAACATTCCGCAGAACCGATCGACGTGGTCGCCCGCCGCGTCGGCTTCGGCGACCCCGAGCGCATGCGCCGCGCCTTCGTCCGCGCCTTCGGCCAGCCACCGCAGGCCCTGCGACGGATGGCGCGGGCATGAGGCCAGCATGCTGATTCAGAGAAGGATTCTGGCGCCTTGCGGAAGGTCCGCAGGCGGGGAGCGAGAAAACGCCGACGGCTTCTGCCGTCCTACTTCGCCATGGGGGCGTCGTAGCGTGCGATACGGCCGTCGAGCTCGGCGAGGCGTTGCCGCCAGATCGCCAGCTCGCGCGCCGTCAGGCCGCCCTGGGCAGGCGAGACCGGCTCGAGGGAAGCCAGTTCGGTCGCCAGCCGCTCGCGGCGCTCGCGGAGCAGTCGGAGAGTCTCGGTGCGAGGATCGTGATGAGCCATGCTGAAAAAATAGGAAGCATGGAGACGAAAGCGAGTCGACTCGTGAGTCGCGAGAAACTGCATGAGGTGAGCATCCGCTCACATGAGTCGGACAGAAGTGAGCGTTCGCTCACGCGCCCTTGATCGCACCGATGAAAGGGAGGCCGCGCATCTTTCCGGCATCGTCCATCCCGTATCCCACGAGATAGCGCGACGGCGCATCCCACGCCCAGGCGTCGAGCCCGTCGGTCACGGCTTCAGGCTTGCGCGCAAAAACGCCCGTCAGCACCTGGGCTGCGCCCTTGGCCTGGAGATGGGCCCGGGCAAAGGCGATGGTGCGGCCGCTGTCGAACACGTCGTCGATCAGGAGAACGCCTTTCCCCTCGACCGACCGGGAAATGTCGGCGCGCACAACGATGCGCCCCGAACTCACGCGCTCATCATGGTAACTTTCAAGCCACAGCGCATCGAAGCCGAGGTCCACCCCCCGCGCCGACAGGGCGCGC
>CAIMMO010000025.1 GCA_903842595.1 uncultured Alphaproteobacteria bacterium
CTCTTCTGGATAGCGGACAGGAGTTGGGGCAGTGTGTCGTCGGTCATCGGATTCGATCCTCAGTTGGGGTTACGTGTTGCAACGCCACCCTGCCGGGATTCTCCGATGACCACCCCTCCCGCCGGCCGCGCCCCGGGCGCGCGCTGACTCTTGCGGTCCGCGCGCCCGAAGCGCTCCGTCAGCGAATTTACACCATCTCCGTGGACGCTACCCCTGTGAACGTGGCGTGCTGCCTGTAACGACGACGAAATCCTGGTGGCCCTGTCGTGTTGCTGTTGATGCCGGCCCTTGCGTGAACGTGGGGGCCGCAGATGCGAGACCGCTGTTGGCCCGTACAATAGGCTTCCCAGTTGTCATGCTGCGCCCGCCAGGCGTCCCGGCAGGTCGACACCTGATGGCATACCTCAGACGCTCAAGGCAGGTGTGAGCTTTCTGGCCCAGAATGGGTTGTTGGCCCTTGGCGGCAAATGGCGGTGAGGCCAACCTCGCGCTCGACGCACCCAAGCTTCGGATTGGTTGGGAGCATGGCATCATGCTGGGAATTAAAGTTCGCAATGAATCCCAACAACACTCGCCTCGCGCAGGGTCCTGACGTATTCGCGGGGACGCTTGGAGCAAAGCCGACCAACCCTCCCGGCAAAACACTCGTCGGATAATGTTGCGTGTCGCTTTCTCGTCAGCTCGCCTTCTTCTTTGTCATTTCGTGGATCGTGACCGTCCTCGTCCTTGGATCGTTGCTGATCACATTCAGAGTTTCCCAGACCGAGGCGCTCCTTATCGAGAGCGAGCAACAACTTGTGTCCCAGCATGCGCGCGAGATCCAGGCTAGGTTCGACGAGATTGCGGGAGCGCACGTGGCAGCCCACAACCTGCAATCGTTCTGGCGCGAAAACCTTAGCCAGGCAGACGTCGATGACCAGTTTGCGGCTGCCTTCGAGAAGCAGGCAGATGGCACGTGGCGATCGCGCGACCTTCTCTTCGAGGGGACGCACAACCAGGTGCTTGGACATGTCGGCGGCATTGCTGCGTTCATCGCGCCCATGCCAATCGATGCGTCCCGCAAGCGAGAGCTCGTCTCGGCGCTCGCCAGCATAATTGCGCTCGCACCTGGGCAGCGACACGTTCTGGAAAGCCTGTGGTATGTGTCATCGCAGGGCGACATTGTAATCTTTGCGCCTGACCGGGAAGACAAGCTGGTCTTCTACAGGCGAGTTGCGCCAGCCGACACTGACTTCACGGAATTGCCCTTCATCAAAGCGGTAATGCCGGACCGCAACCCCGAAGGCCGAACGCTCTGCACCAATCTCAATCGCGCCGTATATGATGCAACCGGGGACACCCTGATAACGTCATGCCAGACCCCGGCGCCAGCAAACACCGGTGAGGTGAGCGTCTGGGGTACATCCCTCCTGATGAATCAACGTCTGAAGGACATGGTGGGTCATAGCGCCGGCGCCAGAACCTTGGCGCTTGCTGCAAGCGATGGCACGCTGATCGCTGGACCGGGGATATTGACCAATGAGGGAGCGCCCGCCGACCTGCTGGCGAAGGTAAAGGGCGATCTTCGCTGGTCATCCATCATGCCGACGCTGAGAAGCGCTGCCGGAGGGGGCGTCATCAACCAGCCTGAAATGCCCTGGCTGGTCACGTTTGCACGTGTGGCCGGCCCCGACTGGCTGCTTGTCCACTTTCGCGACCGCAACGTCATCGCTCAGCAGCTGTCTGCCGACCTTCCCCTCCTTGCGCTGATGGCTCTGCTTCTCCTGATGATGCAGGTTGTCGTCGTGCTAGCATTTGTGAGACGGCGGATCAGCATTCCACTGCAGCACATCGCCTCCCGATACGCCCCTGGTTCGAAGCTGCCTGTCTCTGCGCCATGTACGCCAGGACTACCCGCGGAGATCCAGGCGCTTGAACGGCAGCTCAACGCCGCGTGGACAGCGGTCGCGAGTCTTGTTCAAGGCCTCGAAGAGCGAGTCATGGATCGGACGGCGGAACTTTCCGCGGCGCTCAAGGTCGCCGAAAATGCCAATCAGGCCATCAATGCCTTCCTGGCCAATGTCAGCCACGAAATTCGCACACCCCTGAATGGCGTTGTCGCGCTGTCCGGCGTGCTCCTGAAGTCCGACTTATCTCAGCAACAGCGGGAGATGGCGAAGATCATACAGGCCTCAAGTGAAAGCCTGAGGCTCGTGGTCTCCGACATCCTTGACGCATCAAAGCTGGAGGCCGGCAAGCTCGACCTGAATATCAACGCCTTCAACCTCAAGCTAATCATCGAAGAGGCAAGTCGCGGCTTTGCCGTTGTTGCCCAGGACAAGGATCTGTCCTTCGTGATAGACTGCGACCCCTCAGCGAGCGGCGATTTTCTGGGGGACGCTCACCGCATCAAGCAGATAGTCGGGAACCTTGCCTCGAATGCTGTAAAGTTCACTGACCGTGGCGAGGTCAGAATTGCGGTGCGTCGTGAGGTCTCCGGCCACGAGAAATTCACGCTGGTGGAGGTAAGCGATACCGGCATCGGCTTCGATTCGACCTTTTCGGAACGAATTTTCGGACGCTTCGAGCAGTTGGACAATGCCCTGACACGGCGGATCGGAGGCACTGGCCTCGGGCTTTCGATTTCTCGGGCGCTGGCAGAGCTCATGGGCGGCTCGCTAACGGCCTGCTCGGAGCCAGGGGTTGGGTCCCACTTCATGCTCAGGCTCCCCCTTCAATCTGCCACGTCTGCGGCGCGCCACGCCACCGACCAGATCATCGGGTCGGGCCCTCCACGCGCGGATGAGGGCCGCACAAAGGCACTGAAGGTCCTGGTTGTTGAAGATCATCCTCGAAATCGAGAAGTGATGACCATCCTGCTTGAGCAGATTGAGGCAATCCCGACGTGCGTCGCCAATGGAGCAGACGCGATGGCGCGGATCAGATCGGATCGCTTCGATCTCATTCTCATGGACATGCAGATGCCGGATATCGATGGGCTTGAGGTCACGCGGGTGATGCGCGACCGCGAACATCAGATGGGGTTGCTCCGTACGCCGATCATCATGGTGACCGCGAACACGCTTCCAGATCATGTCGCGCGCGCCATTGCGGCAGGTTGCGATGCGCATCTCCCCAAACCCTTCACGCCCGAAGCGCTTTACGGCCTGATCACCACGGTGACGCAAGCGGCTGAGAATTCTGCGGCCTCAGAGGAAGGGTGACCGGTAACGGAGCTGTAACGTTATGCGCGGACATCGATCTAGCGCAGTTTGGCATCAGGTTGCCACGTCTGATTTCGTCGTCAATTCTGATCTGGTGACTCGACCGCATGCACGTGGAAACGGCCTGCACCGGCTCAACTTGGAAGCACCGGTGATGGGCTTGATCGTGGCGAAGCGACGCGATGCCGGAGCAGCACTTCGATTTCTGCGGCGGTTGTTGAAGAACCAGCACGTCGAGCCACAGGTGATCGTTACGGATGGCCTGCGCCCGTGCGGTGCAGCGCTTCAACCCCTTTATGTCGGCGATCGACACAGGCCTGGATGTTTGCGAGGGAAAAATCCTGCTGAGAATTCGCATTTGAGCATCCAAAGCCGCGAGCGAAAGATGCAAGGCCTCAAGAGCCGCGCATCAGCACAGCGCTCCCTCGAGGTCCACGTAGCGGTCTACAGTACGTTGAACATTCAGCGACATCTTCTGAGTCGCCGGGCCATGTACGTCCTGCGTGCGTGCTCGAAATCTGTCTGGAGCGGGGCGGTGGCGTGACTGCCGCAGGCGCGTCGAATATCCAGAACAACCTAACTCCGCTAATATGACAGTTCTGGTAGACGTTGCGCGAGGCCCAAGGCGTGACCTAAAGCGCGGGGCCCGACGACATCTTGAACCGTTGGTGCATCAGCGTTGTCGAGACGACGCGCTGGATACGACCTTCATAGGCCGGGCGTTGGTCGGGTGGACAGGTCTGCATTTCCTTGAAGGCTTGGCGGGCCTTGGCGGGATCGAAGATCGGTTGTTCTTCGAGGGCGCGCGAGGCGAGGACATCGGCCATCATGGTCATCATCGGGTCGCCCACGGCGGCCGGTGGTGAAGTGAAGGGATGTTTCTCCCGGTTGTAGACGTCCTCGATAAGTACCTCCCTGGCGGCCTCCCGCAGCACGTGCTTCTCCCGATATCCCTTGAGCTTCATCGAGATCGGCACGCGCGCGGCGTAGTGTGCGACGTGATGGTCCAGGAAGGGCACGCGGCCCTCGATCGAATGCGCCATCTCCATGCGATCGCCGAGGAAGGTCAGGATGAAGTTCGCAAGATGCGTCTTCGAGTTGACATAGAGCGCCTGGTGCAGCCGATCGCGGCCGGCCACTGCGGTCGAGAGCGGCAGGCGGTCGAGCACGTCAGCGTAGACGGACTTGCCTTTCACGAATCGGGCGACGTCGTCCCGCAGCCATTCCGAAGCGGTGATGCCCATGGCGCCGAAGGTTTCGATGAATGAGGGCAGGAAGCCGAGACGGTTGACGACCTCGACGAAGATCGGATTGTCGGCGGCCTGCTGCATGAAGATGGAGCGAGTTGCAGAGTTTGACTCGAACATCTGCGCCAGCAGCGCATCCGTCTCCTTCTGCGTGCGTGCGCCGGGGTGGTGCATCAGCGCATCGCGGCGGAAAGTGGCGTAGCCGCCGAGCAGTTCGTCCGACCCCTCGCCGGTGAAGACCACCTTCAGGCCGGCGTCGCGCACGGCTTTCGACAGCAGAAATTTCGCCGCGCCGTGCCCGTTCACCATCGGTGTTTCGGAATGCCAGACAGCGTCGGCATAGGCATCCGCGAGCGCCTGTCGCGTCACGGGAACCTGATGGTACGTGGCCCCAACGAACTCGGCCTGGCGACGGGCGATGGGGCTTTCGTCCCATACGGGATTGTCGAATGCGAGGGTGTAAGCGCGGATCGGCCGCGACATCTGGGCTTGTGCGAGGCCGAGAACAGCGCAGCTGTCGATGCCGCCCGAGAGATAGCAGCCGACCTCCACGTCCGCGACCATGCGTTCGCGGACAGCCTCGCTCAGCACGTTGCGGAAGCCGGAGACGACTTCTTTTTCAGAGCGCTTGTCGGCTGCGGACTCCTCGGTGGTTGGGAAGTCCCAATCCCAGTAGCGGTAGATCTGCACGTCATTGCCGCGCACGATGGCGTAGCAGCCCTGCGGCACCGAGCGGATCCCGGCAAACATGGTGCTCTCATGATTGCGGACGATGTAGAGGTCCTGCCACGCTGCTTCGGTGTCCCAGGCGGCGGGTACACCCAGCTCCAACAGCGCCTTGATCTCGGAGCTGAAGAACACACCGTCCGGCGTCACGGCATAAAACAGTGGCTTGATGCCGCAGCGGTCGCGGATTGCGATCATGATCTCGCGCCGCTGGTCGGCGATTAGAACGGCAAACTCACCGCGCAACTGCTCGGTCGCACGCAGGCCGTTCTGGAGGTAGAGGTGAAGCGCGATTTCGCTGTCCGACTCCGTCTTGAACCTTGCCCCCTTGGCACGGAGCTCGTCGCGGACTTTCTGGTAGCCGTAGAACTCGCCGTTGACGACGAGGTGGACGTCGCCCTCTGCATTGGACATCGGTTGATCGCCATTGCCGAGACCGATGATCGATAGGCGTGTGTGTCCGAGGAAAAAGCGACCATCGTTCCATTGGCGCTGACCGTCGGGGCCGCGATGATCGAGAACGTGCAGCGCCTTCTGGATTCGTTCACGCGCTATGGGTTTACGTACAACGCCGCCAAGAAGCCCACACATGTTGTTTCCCCGCGGCGTCGTGTCAGCGCGCGACGCTCTTGATGAGGAAGGACGGGGCGCCTGACGTCGGCCATTGTCAACATCTTCGGAAACTCAGCTTCGGATGAACGCTACGGCAACCTTGAGGGGCGCACGCGATAGGTGCCGCCAGTCGTCCGATAGGCGGTCTCTTGAGCTGGGGGCCGGGCGCACAGTAGAACTGTTGGGGACAAGTTCGTGTTACCTGCCTGCCATGCGGCGTTCCGCTAAGTGGTCTCACGAATCGACGGGCAGGGGCGTTGAATGGGACCGGCGGAGACGGGTCTTGGTCCTAGCTACATGAGGACATTCTAGCGCTTCACTCAAGTCGGCTTTTCAAAGATCAGGGAATTCGCGCGTTCGGACTCTTTGCACTCGAAGCGAGGTGCCAATCCTCTGTCACTTGAAAAGGTCTCGCGCCGGCGCCGATTTACAGCCTACCATGCGAAATCCGGCCATCCCGGAGGTCATTCCCATTCGACGGACGGCGCCGCGCCGCACGTCCACTAGACAAAGGCCCTGCGGTCGTGAGCGACGCATTTCGAAAGCTGCCCCAGATCCATGCTCTGCTTGAATCCGAGCATGCCTCGCCGCTTGTTGCCCAGTATGGTCGTGGCGTCGTCGCCCACGCCTTGCGCGTCCGACTGGACGAGATTCGTGAAGCGCTTCGATCCGGTCGTGAGGCAACGGCGCCAGACTTCCTGACCACGCAGTTCCTTGCGACCGTGGAAGCAACGATCACGTCAGGTCGCACAAGCAGCCTCAGGCGCGTGATAAACGCCACCGGCATCATCATCCACACCAACATTGGCCGGGCGTTGCTGGCCCCCGAGGCGCTGGAAGCGATCCAGGACGCAGGCAGGTCCTACTCCAATCTCGAGCTTGACCTTGCGACCGGCGCCCGGAGCTCACGGCATGCGCATGTTGAAGCGTTGTTGTGTGAGCTGACCGGGGCGGAGGCAGCCGTAGTCGTGAACAACTGCGCAGCAGCCGTCCTCGCCTCTCTCACCTGCATCGCTGCGGGACGGGAGGTCGTCGCTTCGCGCGGAGAGCTGATCGAGATAGGCGGATCCTTCCGGATGCCGGACGTGATCGCTCAGAGCGGGGCCAGGCTCAGAGAGGTAGGCTCGACCAACAAGACCCGGCTTGCCGACTACGAGGCCGCGATCGGTCCTGAGACTGCCGTCCTTCTCAAGAGCCACACCAGCAACTTCCGGATCGTCGGTTTTACCGCCAAAGCCTCCCGGCGCGAGCTTGCCACGCTTGCTCACAGCAGAGGCGTGGTGATGGTTGAGGATCTCGGCAGCGGCGTCCTTATCGACCTGTCCCGCTTTGGCCTCGTCGATGAACCTGTTGTTCGCGACATCCTTGAGGAGGGTGTCGATCTTGTGACGTTCTCCGGAGACAAGCTGCTCGGGGGGCCTCAGTGCGGCGTCATCGCCGGGCGCGCCGCGCTTGTCGGCAAGCTGAAGTCACATCCGATTGTACGGGCGATGCGGATAGACAAGCTGTCGCTTGCCGCGCTTGAGGCGACGCTGCGCCTTTACAAGGCGCCGAACAATCCGCTGGAAAGAGTGCCGGTTCTTCGCGCTTTGGCGGAAAGCCTGGTGACCGTGAAGGCGAGAGCCGAGCGGCTGGCCCTGTCTGTCGCGGGTGTTCCCGGGCTCGGGGTCGAGGTCGTGGAGAGTACCGCCCAGGCGGGCGGTGGAGCGCTGCCGGAACAGGATCTCCAGAGCTTTGCGGTGGCCCTGCACACGCCATCGTTTTCAGCCGAGGCGATGGCAGCCCGTGCGCGAACGGGTGAGCACGCTGTCCTGGGACGTGTTCGCGATGGCAGGTTCTGTCTGGATGTGCGGGCGGTTCAGGACAGCGAGATCCCTGACATTGCGCATGCGATCCAGCGGGCGCTGGCCCCATGAAATCCTGCGCCGTTGCCGTAATTGGTCACGTCGATCATGGCAAAACATCTCTCGTCCGAGCGCTTACCGGTATCGAGACCGACCGGCTGAAGGAAGAGAAGGAGCGCGGCATGTCGATCGCGCTCGGCTTTGCACATCGCGGCTATCCTTCCGGAATAGTCGATTTCATAGATGTGCCGGGGCACGAAGACTTCGTTCGCACGATGGTCGCAGGCGCTACGGGCGCCAGCGCAGCGCTCCTGGTTGTATCCGCGGTTGAGGGCATCGCGCGCCAGACGATCGAGCATCTGGAAATCGCGACGCTGCTCGGAATCACCAGGGGCGTCGTGGCTGTCACCAAGGCCGATCTGCTGGCGCGATCCGCATGGTCGAACCGGGAGATGTCAATCAGGGCGGCCATCGATGCAACCGGCCTCAGGGAGCAACCAATTGTCTTCTGTTCGTCGGCCACAGGGGAAGGGCTCGATCTGCTGGATCGGCAACTCGATGATCTCCTGTGCCGTTCGCCTGAGCTGACACGGCTCCCCGGCTTCTTCCTGCCTGTGGACCGGGTTTTCAGTTCAGCTGGAATGGGGACAGTTGTCACCGGAACGCTGCTCGGGGCCAGGCTTGAGCCAGGTTCAAAGGCAGTCGTGGCGCCGATAGGCAGATCGGTGATCGTCCGCAGTCTTCAGACCCACGGCGTCGACCGGGCTTATGTCGAGCCGGGCAGTCGTGCTGCGGTCAACCTGCGGAATGTGTCCCGCGACGACGTCCGCCCAGGTGATGTAATCTGTGCGCCAGGCTGTTTTCCGTCCTCCGCCCAGATCGATGTACGCCTGGCGGTATCGCCCGGGGCTGACCGCGCGTTGAAGCATCTTGAAGACGTGCGTGTTCTGCAGGGGGCGCGCAGTACAACCGCGACCGTCCGGCTTGTTTGCGGCAATCGCATCGAGCCTGGCGAAAGTGACTATGCCCAGCTCCGCTTTGCAGCGCCGGTCACCGCCTTTGCCGGGCAGCGTGCTGTTCTGCGTCGTCTCTCGCCTGCCGGTACAATCGGCGGCGCCGTCGTCATTGATCCGGCAGCGTCGCCAGCTCGCAGGAATGATCATCAACGCATCACCATCCTTGCAGCGGCGTTGGGAGGCGATCCTCAAGAGACTGCTGATGCGCTGGGACGCCGAAGCGGAGGTGTTGTCCGCCTCGCAGAACTCGCACGGCTTTGCTCGCGATCGGCCGATCACATGCGTGAGGTTCTCGGCACCGCCTATCTTGATCTTGGCCCCGGAGAGATCGCGAGCCGGTTGGCAATTGCAGCGGCGAAGCAGGCCTGTCTTGATCAGCTGGCATCGCTCCATCGCAATTTCCCGCTGCGGTCAGGGTTTCCCGAGGCTCGCGTCCGTCAGCCGCTGGTCGGACCGATCTCGCTGGTCCTGGTCAACCACGCAGAGCGGCTCCTCATCGAAGAAGGCCACGTGGTGCGCAGAAGGGAAGGCATCGCGCTGACTGCGCATGATCCGCTTGCCGGGCTCTCGCACGCTCAACGCTCCCGGCTGGACGCGATTGAACAGTCGTTGCTCCAGGGTGGTCTGAAGCCACCGGACCCCGACGATCTGCGCGCAGAGGCCGATGCAGATACCGGCACAGGTCACGACCTCGTCGAGCTGCTGGTCGCCTCGGGCCGCGCTGTGTCGCTCATGAATCACGCGCTCAGGCAGCTACTGGTTTTTCATGTCGATGCGCTGGGCGAGGCCGGACGCGACCTTCGCGCGGCCTTCCCGTTTCCGGCGCAGTTCCGGACGGGAGAGGCGCGAGAGGTCCTCAAGACAACGCGCAAGTATATTGTCCCGGTGCTCGAGCATCTCGACACGCAGGGGTTGACCGTGCGCCGCGGCGATCTTCGTCATCTGGCCCAGGATGCGCGCCCCGGATCGAACAGTTGCGACGATGTTTGACTCAACCATTACTGACACTAGGGTCTGCAAAGTTATGGAGGTGACTGGAGTCTGGTGGCTCCCCTGGTCTTCAAAACCAGTGACGCGCCGACCAGGCGTGTGGTGGGTTCGATTCCCATCCACCTCCGCCAAGCGTGGACGTTCTCGACCAGCCGCGGTCTGACCAAAGCTTCCAGTCGCCTTGCGGGTAGGGCATCCTTGCCAACAGTCCTGCCGTTGAATCGGCCGGCGACAGCGCCCTGGGTGGCGCGAGATGACAAGGGTCCGATGAGCGGGCCGGAGGGTGTGAATGACCGCGTCCGATCCCGGATTTTCGCTGTCCGATCTCGATGGGTTGCCTCGCCAGTTTCCGAGCGGTCGTCCCACCCTGGTCTGCTTCGTCAAAGAAGACTGCAAGACCTGCAATCTGGTCATGCCGGTTCTCGAAGCCTTCCATCGCACCTTCGGGGCGCGGGCGGATGTCCTGCTGGTCGGACAGTCGACAACCGGGAATGCAACACTGAAGGAGCGTCACGCCCTGACGGTGCCTGTTCTCGACGATGGCGACTGCCGCGTGTCATTCGCATGGGATTTCGAAATTGTACCCGCGGTGTTCTGGACAGACGGCGAGGGGAAAGTCGGGACCCGGTTCGAGGGATTTGTCCGGAGCGAGTGGCAAGGCCTCGAACAACAGATCGGCGCCGAACTGGACCTTGGTTCCAGCGGGGTGAACTGGCCCGACTATCCGGAGTGGCGACCTGGCTGCGGTTCGAAACACCTCGACCCCGAAGTCAATGAACGCCTTCGCGCAACTGCCTCGGATAGTCCGATCCGCGCGCGGCGCATCGAGATTGCGAGCGCGGATGACGATGCTGAATTCATGTTTGATCAGGGATTCAGCGATGGCCTGCCGCTTGTTCCGCCGACCCCGGAAAGAGTGATGCGAATGCTGGCGGGGACACGGCGTGGCGCGCAGGACATTGTCGCGGTGGTCGCCCCCAACATGGCCCCAGCGACCGTCGAAAAGATTGCGATCAACGCGGTCATGGCGGGATGCAGACCCGACTATCTTCCGGTTGTGATTGCCGCGGTCGAGGCGGTCTGCACCGATGAGTTCAACATACATGGTGTAACGGCGACGACCATGGGGGCTGCGCCCGTGATGGTCGTCAATGGACCGATCCGGCATCGCATCGGCATGAACATGAAGCTCGGTGCGCTGGGTGCCGGCAGTCGACCGAATGCGACAATCGGCAGGGCGGTGAGACTTGTGATC
>CAIMMO010000026.1 GCA_903842595.1 uncultured Alphaproteobacteria bacterium
GTAGAGGACGACGCCCGGCGCGTTCTCGATCTCCTTGAGCACGCGCTCGAGCTGTTTCGGGCTGCGGACGAGATAGTAGTTGTGTTCCAGCGGCGCGATGTTGTCGAATTGGGCGCAGGCGGCGCGCATCACCGCATTGAGGGTTTCCCCCGTCGAATCCGAGACCAGGTGCACGTTGAAATACGTCTCGTAGGTCATCCGCTCCCCGGCATCCCCGCCCTGCCCCGATGTGGACGTTCATCCCCATTACCGCTGGGAGTGGTTTGTGGACAAGCACCGGGATCGATTCGGCGCACGAACAAGCCACATGCTTGTCCTCAGGTGGATGGACTGGAGAAGAGTTTTCGATTCGGCGCCCATGAGTCCGGCCGCGGGGACTCGACTCGCGTTAAGGTCCTGTTAACGAAGAGCTTAATGAAACGTAAACGCTCTGTCTGGAGTCGGAACATTAGGTGATTCACGGTGGGCAGTTGTGTGAGTGGATTGGGGATCGGCATTCCCCTCGACTTATGAACCGACTAATCACCACCAGAGTCCATATGATTCAGAATCTAGATTCTCTTCTCTCTTGTCCGCCGGGTGATGTGTGAACGGGAAGCCCCTGCTCCGAGTGTTGAACGGTGAACGCATCGATCCCGTTCCTGTATGGATGATGCGTCAGGCTGGACGTCACCTTCCCGAATACCGGGAAGTGAGAGCCCGTGCGCGTGACTTCCTCGATTTCTGCTATTCCCCTTCCCTCGCCGCCGAAGCGACGTTGCAGCCGGTCAGGCGCTACAAGATGGATGGGGCGATCCTGTTCGCAGACATCCTGCTCGTGCTCGACGCCATGGGCCGGAATGTCCGCTTTCTCGAAGGGGAGGGGCCCCGGGTCGATCCGGCGACAAGGGCGAAGGATCTTGCGGGCGTTCCGATGGAAAAGCTGCTCGCCAAGCTCGCCCCCGTTGGCGAGACCGTGGAGCGGGTGAAGGCGGCGCTTGATCCTGGCGTTACGCTGATCGGCTTTGCCGGCTCCCCCTGGACGGTCGGCGTCTATGCCATTGAAGGTCGAGGCGGTACGGACAAGGCGGATTCGCGCAAGTTCGGCTATGAGCATCCCGAAGAGCTGGACGGCATGCTCGACCAGCTGGTCGAGGCCAGCGCGCATTATCTGAAAATGCAGGCGGATGCAGGCGCGGACGCCCTCATGCTGTTCGAAAGCTGGGCCGAGGGCCTCGCGGAAGACGCTTTCGACCGCTGGGTGATCGGACCGACAGCGAAGCTGGTAAAGCGCCTGCGCGCACTTGGGGTGACCCAGCCGATCCTCGGCTTTCCGCGCGGCGCAGGCATGCTGGTGCTGGATTATGCGGAGCGGACGGGCGTGAACGCGGTAGGTCTCGACACAGCCATCCCGCTGAAGCGGATCAATTCCATGCTGCCCAAGGGCATGGCCGTGCAAGGCAATCTTGATCCGATGCAGCTGGTTGCAGGCGGGCCCGGGCTCGAGGCGCGCGTCCACGACATCATCGATGGGCTCAGGGGCCGGCCACATATTTTCAATCTGGGTCACGGTGTCACGCCCGAAACGCCGATTCCTCACGTAGAACGCGTGCTTCAGGCCCTGCGGAGCCATGCGTGAAGCCCGAGAAACTCGCCGTCGTCCTTTTCAATCTGGGCGGACCTGACGGCCCCGACGACGTCCAGCCCTTCCTGAAGAATCTCTTCAGCGATCCGGCTATCATTCGCGCGCCGACGCCCATTCGCTGGTTCATCTCGCGGCTGATCTCGAAGACGCGCGCGGCAAGCGCCCGCGAAAACTACGGTCTTATGGGTGGCGGTTCTCCCCTTCTCCCCGAAACGCGGAAGCAGGCGGCGGCGCTTGAGGCCGAACTGGCAAAGCGCGGCCACACCGCAAAGAGCTTCATCGCCATGCGCTACTGGAAGCCCTACGCCGCTGATGTTGTGCGTGAGGTCAAAGCCTGGGGCGCAGACCAGGTGGTCCTGCTGCCGCTCTATCCGCAGTTTTCGTCGACCACGACGGCCTCCTCGCTGAAGAGTTGGGCAGAGGCCAAAGGTCCAGCGGGCGTTACGGTCTGCTGTTATCCCGACGGGGACAAATTCATCGCAGCCCACGCGCGCGCCCTGATCGGCGCATGGGAGGCCGCCGGCAAGCCGGGTAATATCCGTTGCCTGCTCTCAGCGCACGGCCTCCCCGAGACCGTCGTGAAGGAAGGCGACCCCTATCAGTGGCAGGTCGAACTCACCGCCTCGAAGATCAAGCCCCTGTTGCCGCCCGAATGGGAGGTCGAGGTCTGCTACCAGTCGCGCGTCGGTCCGCTGAAATGGATAGGCCCGGCGACCGACGAATCGATCAGAAAGGCAGCGACCGACGGCAAGAACATCCTGCTGTCACCCGTCGCCTTCGTGTCCGAACACATCGAGACCCTGGTCGAACTCGACATCGAATATCGCCACCTGGCCGACGAGCTTGGCGTGAAGACTTATCTGCGCGCCCCCGCCCTCAGCGTCGATCCCGGCTTCATCGAGACGCTGGCCGATCTGGTCGAGGATGCTGTCGGAGATGATGGCCCCGACAAGGTTCGCTCTTCCTGCGGCGGGCGCCTCTGCCCTGCCGACCGGAAGGACTGTCCGAACCGCCGGACGTTGGCTACCAAGGCCGCCTGAACGATCGGGGCACTGCAGATGTTCGAATGGTTTCGCGCGATCCACATCATCGGGGTCATCGCCTGGATGGCCGGTCTGATGATCTATCCGCGCCTGCTGGTCTACCGGCTGGAAGCACAGGGTGATGCCCGCTTCGAGGCGGCCATGGACAAGGCCGCCGGGTCGACGCGGAAGATAATCCTCAACCCGACCATGATCATCGTCTGGCTGATGGGTCTTGCCATGCTCGGCGACAATTGGGAATTCTATGTCACGCAGGTCTGGTTCTGGGGCAAGATCTTGCTCGTGGTCGGTCTTTCGGGCTTCCACGGCTACCTGCTTGGCCTGGGCAGGAAGGTCGCCGCTGGCGAACGTCCGATCGAGTCCCGCAAGCTCCGGATGATGAACGAAATTCCGATGATCGTCGCCATCCTGGCCGTGATCCTGGTCGTGGTGCAGCCCTTCTAGCAGCGGCGCGAACACCCATATTCGCTTGACCCGCCAAGCATTTGGCGGTCTAACCGCGAACGTCGGCCGTCCGGTCGATACCCTTTCCCTTTTCAAAATCTGTCCGTCAGACCCGCGCCTCGCGCCATCTCCCGGGCAAACCACAACCGAAATGTACCTACCAAATGTCTGACGACGTCATCGAAGCGCACGAGCCGGAACACGAGCGCGTGCTGCTCAACGACCTGAAGAAGAAAACACCGGCCGAACTGCTGGCCATGGCGGAAGAGCTCGAGGTCGAAGGCGCCTCGCTCCTGTCCAAGCAGGAACTGATGTTCGGCGTTCTCAAGGAACTGGCCGAGCGCGATGTCGAGATCATCGGCGTCGGCGTGGTCGAAGTCCTGCCCGACGGGTTCGGCTTCCTGCGGTCGCCGCAGTCGAACTACCTCGCCGGTCCCGACGATATCTACGTCCAGCCGCAGATGATCCGCAAAATGGGCCTGCGGACCGGCGACACGGTAGAGGGCACGATCCGGGGCCCCCGCGATGGCGAGCGCTATTTCGCGCTTGTCCGCGTCGCGACCGTCAACTTCGAGGATCCCGAGCGCGCCCGCCACAAGGTGCCGTTCGACAACCTCACGCCGCTCTACCCCGACGAGCGGCTCCACATGGAGCCCAGGGATCCGACGAAAAAGGATCGTTCTGGCCGCGTGATCGACATCGTCTCGCCGATCGGCAAGGGCCAGCGCGCGCTCATTGTTGCTCCGCCCAGAACCGGCAAAACAGTACTGCTGCAGAACATCGCGCAGTCGGTCGCCGAAAATCACCCCGAGTGCTACCTGATCGTGCTCCTCATCGACGAACGTCCCGAGGAAGTCACCGACATGCAGCGTTCGGTGAAAGGCGAAGTCATCTCCTCCACCTTCGACGAGCCTGCGACCCGCCACGTCGCCGTCGCCGAGATGGTCATCGAGAAAGCCAAACGCCTCGCCGAACATGGCCGCGATGTCGTGATCCTGCTCGACTCGATCACGCGCCTCGGCCGCGCCTACAACACAGTCGTCCCCTCCTCGGGCAAGGTGCTCACCGGCGGTGTCGACGCCAACGCCCTGCAGAAACCGAAGCGCTTCTTCGGCGCAGCGCGCAACCTGGAAGAAGGCGGCTCGCTCACCATCATCGCGACGGCGCTGATCGAAACCGGCTCGCGCATGGACGAAGTCATCTTCGAGGAATTCAAGGGTACGGGTAACTCCGAGATCATCCTCGACCGCAAGGTTTCCGACAAACGCATCTTCCCCGCGATCGACATCCTCAAGTCGGGCACGCGGAAAGAAGAACTGCTCACCGACGCCAAGGAGCTGCAGAAGATCTACGTACTCCGCCGCATCCTCAACCCGATGGGCGCGCAGGATGCGATCGAGTTCCTGCTCGACAAGATCAAGCAGACCAAGACGAACGGCGAATTCTTCGCGGCGATGAACAACTAGACGCTCGCGCGTTCCCTAAATGCAAAACCCCGCCTCCAGACCGGAGGCGGGGTTTCTTTTTTTCGTCCGCCCTGTCGGCCCGCGCTACGCCAGCGCCGGGGCCATCCCTCGCCGCACAATCCGCGGCCGCTCCATTGTCGTCACTGTCGCTTCAGTCTTGCGGGAGTTGTCCCGCGGTTCGGGCGCCGCCACGCCCAGCCTGTTTCTCAGATCCTCGATCGACCATGCTCGCCTCATTGTTTCGTTCCTCTCGTCCGCTTCCGGCGCCCACTCCGGTTCACGCACTTGCTCGTTCATTCACTCTCCTTACGCTCGCCCGACACGAGAAGAATGCGCGACGAGCCTTACCCAACTCCGAACGCGAAGACGTTCTGGAAAAAATCTCGACGACGTGATTTCGATGAGCAAAGCCCTGCAGCGCAAGGCCGATGTCGAATTGTCTGCGAGCGTGCTAGGAATCGTGCATGCCGATCACACGTCACTTCGTTTCAGAGATCTATCGCGAGAGCATCGGCGAGGCCGACCTCAACGCCGACCTGCTCGATGCATCGAAGATGCTCGCGAAGGAAGACAAGGCCGGCCGCGCCTGGTGCCGCGAGCATGGCTATCAGGGCTACACGTCCTACGCCTCGCTGAACGATCTTCCGCAGCGCGCGACATGCTTCGACCAGCTTGTCCGTGTACTGAAGACACATACGGAAACGTTCGCCGCTCACCTGCAGATGGACCTGCGTGGCAAACGGCTGAAGCTCGACAGCCTGTGGGTCAACGTGCTCGAGCCTGGCGGCTCTCACACCGGCCACATCCACCCACACTGCGTGATGTCGGGGACTTACTACGTGCGCGTGCCCGATGGCGCATCGTCGCTGAAGTTCGAGGACCCGCGGCTGGCGATGATGATGGCCGCCCCCGCCCCGCGCGAGGATGCGGACGATGAGCACCGCCGCTTCGTCTACGTCGCGCCCAGGGCCGGCGAGGTCCTGCTCTGGGAAAGCTGGCTGCGCCATGAGGTGACAGTCAACCGCGCGACCACGCCCAGGATCAGCATCAGCTTCAACTACCGGGTCTGACCGGCTGGCGCCGTTCACACGTCTTGCCAAAGCGTTTCACGTGAAACGGTGTGTCCCCCGGTAGCGCCCGCCGGACATGGCCAGGGACATGGCCCTACTGGTCAGCTGAGGCCTCTGGCGAAGAAGTCCATGGTCCGCTGGTTGGCCCTTAGCGCGTCATCCCGGTGGAAATGCTTGCCTCCTTCACGGGCGAAGGCGTGGTCGCGGCCCGGATACGAGTAGAGCTGGAAGGTTGGCGCGGTCAGCCCGGCCTTCATCCTGGCCTGACTGTCCTTCGAGACGAACCCGTCCTCCTCCGCGATATGGAGCAGCGACGGCTTATGGGCCCTGCCGGCCTCACCAAGGTAGTTGTCGATCCCGACCCCGTAATAGCTCACGCTTGCGTCCGCATCGGTCCTGGTGTTGGCCAGGAAGGCTAGGAGGCCGCCGAGACAGTAGCCGACAGCCCCGACCTTCGAGTGCCCCTGGGCGCGCGTCCAGGCGATTGTGGAGGCAATATCCTCGACGCCTTTGTCGACGTTGAAGGTCTTGAAGTAGGAGAAGGCCTTCTCCCATTCCGCGTCGGTCTGGTCGGTGATGTCAATGCCCGGTTCGATACGCCAGAACAGGTCGGGGCATACCGCCGTATAGCCTTGCTCCGCGAGGTTGTCGGCGATGTCCCGCATCACCTTGTTCACCCCGAAGATCTCCTGGATGACCACGATGGCCGGCCCCCCTCTGGATTTACCGTCAGCGACGTACGCGCCGAACGATCCGTCTTTTCCCTGAATGTTGATCCTGCGGCCCATGCTCGGCTCTCCCGTTCTGGATTGTTGGCTGTCCGGGTTGTAGGGCTCGGTATGGCCGCAACAAGCCGCTTTGGCCCGCTATGGCCGGAGCAACATGACTGTCAGACGCGGCCCTACCGATACGATCATCGCCCTCGCGTCCGGCGCCGGCCGAGCCGGTATTGCGGTCATACGCGTGTCAGGAGCGGCCTCTTCGGCGCTACTGCGCCAGCTCAGCGCCCACGAGCCGGGTGTTTCACGTGAAACACCGATGCCCACGCCGCGCCGCGCCGCGATCCGCGCTCTGCATGACTCCGATGGCGCATTCCTCGATGAGGCGCTGGTTCTATGGATGCCGGGGCCAAAGTCCTACACAGGCGAAGACACGATCGAATTCCATGTCCATGGCGGCGCGGCCGTCATCGCGGCCGTGCTGGACGCCGCGCTCCGGACCGGCCTTTGTCGGGTGGCCGAGCCTGGGGAATTCACCCGGAGGGCCTTTGATGCAGGGCAGATCGACCTCACCCAGGCAGAGGCAATCGGCGACCTGATCGACGCCGAGACGGAGGGTCAGCGACGCCAGGCCGGGCGCCTTTATCAGGGCGAGGCGGCCCGGACATTCGAGGGGTGGCGGGGGCTTCTGATGTCCGCGATGGCCGCTCTGGAAGCCTCGATCGACTTCCCGGATGAGGCCGACATTCCGGGCGAAGTGGACCTTTTGGCGCTCGAGCCGATCGCGGATTTGGCCTCCGAGCTCGAGGCGGCGCTTGGGGATGCGGGGCGGTTGAACGCGGTTCGGGAAGGATTCCGGGTGGCGATCCTGGGGCCACCCAACGCCGGCAAGTCGTCGCTGATGAACCGGCTAGCCCGGCGCGAAGCGGCGATCGTGTCGCCGATTGCAGGGACGACGCGGGACGTGGTGGAGGTCCGCCTGGTGCTTGCCGGCTTCCCGGTCTGGGTTGCTGACACGGCCGGACTGCGGGAGGCGTCCGACGCGATCGAGGCCGAGGGCGTCCGACGGGCGCTGGTCCGGGCCGAGGAGGCCGACCTGCGTATCTGGGTCAGCGACGCGGCGGCGGATGTTTCACGTGAAACATTGGCCGCTCACCGGCCGGGCGATGTCGAGGTCCTCAACAAGGCCGACCTGATCCGGACTGCGCCGGTGCGGGCCGGCGCAGAAGATGTCTTCGTGGTTTCGGCCAAGACCGGGGCCGGGTTCGAGGCGCTGGAACGGCGGCTGGTTCAGATCGTCCGGGAGCGGCTGGAGGGGGATGAAGCGCCTCTGGTAACCCGGGCGAGGCACCGGGAACTGGTCGAGGAAGCGCTTCTGGCCTTGGAAAGGGGGCTTGCAGGGGCACAGTCCGGGATCGGCGCCGAGCTGGTATCCGAAGACCTGCGCCTTGCGGCCAGGGCCCTGGGGCGAATCACAGGGACAATCGATGCAGAAGACCTTCTGGAGCGGATCTTCAGCCAGTTCTGCGTCGGGAAGTAGGCCGATGTTTCACGTGAAACACCGGCCGACGGGGGCCGCCGTTACATAGCGTGGGCGGCGCGTATGGAAGTTTGGCTGCGGCAACGCCGACGGGATCGTTCCTGGCCCTGCGCCGACATGGCTCCCTGGTCTGGAGCATGCTTGAAATGAGGACGTCGCTTGGCGCCAAAACAGGTTTTTGAGCTAACCCATTGTATTTGTAATACAAAAATGTCTATTCACCCCGCAAGGGGGGCCGGCTCGAGGAAACTGCCAGGTTTCCACAAGTCACGCGACTTTCCGTTGGCAACGTTTCACGTGAAACGTCCCAGGTGCCTCGACGTCGGTGGCGCGGTCCCCTAAATGATCGCCTCAATCCACAGGCAGCCGCCGCATGACCGCGCACTCTGAAACATTCGATGTGATCGTCATCGGCGGTGGGCATGCCGGCGCCGAAGCAGCTGCGGCTGCCGCCCGGTTCGGGGCCAGGACGGCGCTGGTCACCCATAAGCTTTCGACGATCGGCGAGATGTCGTGCAATCCGGCAATCGGCGGATTGGGCAAGGGACACCTGGTCCGGGAAGTCGATGCGCTGGACGGCGTAATGGGCCGCGCGGCTGATCGCGGCGGCATCCAGTTCCGTATGCTCAACCGTTCCAAGGGGCCGGCGGTGCGCGGGCCGCGAACGCAGGCCGATCGCAAACTCTATCGCGAAGCCGTCCAGTCGATCCTCGGCGAATATGAAAACCTGACGCTGATCGAGGATGGGGTCGAAGACCTTATCATCGAGCGTGGCCGGGTCGCAGGCGTTATCGGCCAGTCGGGCCGGTCGTTGCGGGCAGGCGCGGTCGTGGTGACGACGGGCACATTCCTCAAAGGCCTGATCCATATCGGCGAGAAGCGGATCCCGGCGGGACGCGTTGGCGAGGCGCCGGCGATCGGATTGTCGGACCGGCTTTACGCGCTTGGCCTCCAGATGGGCAGGCTGAAGACCGGAACGCCTGCCCGGCTTCGCGCCTCGAGCATCAACTGGTCCGACCTCGAAATGCAGGCGGCGGATGCCGAGCCGATCCCCTTCTCGTTCCTCAACGACCGTATCGAGGTGCCACAGATCGCCTGTGGCATCACCTGGACGTCGGCGGAAGTTCACGCCGTGATCGGCGACAATCTCCACAAGTCCGCGGTCTATTCGGGGGCCATCGCAGGGCGTGGCCCGCGCTATTGCCCGTCGATCGAGGACAAGGTGAAGCGGTTTGCCGATCGCGACAAACACCAGATCTTCCTCGAGCCCGAAGGCCTGCCCGGCACTGAGTATGGCGACACCATCTATCCCAACGGGATTTCGACCTCTCTGCCCGAGGACGTGCAGGAGGCTTTCATCCGGAAGATCCATGGGCTCGGAGACGTCGAAATCCTCCGCTTCGGCTATGCAATCGAATACGACTATGTCGACCCTCGAGAGCTTACGCCCGACCTCGCCGTCAAGCGCCTGCCAGGGCTTTACCTGGCGGGCCAGATCAATGGCACAACAGGCTATGAAGAGGCTGCAGGACAAGGACTTGTGGCCGGTCTCAACGCGGCGCGCTTCGCGGCCGGGAACGACCCGTACATCCTCGATCGGAGCCGCGCCTATATCGGCGTGATGATCGACGACCTTGTCACGCGGGGGGTGTCGGAGCCCTATCGCATGTTCACCTCGCGCGCCGAATACCGGCTGAGCCTGCGGGCCGACAATGCCGACCAGCGGCTGACGGAAGAGGGTGTCCGCGCAGGAGTTGTGGGCGACCACAGGCGTGAAGCGTTTCACGTGAAACGTTCATCGATCGACGCGGCGCGCGCCAGGCTCAATGCGCTGACGCTTACGCCGAACGAGGCGCGCGGCCACGGCATCATGATCAACCTCGATGGCAAGCGGCGCAACGCGCTGGAGATCCTGGCCTATGCTGGCGTCGACTTCACGCGGCTCCTCAGCGTGTGGCCGGAACTCTCCGATGTGACGCCGCAGGTGGCGGAGCAGATGGAGATCGAGGCAGCATATGCAGGCTATCTCGACCGCCAGGAGGCCGACATCGTCGCCTTCCGGAAGGACGAAGACATGCGCCTGCCAGCCGATCTCGACTATCGCGCGATCGGCGGACTTTCGAACGAAGCGAAGGACAAGCTCTCGACCGTGCGGCCGGCGACCCTGGGCCAGGCGGCGCGAATCGAAGGCATGACGCCCGGTGCAATCACTGCTGTGCTCGGGCATCTGAAACGGACTGCCAAGAAAGTTGGGCGGGCCGCTCAGGGGTGAGGGGCTTGCGGCTGGCGATGGTGAGCAGTGCGCGAAGGGCGCATCCGTCGAACAACGCGCATGTGCTTACGGAAGGTTCGACCTGATGCCCTGGCCCACTCACGATGAAGATGGCTTCGGGCCCGAAGACGCAGCCGGGCTGACCGGTGTTTCACGTGAAACACTGGGTCGCGTTCGTTCATATCTCGCCGTGCTGGACGTGTGGCGCGAGCGAATCAACCTGATCGGGCCCGGGGAGGGACGCCACCTCTGGCGGCGGCATGTGCTCGACAGCCTTCAACTCATGGACCAGATCGGGCCGGAGCACAGGAATATTGTTGATCTCGGTTCCGGGGCCGGATTTCCCGGCCTGCTGGTCGCAGCCGCCATGGTCGAGCGGCCAGGGGCATTGGTGACGCTGGTGGAGAAGAGCCCCCGGAAAACCGAGTTCCTTGAAGCGGCTATTGCCGAGGTGGGCCTGCCTGCCAGGGTTCTGACGACACGCATCGAGGACCCGCCCGCCTCGCTGGCCAGGGATCGTTTCGACCTGCTCACGGCGCGGGCGCTGGCGCCGCTGCCAAAGCTTTTAGGCTATGGTTACGCATGGCTTAAACCTTCCGGTAAGGCCCTGCTGATGAAAGGTAGGGACACCGCCGCTGAATTGGCGGAGGCCCGCCGCTCCTGGACCTTCAAGGTCGCCGAGCGGCAGAGCCTCTCCAGTCCGGAAGGGCGCGTGCTGACGATTTCGTCGATTGAACCCCGGAGGGCCTGATGCGCGTGATAGCCGTCGCCAACCAGAAGGGCGGAGTGGGCAAGACCACGACCGCCATCAATCTCGGCACCGCGCTGGCAGCGGTGGGCAAGCGCGTGCTCGTGATGGATTGCGATGCGCAGGGCAACGCTTCCACGGGCCTCGGCGTCGAGCCAATGGCGCGCGCCAAGACCAGCTATGATGTGCTGGTCGGCGATGGCGGCATGGTCGATGCGATCGTGAACACGAAAGTACCGAACCTCGACCTCATCCCGGGCGATGAAAACCTCGCGGGCGTCGAGACGATGCTGCACAATGATCCGGAGAAGAACTTCAAGCTGAGGCAGGCCTTCGCTGCGTTCGTGAAGCTGGGCCGAGACTACGACACGGTGCTGATCGATTGCCCACCTTCGCTGTCGACCGTGACGATCAATGCGATGGTTGCGGCCAACGCCGTGCTCGTGCCGCTGCAGTGCGAGTTCCTCGCGATGGAAGGTCTCTCGCAGATTCTTCGTACCATCGAGCTGGTACGCTCGGGCCTCAATCCCGATCTCGAAGTGCAGGGCGTCGTGCTGACCATGTACGACAAGCGGAACAACCTCTCCGACCAGGTCGCCACCGAAGTGCGCACCTACCTCGGCTCCAAGGTTTACCAGACAGTCATACCCCGGAATGTACGTTTGTCCGAGGCCCCGTCCTTCGGACTACCGGCCATACTCTATGACCACAAATGCTCCGGCAGCGAGGCCTACATAATGCTCGCCCAGGAGCTGATGCAGCGTGAACGCGAGAGGGCGGCGGCGTGACCCAACCTATGAAGCAGGCAAGACTCGGGCGTGGATTGTCGGCCCTGCTGGGCGACTATGCAGGCGCACGCAACGCCATCGAGGGTGGCGAATCCATGACGGCCGAAGCCAATGCTCCGTCTACGGAAGATATGTCGGCGTCGGAGATCGCGATCGATCGCATCGTGCCGAACCCGAAGCAGCCGCGGCGCACCTTCGTCGAGGCTGACCTCGAGGAGCTGACCGAGTCGATCAAGACCAAGGGCATCATCCAGCCTATCCTGGTGCGGCCCGATCCGTCGCAGCCGGAGATGTTCGAGATCATCGCAGGCGAGCGGCGGTGGCGCGCAGCGCGTCGCGCCGGCCTCTCGATGGTGCCGGCCGTCGTGCGCGAGATGGACGATCGCGAGATGCTCGAGATTGCCATCATCGAAAACGTGCAGCGCGCGGACCTCAATGCTGTGGAAGAAGCCGAAGCTTACAAGGCGCTGATCGACCGGTTCGGGCGGACGCAGGAGTCGGTCGCGCAGCAGGTCGGCAAGAGCCGCGAGCATGTGTCGAACACGCTGCGCCTGCTGTCGCTTCCCGAAGACGTGCGCGAGCATGTGCGCGAGGCGCGTCTGACGCCGGGCCATGCGCGCGCGCTGATGAAGACATCAGATCCGTCAGGCTTCGCCGCGACGGTGATCGCAAAGCAGCTGTCAGTGCGCGAGACAGAGGCGCTGTCCAGGGCGGACAAGGTATCGGGCGGCAAGTCCGTGGTGGACGTCGACAAGGACGTCGACACCAAGGCGCTGGAGCTCGACCTGCAGCGCGCGCTGGGGCTGGACGTCGACATCCGCCACATGAACGGCAAGGGCGGAGAGGTGCGCATCAGATATGCGCAGCTGGAACAGCTGGACGAGATCTGCCGGCTCCTCTCGCGGCCGCGTGCTGTGGTCTCGAACGACGGGCTGGACTAGATCCGGCTGGCGCCGGGCAGGCGAGGACAAGTCCTCGCTCAGATTGTGCGCGTCGCAATCCGGTGGATCAGGTTGCGGATGATCGCGTCCGATGGCGCTCCTGCCTGCTTGCAGGATTTCTCGGCGTCGTAGAGCCGTGCGATGGTCCGCTGCAGCGCAGGTCCGCGCCAGTCGCGGACGGCGCGCGAGAAGGCGGGCCACTCTTTCTCGAACACTGGCGGGCGCAGGCGCATGCCGGATCCTGCGCCTGAACCAACCGCGTCGATCACGCGCAGCATGCGGAAGTGCAGGGTGCGCAGGGCGGAGATCGGATTACCGCCGGCGTCGAGATAGCGGTTGATCGACAATGTCGCCTGCGCGGCGTCTCCGAGGATGGCGGCATCGGCCGCGTCGTCAGCGCCGCGCGGCTGTTCGGCCGAGGCAAGCAGACTGATGTCATGCGCCGTCACGGCGCGGCCGAGGCCGATGGCGTAGAGTTCGAGTTTCTCGAGTTCCGAAAGTGCGAGGCGGCGATCACCCGGCAGTTCCGCGACAAAGGCGGCGAGGGCGGGCTCCTCCATCGCGACGCCTGCGGCGGCGAGGCGACGGGTCACCAGATCGTTGATCGTCGTCTCATCATCTGCATAGAGCTGCAGCGCCTGTGCGGCGTCGGAGGCTTCGAACGCACCGCGCAGCTTGCTCGCCTTGCCAAGATCGCCGCCTTCGATGATCCAGGCGGCTTCCGGACTGAGCAGGCCCTTCTCGATATCGCCAAGGATTTCGATGACAGGCTTCGCGCTCGTCTCGCGGTCGATCCGCACGCGGACCAGCCGGTCTCCGCCCATCAGTGAGCGTGCGACCAGCTCGTCGGCGAGCGTCTGAGGATCACGCTTCAGGTCGTCGTCCGACAGCTTGACCAGGTTGAACGGATCGATGCCGGGGACCCAGCGCTGCGCCAGCATATCGGCGGCCGTGGAGACAAGTCCCGGGTCGCCGCCGAAGACGAGGGCGATGCGCGTCTTCCCCTGCGGCTTGTCGCAGAAGGCGAGCGCGCGTGCGCCCGCGAGCTTCATGGCTTGGTGGGCGCCGGTTGGGCAGGCTCAACCGGGGCGAGGCCGGTCTTGGGGGCCACCGTCCT
Source organism: uncultured Alphaproteobacteria bacterium (assembly GCA_903842595.1). Lineage (GTDB taxonomy): Bacteria > Pseudomonadota > Alphaproteobacteria > Caulobacterales > Hyphomonadaceae > UBA7672. The sequence continues at coordinate 13,773 of CAIMMO010000026.1, forward strand.
GCCCGCAGCCATGATCATCTCGGCGCGGATCGCGCGCGCGAGCAGGGTTGCAAGGCGCTCCTGCGCCGCCGTCTGGGCTGCGAGGTCGCTATAGGCCGCGTCGGCGAAGTTGAAGCTTGCCCGTTCCTCCACCGTTCCGGTGCCGAGAATGGCGCCGCCCGTCCCGCGCAGTGTCCAGGTGGCGACGCCGACATAGTCGGAGCGCGAGGCTGCCTGGTCGGGCGCAAAGGCGAGCCGTTCGATCGCGTGGCGAAGCGCAACGTCGAGCGTGCCCGCGCTGAAACCCGGAACACCCTGTCCCACGGAGCGAACGAGCTCCTGGCGCAGGAAATGGCCGGTGCGGCCGGAGGCGGAGCCGGCGGTCGCCGTGGCGCGGATTTCGTTGATCGTGATGGGGCCGGCGTTTGCCTGCACGCCGCCATAGACGGGCGAGAAACCGCAGGCGGTCAGCGGCAGGAGGGCGAGGGCAAGGAACGCTGCGCGGATCATGATGCGACGATATTGACGATACGGCCGGGGACCACAATCACCTTTCGCACGGTGAGACCGGCCAGATGTTGCTTCACCGCATCATCTTCGCGCGCCGCGGCTTCCACCGCCGCAGGGTCAGCGCTTGCGGCAACGGTTATTTCCGCGCGCTTCTTGCCGTTTATCTGGACCGGAAGGGTGACCGTGTCGGAGACCAGCAGGGCAGGGTCCGGGGTCGGCCATCTCGCCGTCGCCACCATCCCGTTCTCTCCTGCGTTTGGGCCGCCCAGCAGCGCCCAGCATTCTTCGGCCAGGTGCGGCGCGAAGGGCGCGGCGATCTGCGCGAACAGGCGCAGCGCCTCGCGGCGGGCCGTGGCCATGCCAGGAAGGGTGGATTGCTCGGCTTTGCGCAGAGCATTGCCCAGCTCGTTCATGCGGGCGATGCCGACATTGAAGTGGAATTTCTCGATGCCATTCGTCACATCGCGCACCGTGCGATGGGCCAGGCGGCGCAATTCCAGCGGCTCGCCGCTGTCGGCCGGGCCATCGTCTGCGGCAGGCGCGGCTTCGACCAGCGCCCACAGCTTCTGGATCGAGCCCCAAGCGCCGCGCACACCGGCGTCGGTCCATTCGAAATCGCGCTCTGGGGGCGAGTCCGAGAGGACGAACCAGCGCGCAACGTCTGCGCCGTAGTCGGCGATGATCTGGATCGGATCAACGACGTTCTTCTTCGACTTCGACATCTTCTCGACGCCGCCGATCGCGACAGGCTTGCCACTCGAGATCTCGACCAGCACCCCGTCGCGCTTCTCGATCTCCTCGGGCAGGAGCCACTGGCCATCCGCAGACTTGTAGGTTTCGTGCGTGACCATGCCCTGTGTGAAGAGGCCGGCGAAAGGCTCGCCGCTGGGCAGGTCGAGCAGGCCGATGTCGCGCAGGGCGCGGGTGAAGAAGCGCGAGTAGAGCAGGTGGAGAACCGCATGTTCCACGCCGCCGATATACTGGTCGACCGGCAGCCAGTAGCCGGCTTCTTCCCTGTTGATCGGCTCTTTCGATTTCGGATCGCAGAAGCGCGCGAAGTACCATGATGAATCGACAAACGTGTCCATCGTGTCGGTTTCGCGTTCCGCCTTGCCGGCGCATTTCGGACACGCGACGTGTTTCCACGTCGGATGGCGCGCCAGCGGATTGCCGGGCTCTGAGAAGTCCGCATTGTCCGGCAGCCGCACCGGCAGCTGATCGTCGGGTACAGGTACAGTCCCGCACGCCGCACACTTGATGACGGGGATCGGACATCCCCAGTAGCGCTGGCGCGAGACGCCCCAGTCGCGCAGGCGATATTGCGTGGTGGCCTCGCCGGCCTGACGATTCAGCAGCGCCTTGATCGCGACAGTGATCGCATCCTTCGTCGAAAGGCCGTTCAGGAAGTCGGAATTGTAGATCGTGCCATCGCCGGCATAGGCCTCGCCGCGCACGGTGTAGGTTTCAGGATCGGCGCCAGGCGGCAGCACCACCGGCTTGAAGGGCAGGCCATATTTCTCCGCGAACTCGATGTCGCGCTGGTCGCCTGCGGGCGAGCCGAAGATCGCGCCAGAGCCATACGTCGACAGCACGAAGTTCGCCGCCCAGACGGGCAGCTCCCAGCTGGGATCGAACGGATGCTTCACGCGGATGCCGAGGTCGATCCCGACCTTGTCGGCCTTCTCGATGTCGGCTTCCGACGTGCCGCGCGCGGCGCAATCGGCCATGAACCTGGCCACGTCCGGGCGCGACTTGGCGATCTGCTTCGTTAGCGGATGGTCCGGCGCGAGCGCGAGGAAGGCCGCCCCGAACAGCGTGTCGGGGCGCGTGGTGAAGACCTCGATCGGATCGGTCGCGTGATTGCGGCCGAGGGCGTCCTTGTCGCGTGACAGGAAATCCGGCGCGTGCGCGATTTCCCACCAGATCTTCGCGCCCTGCGATTTGCCAATCCAGTTGGCCTGCATGGTGCGGACCTTGTCGGGCCAGCGGTCGAGCGTATTCAGGGCTTCCAGCAGGTCATCACCATACTTCGTGATGCGGAAGAACCACTGCTCAAGTTCGCGCTGTTCGACAACCGCGCCAGAGCGCCAGCCGCGACCGTCCACCACCTGCTCGTTGGCGAGCACGGTGTTCTCGACCGGATCCCAGTTCACCTTGGCGGAGCGGCGATAGACGAGATCGCTCGCCAGCATCTTCAGGAAGATGCGCTGCTGCTGTTCGTAATAGTCAGGCTCGCAGGTGGTGACTTCCTTCGACCAGTCGAAGCTCAGTCCCAGCGGCGCGAACTGATCCTTCATCGCCTGGATGTTCTGCAGCGTCCAGGTGCGGGGCTGGGCTTGTCTCTCGATGGCGGCGTTCTCGGCGGGCAGGCCGAACGCATCCCAGCCCATCGGGTGCAGGACGTTGTAGCCGTTGGCGATGCGATAGCGCGCGACGACATCCCCCATCGCATAATTGCGGACATGGCCCATGTGCAGCCGGCCTGACGGGTAGGGGAACATCTCGAGGATGTAGGCCTTCGGCATGTCGCCCGCTTCCTTTGCGGACTTCGCGCGGAAGACCTGCGCGCGCTCCCACGCTGCGCGCCATTTCGGCTCTGTCTCTTTGGGATTGTAGCGGGTGGCCATCGTGTCGCTCGTGTCCGTTCAGAAGCGGGGGTTTGCATATCCCGCCGCCAAACGAAAGGCGACGGGACTTATTCGACGCCGCCCAGTCGAAGCTGGCGGGCCTTGGCAAGGATGGCGTTCTCGAGCGCGATATTGGTGTCCGGGCTCACCGAGGCGGGCACCCAGGCGCCGCCAACCAGCGTTTCACGGAACACGGCGGCCGAAATGCCATCGGCGCGCAGTCGCGTATCCAGGATGTAGACGGTGGCCTTCAGGCGCTCATCGGCTTTCGAGGGGTTGGCGTACCAGTCGGTAATGACGACGCCGCCATAGGGGTCCGCAGATGCGAGCGGCAGGAAGGACAGTGTGTCGAGCGTGGCGCGCCACAGATAGGCGTTGACGCCCAGGCTGCCGGTTTCTTCGGGCCCCAGCTGGGAGCTGGAGGATTCGGCCGTGTTTGCGGTGGAGGAGCCGAAGATGGTGCAGCCCGAGGCCACAAGGCCGGCGGAAACCATCAGGGCGGCAGTCGCCACACGTGAAAACATCACCACGTCACTCCGTCATCCGGCGCACTGCGCCCCCAGGGGAAGCCCCCCGCTCTGCAAAGGGGGAGGCCAGGGAGCCGCTTCCTTAGCTGCTGGCCGGTCCCGCACGCAAGGGCCGAGCACCGTTAGCCCCGCCGCAACACCGCCTCATATAGGGCTTGGAGTGAACTGAGATTGCGGAGGAATTCTGGCATGCGCCGACCTGTTTCGCCGAAGCTGACGCTTGCAGCGCTCGCCCTTGGCGCAGCTGGACCCGCTTTCGCCCAGTCGGGCGAGGGTGAATGGCAGACGAAGGCCGAGGCCGTTCTGGTCGCCGCCGCGATTGACGAGGGCGATCCCACGGCGCCCGCGGGAGATGTGCTGCTGGGCTCGGCAATGCTGGAGGTCTCACGCGCCGACACGTTCGAGAACGGGCTCACCCTCGGCTGGCTGGGCGCGCTGCGTTTTGAACAGGATGCGGCCTCGCGGCCAGCATTTGCGGGCGCGTTTTCTGCCTGTCCGGCGCCTTTGCCGGTGTGCCCTTCGGCTGGCGGGCTGTCGCCGGTCGCGCCGTCAACCGGCCTTGTCGTGGGCGGGGTGCGGAGGGATGAGAACGGGTTCGTGGCGCTGGAGGCGGCGTCGGTGTCGCTCGCCGGGCCATGGGGCGAGGGGGTGCTGGGCTGGGACGCCGGCGCCGCTGCGCGGCTGGATGCGCGTGCGCCAAGCGTTCTCAACAGGGCCTCCGCCTATTCGCCGGGCCTTGACCCAACGGCGCTCAGCGTCGTGAGGGCGCGCAATGACGCGACCGGGTCATCGGCGAAGGCGAGCTATCTTTCGCCGCGCTGGCTTGGGTTGCGCCTGGGCGTCTCCTACACGCCCGAAGCCAACGAGCGTACGGCCGACTTCGACCCGGATTTCAGCGGACCCGGGCTGGCTTCTGCCCAGCTGGAGAATGTCTGGGAAGGCGCCGCCTCGTTCGCCCGTCAGTTTGCCGAGCAGGATCTGCGCCTCCGCGGCGCTGTCACCTACACGAAGGCGGCCTCCGCGACCTCGCTTGCAGCCTTTGGAGACTACGAAGCCTGGGGCGCAGGCATGGAACTGGAGCATGACGGTTGGACGGGCGGCGCCCGCTGGCTGTCCAGCAACAATGCCTGGAGCTCGGGCGACGGCGGTTATGAAGCCTGGGAAGTTGGCCTCGTGAAGGACGTCGAGGGCTGGCGCTTCGGCGTCGAGGCGGGCTGGGCCTCGGACGGGCTTCTGGATGTGGAAGGCGCCAGCTGGCTGGTGGGCGTCAGCCACGACATTTCCGAAAACCTGGCGCTCGGGCTCGCCTGGAGTGCTGCTGAAGCAGACATTCCGGTACCGGCCGGAATCAGCGCTGGCCACAGAAATGCCAGTAATGACGGGCTCTTGGTCGAACTCACTGTGCGCAATTAGAGACACCCTCTGGCCAAAGAGAGCCAAAGGGCGAAAAATTAACTCCTGTTAACTTTTGTAGGCCGAGTCGCGGGTATTATGTCGGGCAAGAGGGTGGACATGCGTATTTCCACGTCATTGCTTTGTCTGGCCGCCTCACTGGCGGCAGCCCCTGCGTTCGCGCAGGGAACGGCGCAGCCTTCGGCCAAATCACAGGCCCAGCCTCTTTCGCAGTCCACTGCCCAGCTTGGCGCCAGGGCGGCGCAGCCTTCCCCGTTCACTTTCGGCCTTGGGCTGAACAAGGGCGCCTCCGAGCATTCGCTTCTGCCGGTTGGCCCGATCACAAAGGACGAGCTGGAGCTTACCTGGAAGCCGGCGAACAACTGGGATGTCACGCTCGACCTCACCAGCCGCTCGCCCAACGCGCTGCCCAGCCAGCTTTTCCCGCGCGAGGAAGTCACCGCGGGCGTTACCTATCAGGTCACGCCGCGCTTCCGGCTCGGCGGCGGCGTTACCGTCAAGGGCAACTCGGTCGCCGAGTCGCTGTCTGACCCGGCCACGCGCTTCGGCAAGGAAGGCGCGGAGGCCTCCGTGCGCATCGAGTCCGCGTTCTCGTTCTAGCGCTTCCCCCAACCCGTGATCACGCTATCGATCGCCGCCCATCCCGCCGCGTGGCGCATTGCGCTTGCTGCATTGATCGCATCGACACCTCCGAGGGCGTAGACCGGGAGCGGCGCCCAGCCGGCGAGCTGGCGGAAACGCAGCGGGCCCATTGCGGGACCAGCTGTCGGGCTGCGACTGGGAAAGACCGTCGAGACGATCACCGCGTCAATTCCAAGCCGCATCGCGCTTGCGATGGCGGCGCGTGAATGGGCGGCCGCCGTCTCGACCATGCCTCTGGCGCGGGGACGGACGCCCCGCAGCAGGCGTTCGGGCCAGTGCACGCCGCTCGCCCCGATCCGCACTGCCAGCGCCGGGTCCGCCGAAACAAGCAGGATCAGTCCGCGCCGCCGGCAGAGCTGCGCCAGGGCAAGCCCCGTCGCGAGGCGCCTGGCCTCCCCATAATGTCGCCAGATCACGCCCATGCCGCGCGGCAGGCGCCCAACGATGGCGAGCGGATCCGGCGTGCGCGCCGGGTCGGTCACGAAGAAAGCGCGGGGCAGGGCCTCGCCATTGCGGGCTTTCGCGCCTTTTGCGGCGCGCGCGGCCGCCATGAGCTTGCGGCGGATCGCTGCCTGCGCTTTGGAAGAGTGCGTTTGAGAGGCGGACATGAACGACGTCACCGATCCCGGCATTGCGGCTGCCCGCAGCGATGTTCTTGCCCGCATCGCGGCCGCCGCCAATAGCGCAGGCCGCGATCCAGCATCCGTCGCGCTGGTGGCCGTCTCAAAGACACAGCCCGACGATCGCATCGAGGCGATGCTCGCGACGGGCCAGCGCGTGTTCGGCGAGAACCGCGTGCAGGAGGCGGAAGCGCGCTGGGAAATGCGCCGCGCAGGGTTCAGCGATCTCGAACTGCGCCTGATCGGCCCACTGCAGTCAAACAAGGCAAGGGAAGCCGTAGCGCTGTTCGACGTGATCGAGACGCTTGATCGGGCGAAGCTGGCAGGCGCGCTGGCGGATGCCTCCGCAAAGGCCGGCCGCGCGCCGAGGCTCTATGTGCAGGTCAACACGGGCGAGGAAGACCAGAAGGCGGGCGTCGCGCCGCAGGAAGCCGACGCCTTCATCGCTGCCATGCGACGCGAGTATGGCTTTGCGATCGAGGGTCTGATGTGCATCCCGCCCGCGGAGGAACCCCCAGGCCCGCACTTTGCGTTGCTGGCGAAGATCGCCGCGCGCAATGGCCTGGCGAAACTGTCGATGGGGATGAGCGCGGACTACGAGATCGCCGTGCTGTTCGGCGCGACCAGTGTGCGGGTGGGGTCGGCGTTGTTCGGAGCACGCATGTAGCGCGATCCGGCTGCTTTGCCGCCGGCCCAAGGGTCTGAGGGTCAGGCCGCGAAGCGGACGGATCAGGCGGTCGCCGCCGCCTTCTCCTTCACAGCACGATCCCGATACGGCCCAACCCTGCTCATGCCCCAGGCCATCATGATCTGTGCGCCGGCATAGGTGATCCAGACTGCGCCGGGGAAGACATCCACGTTCGCGAACTTCTCTGCGGCGATCAAGGTATCTGAGATCATGAAAATCACCGCGCCGAGGCGCGCCAGCATCGGCGCCTTAACGACAAAGGCTGTCGCGACCATCGTCGTGATGATCGCCTGATAGATCAGGGCCGGGACAAGGAGATCGCCCATGCCAGGCAGCAGCCAGGAAAGAAGGATGAGCGACACGATAACGACAAGCACGGCAACGGGATGGTCGCGCTTGTTCGGTCCCAGGATGCGTCCCCATTCGAGGAAGGCCAAAACGTAGAAGATGTGCCCGATGGCAAAGGCGCCCATGCCGGCGACGAAGACGAGTTCCAGCAGCACGTCTCCCGTCGCGCAGAAGAGCAGGGCGGCGCCCGCCAGCCACGCCCGCTGGCTCAGCGCATACAGCCCGAGCAGCACAATGCCCGCCGCTTTCCAGACAAGGCCGCCGGGATGCGCGAGGGCTACCCACTCATTTGCGAGGTGGGACAGCGCGAGAATGGCGCCGACGAGAAACAGCAGCGTGCGGGTGTTCATCCGCGCTTGCTAGCCGTCTGCGGGCTGGATGTCGATTTGTCGTGAGGGCAGCTGGCGACCCCAGGCTAGCGCACGATCTCCAGCACATCCCCCGGCTTCGCCGCCGCCAGCAGCGCGAGCAGGTCGTCCAGCCCACACGCGACACATCCCTCCGTTGACGAATAATCCGGGCGCGCCACATGAAGGAAGATCGCGCTGCCCTTCCCGGGAACCACTGGATCGTCGTTGTAACCGAGCTCCACGATCAGGTCGTAGACATGGTCCTCGCGCCAGAGTTTCTCGTGACCAGCCGGGTAGGGCAGGATCACGGGGCGGTTGTAGAAGGCGTCGGCTGCATCGTCGCACCAGCCCGCCTCGGCGATCAGCGGCTCCACTGGCAGGCTGGTCGCCGGCCGGGCGAGGCGATCCGGACGCCAGTAGACGCAGCGCATCAGCCAGGCGCCCAACGGCGTCGTCCCATCGCCCTCGCGCTTCGATTCCGCCGGCCTAACCCCGCTTTTGCCCATCGCGCAGCGCGCCTCGCCGCCAGGCCAGCGTAGTCTGCCGGTTGAATCGGCCATGAAGGACGCGCCGCTCATGCCTGCCGCCAGCCTCGCTATCTGGTTCGTGATGGCTTCCTTGCTTGGAGCATCGTACCTACACTTGATAAGCCATGCACGCAGAATGCAGGGCCGGGAGATGCCGCAGATGACAGCCGCCAAGACGATCCTGCTGGTCGATGACGATCAGGAACTACGCGAGGCCCTGGCCGAGCAGTTCGAACTGCATGAGGGATTCCGGATCGAGCATGCGGGATCGGCAGGCGAGGGCATCAAGAAGGCCGAAGAAGCGCGTGCCGATCTCATCATCCTCGACGTCGAGCTACCCGACATGGACGGCCGCGACGCCTGCCGCCTGATGCGCAAGCACGGTATCGCTGCGCCGATCGTGATGCTGACCGGCCAGTCGACGGATGCTGATGCCATCCTCGGCCTCGATTCCGGGGCCAATGACTACGTCATCAAGCCCTTCAAGTTCTCGGTCCTGCTGGCGCGTGTACGCGCACACCTGCGTACATTCGAGCAGAGCGAGGACGCGACCTTCCGGCTCGGCCCCTACGAGTTCCGCCCGTCGGCCAAGCTGCTGATCGACGAGAAGGAACGAAAAGTCCGCCTCACCGAGAAGGAGACCAACATCCTGAAATATCTCTATCGCGCGGGCGGCAAGCCGGTCGGGCGCGAGGAGCTTCTCTCGGAAGTGTGGGGCTACAACGCCAACGTCACCACGCACACGCTGGAGACACACATCTACCGCCTGCGCCAGAAGATCGAGCCCGATCCCGCGAATGCGCGCCTGCTGCTGACGGAGAGCGGCGGGTATCGGCTGCAGGCTTGAGCAAGGGCCGTCCTGGCCCCGAAACTGCCGGTCGACATGCAAGCCTGGGGAGGGCCGAAAACTCTGGGGCAGCTCAAAGGCTGTCTAACGGGGGTCTCAATGTCGGATACCGAATCCATTGGTGCATTCGCCATCGTTCCAAGCAACGATCTCACCTCTGCCATTCCATTCTGGGAACGACTGGGATTCTCGCGCACGGGCGGGGACGATCAGTACGTCATCATGGAGGGCTGGGGTTGTGAAGTTCACCTGACCCAGGCAGGTGGCGGTGCATGGCGCGTTCCGGCGGAGAAC
>CAIMMO010000027.1 GCA_903842595.1 uncultured Alphaproteobacteria bacterium
CAGTGGCCAGCTCCGCCGATGCGCATGCGCCAGGGTCAGCTCGTTCACTCGACGATTCACGCCAACATCGCGGCCCATACGATTCACCATCACGGACTGAATGCCAGCTCCCACAATGACGGTGTAGGCCACGTCTCGTTCGAGGTTAAAGGACAGTACACGTATCAGTTTTGTCCCAGTTTTGCAGGAACCTACTTTTACCATTGCCACGTGAATACGGTTCTGCATTTCGAGATGGGGATGTACGGCTTCCTGATCGTGGATCCTCCCAGCGGAAAGGGGCGCCTGTATGAGGGCGGCCCGGCGTATGACGTGGAAGCGCTCTGGGCGTTTGACGATGTTGATCCGAGCTGGCGTGACCTTGGCCATGCTGCCGGGCTGTGCGCCGAGGATGCCGGACTGAACATCTTCAAACCGAAGTACTTCATGATTTCTGGCGTTCCCAGTCCTTTGACGAAGAAGGACCGGAGAGTGGTGGTAAACGCCAAGGTCGGACAGCGCATTCTCGTCAGGCATCTGAATGCTTCGTACTCTGTGGTCTCGACCAGGATCATCGGGCTTGATGCGACAGTGTATGGAATTGATGGTCGCCCGATGTCTCATCCCAGCGCGCCGTGGGCTTCGCCGATTGCGATCCCCGCAGGTACTCCCTTGGATACAACGTCCGCGCAACGCCACGACTTGATCATCGTGCCGACGAAGCCAGGGATTTATCCGGTTATCTCCGAGTTTCGTGACTGGATTTCCGGCGATGTGCATGACGCAGGTCGGGGGGTCGTCGAAACCTACATCAACGTGACCGCATGACCGCTAAGCTGCTTCAGGCTGGCCTCGGATTTTTTGCACTGATAGCCATCCCCGCCTGCTCAGGACAATCGTCGCAGCTTGCGATGGGCGAAGCCCCTCTGGCGCAGATAGCCGAGGCAGCAGTCGATCCGCGTGCCGGACAGATCGTCAGCGAGGGTGAAGGTCACGGCGAACACGACGCCTACGGCGCCAAGGCGTTGGAAGCACTTGGCGGCAAGTTCGAACTGGTCGAAGCAACCAAGGGCGCGCCTTTCACGGAGGCCGACCTGCTCGGCGAGTGGGCGCTGGTCTATTTTGGCTATATGGAGTGTCTGGAAGTGTGCCCGGTCGCGCTGAAGAGCATGCCGGCAGCGATCGACAGGCTCAAATCTGAGGGCATCGGCGCGAAGGCTGTGTTTGTGGACATCAACGCGCCGCGCCTTGATGATCCTTCCGGTGGCCTGATGCATGGCAGTGGGCATGAAGGTGGGCAGGTGACGTCAGCGACCTCCACGCATGGTCACAACGGGACCACGCTCACGGGACCTGAAATCCGTCGCCGAGCGATCGCGGCATGGGCGCCTACCATCGACTTCGACATGATTTTTCTGACGGGCACGCGCAAGCAGGTGCTCGCGGCCAACAGGGCTTATCAATCGCGCGTTGAAGCGGCGATGATGAAAAACCCCGCCGAGTCGATCCACCACATTAACCACACGACGACGATCTATCTGCAGGATCCACAGGGCAGGATCAGAGGTTTGGCCTACCACTCCGATCCGGTTGCGACCATGGTTGATGCGGTGAAGGTGCTCGCGAACAAGTTGCCTGTCGTTGCGAAGCACGGTGCGTCACACTAGCTGCGTGCAGCGGTTCCTGGCGACGCAGGCGGCGATCTACAGTGGCTTCGAATTTACGCGATACATGATAAGCTTGCCGAAGCTCAGGATCTTCCGCGCACGGGAGGAGTTCGTCTGAGCCAGGGAGTTCGCATGAGCAGAATCGTGCGTTGTGGCGGGGATTCTGGCTGGAAGCGTTATCCTGACAGTTCTGGCACGCTAGTTGCTTCGGATGAGGTCAGTTGATCCGTCAAAGACAGAAGCTTCCAATGCTGCGATCCATTCTTCTTGCCCTCTCCCTCAGCTCCGCCTGCGCCGGCGCAGCGCATGCTGATCCGGACATGATGCGTCCCTTCGGCATTAGCGCTGGCGGCTATGAGGATCCCTTCTATGCCCCATCGCGGGACAATTCTGGTGTGCGCGTCGTTGTGAACGGACGCGCTGTGGATCTTCAGGAACGCTCTGGCGGCTACACCGCCGCCTACCCTATGCGGGGCGGCGTCTCGGCCGGCCCGACGCTGCGCGGACCGACCCTGGCAGCCACGGCGATCGGCAACTCGGTGTCGGTTTCCAACACCTCAAACTCAACAATCTTCGTGAACGCCTTCAACGCCGGCAATCAGTACGCCATCATGCGGTCGAGACCTCAGTAACATGAAACGTCTAGCTGCCAGCCTCGTCAGCGCCGCCGTCTTTCTGGCCGGATGCGCATCGCAGGACGCGCCGATTGCCTCCGTCGCACCCCTGGTGGGGCCACGCGCTGAAGCCGTCACCACCGCCTACTCAACTGCGCTGCGCTGCCTGGCCGGACACGTGCGCAACCAATCCTATGCACCCCCACGCATCGCCGTCGGGCTCATCACCGACATGACCGGCGCCCAGGACCGCGACAATGGCCGCCGCCTGACCCAGGGCGCGACCCTGATGGCGGTCACAGCCCTCTCCGAGGCCGGCGTCCGCTTGGTAGAGCGCTATGACATGGGTGTGCTTCAGGTGGAAATGGATTATACTCGGAACGGACTCGTCCGCGATAGCGACAGCGTCATCCGCGAAGTCCGCCAGGGCGAGATCCAGGGGGCCGACCTCTACCTCGTCGGCGGCATCAGCGAGTTCAATCCAAACATTCGCTCGCATGGGCTCGACGGCTTTGCTGGCGGCGCATCGAGCAATAGCGGCGCATTGTCGATTGGGGCAGGAGACTACGTGGTCGACGTAGCACTCGACCTTCGCCTGGTCGATGCTCGCTCAAGCGAGATCCTGGGCGTACGCAGCCTGCGCAAGCAGATCGTTGGACGCGAGGTGCGCGCCGGCGTGTTTGCATTCCTGGATGGGACAGTAATCGATATCGGCGGCGGCGAGCGCGCGATGGAGCCGGTTCAGACCGCCGTACGCACCATGGTGGACCAAATCGTCTATGATTTCGTATCCGCTCTCTATTCCTTCGATACAGATTCATGCCTGACGGCCGGACATGCTACAAAGACGAGTGCAGCCGACAACACCCGCGGACGGCTGAGCCCTGACCTTGATGTTCCTCCTCTCACGGTTGCGCCCGCGCCCAAGGCCCCGGCCTCGGCTGCGCCAGCGGCGGTGGCGCCCGTACCTGCGACGCCCTCTCCCGCATCTGCCCCCGCAACGCCGAACCCAAGCCTTGTTGCAGGGTCTGGCGTCATGCGTACCCACAGCGAAGCCGGCTCTGCCAAAGTCGCGTCCCTGCCTGCGGAGACGCGCGCCCTGAGCATCTCGGTCCCTGGCGGCCAGCTGGCGCCTCAAATCATGACGGCAACGTCCCCGCCCGCCCTGCGCGGGCGCTCACGGGATGCACAGGAATTGCGCCGCTCGTCAGTGAAGTGATCAGGCGCGTGGCCGTCACGGCAATCACACCTGATAAGCTCGCCCGTCCCGTCGGACGCCAAGACCGACCGGTGCACATGAGAGGCACGCGCGCAGGACACCATGACACCAAGGGATCTATCGCCCGCATCGCGCGTGAATGGGCGGCTTGTCTTCACCTCTTGAGCAGCATCCCTGGGCGATGCAGACTGGATCGAGATGAGACCTGCAAGCGGATGATGCAACCCCAGACCCAGACCGCCCGAGGCGGCTCGGCGCGCACAGCCCGGCTGACCCTCCGCGGCCTGATTGTCGCATTCTGGCTCGGGTCTATGGCCTGCGGCGCCGCCCGGGCCCAGCCAGCAGCCTTCACCGACAGTATGGGCCTCGCCCCCCCACCAGGCTGGATCGCTCAAGCCCCCGACCCTGAACAGATCGTCCTGCTCGGCCCGGACGGGCTGAGCCTGATCATCATCTGCCTCCAGCAGGGAAGCCTGACAGGGTTCTTCGAGCAACTCCTGCAGCCAATCAAACTGCCTCAGGCTGACCTCATTCCACAGGGCACTCCCGCCAGGGATGACGAGCGGGTTAGCAGCACCTTTATCATCTCAGGACCAGGGCCATTGTCGCGCGCGTTTGTCGCCGCCCGATCCGCGCCATCAGGTCGCCTGCTGATTGCCTATGGCTTGACCCAGCAGGGCAGGGAAATGGAGCTTGCCAGAACCGTCTTGGCCCTGCTGGACACGGTGCGCCTGCAAGCCTCTGCCCGTCCAGAACCCGAGGCAAGGCCCACAGTCCCAATGTCCGCTCATCCGTTCGGACAATGGCGCGGAGACATTGCGCCAGCTCGCAAGAAGGCTGAGCAGGATCAAGTCGGCCAAGCAACTCACGAGACGTCTCCGCGCCGCTGATCGCTGAGCTGCAGTGCCTCTCATCGCGCGTGCGACTTGCGGCCGCTCCCTTTCTTCGATCGATCACGCCTGGCCGCAAGGCGGCAATGCATCTGCTCGGTCTTGTCCCGCTGAGTGGAATACGAGCTAGCAGGCTGGTTAAGAAGTCCGTAGCGCCATCGTTCGAAGCATGATCCTGTTCTTCTGCTAGCTGCAGGAGACGAGGCGATGCGCGGTTCGGATATCCGGTCTGGGTCGTTGTTTTCGTACGTGGATCTGGAGCAGCGGGTGCGGGCCGATCATCCGCTGCGGAAGATCCGTGAGTTCGTCAACGCTGCGCTGGCCGATCTGAGCGCTGATTTTGATGCGCTTTATCCGCTGAAGGTCGGCAGGCCATCCATTCCCCCCGAACGCCTGCTGCGGGCCATGCTTCTGCAGGCATTCTACGGGATCCGCTCTGACCGCCAGCTGATGGAGCGGATGGAGTTCGATCTCCTGTTCCGCTGGTTTGTCGGTCTGGACGTTGATGACGCCCCCTGGGATCATTCAAGCTTCTCGACCAACCGCGATCGTCTGCTTGAGGGTGATATTGCCGCCAAGCTCCTGACCACGATCCTCGCCCAGCCCAAGGTGAAGTGGCTTCTTTCCAGCGATCATTTCTCGGTCGACGGGACGCTGATCGACGCCTGGGCTTCGATCAAGAGCTTCCGCAAGAAGGATGGCGGGGACCACGACGGAGACGGTCCCGGTCGCAACGCGGGGCGCAACTTCCACGGCGAGGTATGCTCCAACGATACCCATGAGAGCACGACCGATCCCGACGCAAAGCTCTATCGCAAAGGAGATGGCCAGACCGCTAAGCTCGGCTTCATGGGCCATGCCCTGATGGAGAACCGCAACGGGCTGGCGGTCGGCGGGCTCATCACCACGGCGACAGGACGGGCTGAGCGGGAGGCGGCGCTGGCTTTGCTCGATCAGCGCGAAAGATCTGGCCGCATCACTCTGGGAGCTGACAAGGCCTACGATGTGCGCCAGTTTATTGACGATTTGCGCGCGCGGGGCGTCATCCCGCACGTCGCCGTCGATGGACATATCCGCATAACCGCCGATGGCTCTGGAAGGCCGCGCTCGAGCGCAATCGATGCCCGCACCACGTGTCATGCTGGCTATGCGCTGAGCCAGCGCTCACGCAAACGCATTGAAGAGATCTTTGGCTGGATCAAGGTCTGCGCAGGTCTTGCCCGCGTGAAGCTGCGAGGACGCGACCGGGTCGATGCAGCCTTTCGCCTGGCGCTCAGCGCTTGCAATCTCATCCGCCTGCCCAAGCTGTTGGGGGCGGTCTGATGAGCATGCAGGGCCAGTGGCGCATCATTGCGATGGAGGTCTGGGACAAAGACTTCCTCGATCTCATGGGGCCGGCCCGCATCAGCATCAGCGCCAGCGGTCAGGGCGAGTTCTCCTTCGGCTGCGTCAACGGAGCCTTCTCCGCCCTTGGCGTCGAAGACTCGCTCATCTCGCGTTGGACGGGCAATGACGAGATGGACGAGGCTTCAGGCGAAATCACCATCGATCTCGAGCCTGATGGCTCGCTCACCGGCGAAATCTGCCTCGACTACGGCGATGAATCGGAGTTCCGCGCCGTACCTTGGGATTCTTCAACAGCCTGCTAGTGCTCCGGCACTCGCAAAGTGCTCCGGAACATCAACAGAACTCATGAGCGCACGAGCGCTGATATATCCAATGCCAGGGGTGCTCATTGGCAGACGGCGCTTCCGCCGCGCCCTGGCGATGGCCATCAGTTGCTTGTCGAAGCCGACGATTTGACGTCGCAGATGGCGTCACGTGGCCAACATCGGTCCCGCAACCGCTCCGACTTCAGGACGGTCGGCGAGCAGCGCGTCAACTCTGGAGGCGAACGTCGTCTTTTTTGGCTCTGACGACCACCAGGCCGAAGATCTTCATGACCCCGCGGATGTGGTTGGAGATACGCGCCGTCATCGTCACGAGTTGCGCCCGGCCGCCGAGAACCGCCCGCAGCTGATGTGTGCTATCGGATTTTACATGCACAGCTCGATACCAGCCTGTACGCCGCAGCTGAGCAAGAGCCTTGGCGTCGTTGCGGTCATTCTTGTTGATCTGCGCAGCCGACATAGCCGCATGAGCATGGCGAGCTCCGATGCAGACCGCGTCCAGTTCGGCTGCGCGCGGCGTGTGGACAAGCCGCGGCGTCAACGGGTCAGTCTCGATGCCAACAATCGCGGCCGATCCTGTGTAGGTCCTGATCGTTTGCGCGAGAACACCTGGGGCGGTCGAGCACTTGCCGCGCCAAACCTGCCTTCCGCCAGGATCGACGACGAAGAGATGGGTCAAAACCTTCGCTTCATCCAAACCGACAAACACCTGCATTGCGCCTCGCCTGATGTCTAAAATCTGACCCGCTCCCGCGAGCAGCTCAGACTGCCTCAGACTGTCAGGAGCCATCCGCGACTATTGTGTGTCCAAAGATGACATCACCCGCGCGTGGGCGCACTCAAGAAGATGGCCCGGACCCTGTGAGGGGCCCGGGCCTTGGGTAAAGGCTTTTGGTCTGGACTTACTTGGGAAGGTTGCTGACCGACACCGAGTTGCCGATCGCCGCCGCCGTGGCTGTTACCGAGCCCATCACGTCGCCCAGGTTGATGTTCGAAGTGGCGTAGGTGCCAGCGCCGTTCTGCTGGTTCGAGTTGAGGG
>CAIMMO010000028.1 GCA_903842595.1 uncultured Alphaproteobacteria bacterium
CATGACGCTGGAAACAATCGCACCAATGAGCGATGATCCCCCCGTCAGCCTGCCGGCCTTGCCCGCAGCATGACCGGCCCAGCCTGGCGGCGAGGCCCGAGACGAGTGCCGGCTCGTACACCACTCATCGGGACACGACCCGACGGCGGCTAGGGCCTCGCGCTGTCTGGTCGAGCAAGCACCGGCCATGCCGAGATATCACCTTCACCTGACGCGCGCTGTGGAGGAGCGCGATGACACGGGCGTCGAGCTTGAAAGTCTTCATTCGGCGAGATGCCACGGTGTGAAGATGATCGCGCAGCCAGCGCCTGCGCTGTGGCAGAGGCCGCTCCGGAACGGCGCATAGACTGATGGACTTTTGAAGCTGGCGATCCCGGCAGGACTTGAACCTGCAACCACCCGCTTAGAAGGCGGGTGCTCTATCCAGTTGAGCTACGGGATCAGACGCAGCCTGCGCGTCTTAGTCGGGTTCACGGCTGTATGGTAGGGCGTCCGCAGATCAATGCGTCCAGGGTTTGCGGCGGCCGGTGGCGAAATTGTCGGCATAGGCCTTGATCACGCGTCTGGCCTCCCGCGGCTCCGTCACCTGGAAGGGAATGCCTTCCCGGCGTGCAAACTCGATCGCCTCCTCACGCGTCGCGAACGTCATGCGCACCTGCGTGTTGGTGTCTGCATTGGAAATCCAGCCCATAAGCGGGTCGACCGTGCGGGGCGTCTCGCTGTCGAACTCCAGCACCCAGTCCTGCGACTTGGCCGTGCCGGACTGCATGGCGTTGCGCGCGGGGCGGTAGATTTTCGCAAGCATGGGCGATGACTCCGTAACCATGCCCATCTGCCCGCAAAACAGTGAAGTTTCAACTGCGCACAAGCGCCCTGGCCTCAGCCGGGAGCGCCGCGAAGACTGAGGATGTAGACGGCAAGATCAGCGGTTTCCGCCTCACCGAAGATGTAGTCGGGCATGACAGGGTGCGATTTCCGCATCTTTGCAGCTAGGCTTTCCGCCGTGGAATCAGTCTGCCCGGCCAGGTCGCGGAATTTGGGCGCTCCGATCTCCATGGCCGGCGGCGCCCCCATCCCGACATCGTGACAGCGCGAACAGACCTGCGCGGCAACAGCAGCCCCGCGATAGGCTGCCGGATCGCTGGCCGCGACCTGCGTCGCGCTCGGCGCTTCCGCTTTAGGCGCTTCCAGTTTGGGCGATTCTGTGGGGTCCGACGGCGTGCACGCCGCGAGTCCAAGCCCCACAGCGGCGGTGAGGATCAGAAAGCCGTTGCGCAACATGCGGGAAGTCTCCTCATAGCCACCATCCTGTCAGAAGCTTGAGGCATGGACACGGGGCCGCGTTGATCGGCATCAAGCCGCAAGGCGCGCCTGGGCCTCGGCAACAACAAGTGCTGGCAGACCAGGCAGTTCCCCAGCTGTAAACGCCGCCACCGGCGGCCGGGGCGCTGTCGAGACCAGCACATCGAAATCCGTCCCGCCGTGCATCCCGTCCCCCAGGAACAACCCAACCGCGGACCATGGCGCTTCGGCAGCCGCGATCACGTCCCCCGCAAAAGGCGGCTCCTCGAGGAAGGCCACCTCGATCCGCCCATACCGCGCCTGCATATGCTGCGCGACAATCCGCGCGCATGCCGCCGACCTGCCGGTCTGTTTCGACCCGTGAGCGAGCAACACGACGCGCGGGTCCGCTGCATGGCTGATCGTGCGAAGCGCAAGGTTGTCCGCAAGGAAAGGCGCAAAGCCCGGCCAGAGCGCCATCGGCTGGGCAAGCGTCCGCCCCGGACCCGCAACGAAAGGCCTCAACCGTCGCTCGAAGAAGAACCCGTCAGAGAACAGCAGCGGCAGCACGATCAGCCTGCGCGTCCCGCAAGCCTGGACGGCGCGTTCGACCACGCCCTCGACATTCACGAGCACCGAGCCGACGTCCGCCTCCGGCAGTGCCTGTGCCACCTGGTCGACGATACCGGCGAGCCGCTCATTGTTCGCAGCCCCGCCGCGCTCGCCATGCGCCGCCAGCAGGATCACGGGCCGGTCATTCATTGTCGTGGGTACTCAAGGGGCCCGCCATCGGAAGCTCCGCGGGAGCGCAGGATGGTCGGAGTGGCTGGATTCGAACCAACGACCCTCTGCTCCCAAAGCAGATGCGCTACCAGACTGCGCCACACTCCGAAGCCCGGTAACTGGCCCTTTTCCCGGCGTTTGGCCAGCCCCAGCTTGCAGGGTTATAGGGGAATTTTCGGGTAACAGCGGGACCTTGCAGGGAAATTGTGCCGCGAAAACTCCCGAGAGAAGTTCCGGACCCGTTCCATGGCCCTTCCCCACCCCCACGCTGCGCACCGACAAGCAACGCTGCAAACCCCGTCCTGCCTTTCAGCGCGCGATGAAGGATCAGATCGAAGGGTTCTCGGCAACAGCCCGAGCTATCCTGGCGCCAACAGGGATCGGACCGGCGCTTTGTGCAAGCAGGCCTGGCGAACGGCCTGCGAACTGGCCGCTAGTTCGCCGGGACGTGCATGGTTGGCCCTTCGGCGACACTGCTCCGGACGAACTCGGCTACCAGGCGGCTGACTTTCGCCTCGACCTCTGGCGCAGAGGGATACTTTACGTCCGCTCCGGGCCTGTAAGCCTCGACGATCAGAGCCTCGAACTCCTTGCGATCGAGCGCCACCTGCAGCGGCCGCTTCACGGGCTCTACGGCGAGCGTGGGATACTTGCTCTTCAGCATCGCCTGAACACGGGCGTCGTCAGAATAGTCCACCTCGTACATCACATAGGTCGACACGTCGCTGTTGTCGCCGCCCGATACCAGTCCCCTGAAGAACTGCACCAGCTCGTCCGACGGGATCGACTTCACATTGATGTCGCTCAGCCTGAGCGTCCCGACATCCACAACCTCGCCGGCGCGCACGTCGAAATCCCTGAACCACCACTGCAGCAGGGGCATCGTTCCTGACATGTCAGTCGCATAGATGCTGCCGTCTAGCACGCGGTAGGTCCCCGGCGGCGTCATCACCATGTCCGGGCCAGCATTCACCCAGTTGTCGCCACCGTGCATCGCCAGGCTGTATATCCGCCCAGTGGCGACATTGGCGATGTTGATGGTCGATCCCCAAAGCCCGGCATGCTCCTTGTACGACATGATGATGCCGGACTGCGACCCGCTGTTGATCAGCTGCAACTGCTCTGGCGAGACAGAAACCGTCTCACAGGCCGCCGCACCGAACATGGCCAGCGCACCGGCTGGCGCGGCAAGAATACGCCTGAGCGTGAGATCTCCTCCCAGTGTTTGCACTATTTTGCTGCCCGCAGCAGCCTGAACACCCCCGTACCGCGTGCGCGCACTTCCTCGCCCACGCGGATCAGGCATTCGGTCTGCGCGACCTCGTCATCATGGCCGACGAGACGCCCATGCGCCGTCAGCCAGTCGCCCTTCCGCAGCGGATCGAAATACTCCATCCCCATGCGCAGCGTGACAGCCCTGCGGTTCAGCTTGAACACCGCTGCGCGAGCCATCGCACTGTCGCAGATCGTGGCGATCATCCCACCATGCATGAAGCCCATCGTGTTGGTGTGAACCAGCTCGACAGTCAGCCCCAGCGTGATTTCACCGGGCGCATTCTCGCTTGCCTGAAACAGCGGCCCGACATGGTTGACAAACGGCGCACGCAGCACATGGACAAAACCCGGCGGCGCAATGATGTCCGGCTGATCAGCCGGCATTGCCGAATGCCCTGTGCCTCACCTTGTCGCCTGGCTTGATGCCCAGCGCCGCAACCTGTCCCGCCGGAATTTCCAGCACCGCAGATGATCCAAGTCCCACCCACAGCGGCCGCAGGCTGCCCGCACGCGCATGCTGGATCACACCGACGATCGTGCCTTCAGGCGCCACGAACAGCAGGTCAAGATCGAACCCCACCCCTTTCATCGTCGGCGACATGTTCTCGCCCACCTTGCGGTAGTCGATCAGCAGCCCCTCGCCAGCCCCCAGGGCTGTGCGCCCGGCAAGCCCTGCCTCCGCGGCGGGCTTCGTCTCGGCGACATCAACCTTCACGGTGTGAGACTTGTCGCCGGACACGATGGTCAGTGTCTCCGCCGGCTGGGCAATGGCCGCGGCCGGCAACACAAGCGAAAATGCGATAGCAAAAAGGGTGCGTTTCATTCAGCCCGGATAGAACGGTGGCTGAACAATGCCAAGACCCGGCCCCAACCGCTTACGGCGGCAGCCTGCAGCTCACGATATGCCGGCCCTTCTGTCCCTTGCCGACCGACGCCAGCAAGGTCTGCCCCGGCTGCAGGTCCTCTATCCCGATTTTCCGCACCACCACCATGTGGATGAAGATGTCTTCCGGATCGTCGCGCCGCTGCACAAAACCATAGCCCTTGGTGCGGTTGAACCACTTCACCAGCACCACTTCCATCGGCCCTTCGGCCTCAGTCTCGCCTACGGCCTCGCCGCCCGTCAGTTCCAGAACTTCGTTGACCTGATAACCCCTGTCCCGGGTCGCCACATGGCAGACGATTCGCGACCCTTCCGGGGCGCTGTCGACGCCGTATTTCCGCATCACGGATATGTGGAGCAGAACGTCTCGCTTCAGGCCGCCGCCGGCCGCGCCCCCCTCGGGGACCACGAATCCATAGCCCTTGGCGGCGTCGAACCACTTCACGCGGCCCTCGACCCTGATCACCTCTTCAGGCGCCGCGTCATTTGTCGTATTTTCAAGCGGCTGCATCCAGCACAGGCTCCCCAGCGGGGTGACTGTAGCATGACAAGTTCGCGCGGGAAGATGCTTCCCGATGCGATTGTGGACCTGTGATCAGCTGGGCGCCACGAACACCAGCAACACGTTGTAATGAAGCATCAAACACGACCAGCCCGCAGAAGTCCGAGCCGATACAGTCCGCTGGCAGTCCCTAGGGGAGTCGAACCCCTCTTCCCTGGTTGAAAACCAGATGTCCTAACCGATAGACGAAGGGACCACGCGGCGGAGGTCGGCGATATAGCTGCATCGACCAAACCGCGCAAGCGGGCAGGATCGGCTCTCGGAGGCGTCACCCGCCAGCGGCCCGGCCAGCGCCCGCGCTTCGGCCAGCCCCCCGAGAAACCGCCCATATTCCAGAGCTTTCGCATCCTCGTCCGGCAGGCGGAGCATGAAGCAAGGGTGCACTGTCGCGAACAATGGCGCCCCCCTCCCAGGGTGGCGATCACGCGCCCCAGCGCCGCCGTCAGCCGCGGCTGCGCCAGCGCCGGTTCAAGCCTGATCCACCACCTGCACGCCTCAGCCAGCGATTCCGGTGACGCCCCCCGCGACCAACTCGAGGTGGATATAGCCGCCAGGCAGGTGATCTTCGCGAAGGCTGCGCGCGACGCGCACCATCTTGTCGTCATGCGAGCGGATGATGCCCGAAGAGCGAAACAGCCCCGCAATGTCGTTCCGCTTCTAGAAGTCGATCGTCAGCTGGACGACGTCCTCCAACGTGAACTTCGCTCACGCCACATTCGAGGACCGCCGGTTGATGCAGCAGCAACAAAGGTCAGGTCCGTACGCCATCGCCTAGTCAGGCCAACGCGACATCCGCGACCTCGATCTGCACCTTGCCCGGCCCACGCCATGTGTCCGGCCGCAGCCGCCCCGCCACATGGATCGCCACTCCAGACCGGATCGCCTCGCCCTCTGGTCCATCAGCAACCCGAAACGCGATCGCGCGCAGCCGTGCGCCATCCTCGCCCACCATGTCGAACGCCACATGGTTCTCACCCACGCGTCGCGCGCCAGCAGGCCGCACATTCGGCACAACGAACAGCGGCTCGGGCGCATTCGATCCGAACGGCCCAAGCCGCTCGATGATGTCGAGCAAAGCGCCGTCCGCCGCGCCCGGCGCCAGCGGCCCGTCTATCTCCAGCACGCGCGCCTCTTCCAGTTCGAACGTCGCGCCCTGCGCCGCTGCTTCCATGTGATCGCGCAACTCGGTCAGCCTCGCCGGATCCATGCTCAGCCCCGCCGCCATGGCATGCCCACCGCCCGACAGCAGCAGCCCCGACTTCGCAGCATCTGAAACCAGCTCGCCAAGATTGACACCGAGCACCGATCGCCCCGAGCCGCGTGCGACAGGCCCAAGCCCCTCGCCCCAGCCGACAACAATCGCCGGCCGGTGAAACTTCTCCTTCAGCCGTCCCGCGACAATTCCGATCACGCCCGGATGCCAGCCCTCACCGCCCACGACGAGGATCGCCGCATCCGGCTTC
>CAIMMO010000029.1 GCA_903842595.1 uncultured Alphaproteobacteria bacterium
GGTTGAGCTTCCCAGTGCCCAGCCCCACTTGAACGCGAAGTCAGCCTCGAGCTTGGGCAGCTGAGACGCCGCAAGTGACAGCCCCAACCGCAGATCTGCGTCTACGACAAAGCTCGGCTTGAACGCCGACAGGCGGTCAGAGAGCACTTTGCCAAGCGTGAGGCGGCCTGCCGCATCACCCACCACGTCAAGGGCGAGCTTGCCAGTGAGTGCACTTGGCTGATGGCCTGGCTTGTTCGGATCGCGGTCGATATCCTTCAGACCCGCCTCGAAGAACAGCAGTTTGCCGCGCCCCTCGAAAGGAGTGATTTTGTCCGGATCGGTGGGGTTACCGTCGAGATATAGCCCCACGTCGAGCTGCAACTCAGGCGTTGCGTCGTTGTTCACGCCGAGATAGAAACCCTCAACCGCCGAGAGCCCGAACGAAAAATCATAGGCCCAGCTCATGTCGAGGCCAAAGCCACCGTCGACCGATAGCTCGAAGCCCGGCAGGTTCAGGTCAAGCGGAATATCTAACCCACCGCCCAGCACCCTGCCCCCCAGATCCATGTCGAAGCGAATCGCGTCGACCGCGCCTTTCGGGAACGGCATTCCCTTGGACCAGGTCATGAGGCGCTTACCCTTCAAATCGTAGAAGCCTACGTCCACGTCCGCGAGGCTGATCGATCCGTCTCGGTTGGTGTCCTTCAGCATGTTGAGACCGTTGAAGGCGTCGAACAGCGTCTGCTGCAGGATCTCGACCGGCTTACCAGGAACCGGTAGCCCATTGCTACCCAGCAGCGCTTTACGAAGATTCTGCAGCAGCCCGCCCCGCAGATCGCCAATCATTGTCCCAACCTGAGCCAGCTGGTTGCCGATGAATGGCAGGTCGACATCGAGCGTCGACTCGAACAGGCTCTGCACCTCACCCAGGCCGAGGTCTATGCCATCGAGCACCGGCGACGGATCGTAGAGCATCTTGAGGAGCACATTGTCAGTGGCCAACAGTCGCTCAAAGTCAGGCAGATCGATCAGCACAGCCGACGGCTTGCCGGCGCGTTTACCAATCAGCTGGTCGAACAGCGCCTGCACACCGCCTGTCCCCAGCGCTGGATCGGTGTAGACATGCACGTTACCGAGCGGAACCGGCTTACCCTTCATCATCAGCTTGAACGGCAGATCGATATCGAAGGCACCGATCGACGATATGGTGGGAAGCCCGTTTTTCAATGACACGCGGAGCGCGGCAGGCGCAGGTGTCTTCTGATCGGCGTCTTCGTCGAGGACGATGGTGCCGTCAACGATGCCGGCTTCGATCTGACCTGACTGCAGTTTCAGCGTCACGCCGCCTGCCTGCACCGATGCGGTCAGATCAAGCTTGGTTCCTTTGCCAGTGACAGCGTCGTGGTCCAGCACCTGCACGGCCGGCGTCCCAGCGGGCGCGCCTGGGAGCGCGATGCCCACAGCGGCCGACAGCACCAGCCCGGCGCTCAGCCGGCCTGCGGCTGCACCGGTGACGTCAAAGAGTTCCGTCAATGAAGGCGGCAGCGCAATGTCTTCGCCAGCAAGCTTCAGTAGCGACGCCAGATCGAGCTTGAGATTGAAATCCTCGGCGAGCGCCAGTTGATAGTTGAGGTCAATGCGAAGCAGCTTCTTCGTATTGTCGATCGACAAATCGAGCATCGCAGGCTCGAGCCCCAACGCTTCCTCAATCAGCCGCTCGGCTTCGTCGAGTGCCCCTGCAGGCGTCGCCCCGGCGGCCTCGATCTTGGCGAGGAAGTTATCGCCGAAGGCGAGCATATCGGCGAGTGAGCGCTCAATCAGCGGAATCTTCTCGGTATAAAAGGCCTGGTCGCCGATGGCGTCTTCGATCAGGTCTCCCACCATTCGGACGCCGCCGATGATGTCTGCGAAACTCAACCGGCTCACGTCCAGGATCGAGCCCAAATCGGGCACGACGGCGACGATCTCTTTGCCGGTGAGGCTGTGCTTGTTCAGGTCGGCCTGGTCGGCGATATCGAAGCCAGAATCAAACACCAATTTAAAGCCCGAAACATTTGCAAAATCGGGCACATACACACCGAGTTCGAGACCTTTTCCAACATTGAAGCCCGCACCGCCACCCGTCTTCAGGGTGAGATCGCGCATTCGCGCATAGGCGTCACCGGTCAGGCCAGCATGCAGGCTTGACAAGCCTTGAGTGAGCAGCTCACTCGGCTTGAAGCGCGCGCCACCTGCCTGGTCTGGCGTACGGTCGAGTGCGAGCGATGCCTTGCCCGCGATGTGCAGGCCTGAGCCCGTTCCCGCGCCGCCCGCCGTCATGCCAAGGAAGCCCAGCTTCGCATCGACCGCGAGATCCTTCACATCGGCCGACAGGTTTGCGTCGAGCTTGAAATTATCGATGATGAATTCCGGCGATTCACCCGCCAGATTCACCACGAGATCAAGCGTGGAGCCGATGCCAAGCCCCAAACTTGCAATCGCGGTGGTCGACAGCGACAGGTCGCCCCCCCCGAGCGCCAAGTTGACCGGTAACGAAACAGGCGCGAGGGTTTTGCCCAGCGTAACCGGCACCACCAGCTCCTTGCTGGCCGCGCTGTACGAAGCTTTCTTATCGCCCAGCAGCCCCGAACGGTTTAGCGCGTCAACAAATTCGCCCATGGTGCGAATTCGCTCGCGCTTCTTGTGGACTTCATAGCTTGACGAGGCGCTAGCGTCGCTAAAGGTTGCGCCCAATGTGAGCGTACTGCCATCCTCCGACACCGACACGATCGGACGCTCTTCGCCCGCGATCGTGACCGACATCCCTTTCATTGAGGGCGCAAACTGCCCGCGAGCACCGAGCAGCGTGTTGCCCCCCCAGATCGAAGCGTGCGGATCCAGTGGAAGACCCCGCCTCGCCGGGAAGCGCGACCCAACGCTGCATCGGACGCAGGAAATCGATCTTGTCGACCA
>CAIMMO010000030.1 GCA_903842595.1 uncultured Alphaproteobacteria bacterium
ACCGTACGCACGCTGCCGAGACGTGCGGCATGGACCGGCAGACCCTCAGGGACTGGGTCCACCGTTACAACGCCGAGGGCGTGGAGGGATTGTGCAACCGGAAATCGGCGGGCCGGACGCCCCTGCTCGGCCCGGAAGAGAAGGCGAAGATCGCCGCGCTTGTTGAGGCTGGCCCTGATCCGGACAGGGACGGCGTCGTGCGTTGGCGGCGCATCGACCTCAAGAGGAAGATCGAAGACCTGTTCGGCGTCACGATGCACGAGCGCACGGTCGGCAAGCTTCTGGCGGGGCTGGGGTATGTGCGCCTGTCGACCCGGCCGCAACACCCTGAATCCGATCCTGAGGCGCAGGAGGATTTTAAAAAAGCTTCGCCGACACGCTCGCCAGGAGCCTACCGGCGAGCGCTGAGGGCAAACCTATCGAGGTCTGGTTCCAGGATGAAGCCCGCGTCGGCCAGCAAGGCACGCTGACCCGCATCTGGGCGAAGAAGGGTACGCGGCCGCGCGCGCCGCGCGACCGGCGATATGACTGGGCTTACATCTTCGGAGCAGCCTGTCCTGCGCGCGGAACCAGCGCCGCCCTGGTGCTGCCGCACGCCGATACCAACGCCTTCAACCTGCATCTCGCCGAAATCAGCAAAGCTGTCGCCAACGGCGCCCACGCCGTCGTCATACTCGACGGCGCTGGCTATCACGGTGCAGGAAAACTCAAGCTTCCCCACAATCTCACGCTGATCCGACTGCCGCCTTATTCGCCCGAACTGAACTCGGTCGAAAACATCTGGGAGTACCTGCGCAAGAACAAGCTCGCCAACAGCGTCTTCGAAACCTACGAGGACATTGTCGAGGCCTGCTGCAAGGCTTGGAACTTCTTCGCCAATAACCCCGCAGTCGTAACCTCAATCACCGCACGCGACTGGGCGCATGTCAGTGGTTAGGGCCGTTGGTATCAGTGACAGAAGGGTCAACCCCGCGGCGTGCGTGTGGGGCCGCGTTCCATCGTGTCGACGCGGCCGCCGAGCTGGTCGACGCGCTGGTTGGCGGTGCGGGCGTCGGTGGCGGCGGATTGCGCTGCGGTGTTTGCAGCGCGGGCGTCACTGGCGGCGCCCTGCGCTGCCGAGTTGGCGGCATCGGCGCGCTGGGCGGCGGCCGTGACGCGAGCGTCGGTCTGGTCGATGCGGGAGTTCACCATGGCGATCCTTTCATCGACATACTGATTGGTGGCGCAGGCGCCGAGGGCCAGGCCGCCTAGAGCGACGATGGCGATGGCACGAGCACTGGCGGCATGATTCTTCAGCCAAGACATTTCGTGAATCCTCTTGAGCATGCTGACGATCGCCCGGAAGAGCGGCGTCGCGATTGAAAACGTAGACGTCCGGGCGGCGTGCGCGCACAGAGGCGCACATGCGATCCAGGTGTTGTCCAACGCATCAGAGATTGCAGTTGTTCCGGGTGCGGACGATCACTTCGGCCCGAAAAGCGGCAGGTTTGCCTGACAAATCTGTAAGGTTGTCTCAGGGTTCCGTTCCTGGATCGTCTGGCTTGCGGCGCGATCCAGGCAGGCGCGCAAGCAGGCTCACCACATCGCTCTGGCGGCCAGCGCCGAGCTTGCGGAATATGCTTTTCAGCTGGCCGCGACCGGTATCGACGGCGACATTGCGGCGGCGCGCAATCTCGGACGGGTCGTGGCCCTGGCCGAGCAGGGCGGCAACATGTGACTCGGCGGGCGAAAGATCGAACAGGCGTTCGAGCTCCGCGGCGGTCGCGGTGGTGTTTGCCTCGAGGTCGGTGAGCATCACGAGGATGCGCGCGCCGGGCAGCGCGTCCAGTGCAACGCCACGCGCCGGGATCGGCTGGACCAGGATCGGCTTGCGGCCATCGGCGCGACGAATGACGATGTCTTGCGCGAGGCCTTCGATGAGGCCGCGACGCGCGCGTGATGCAAGCTGGTCGAGTGCTTCGTTCGCGCGGCTGTTCGACGCCCACAGGCTTCCCGAGCGGATGTCGATCTCGGAGCCGAGCATCGAATCGGCGGAAGGCGTTACAGCTTGCGCCTTGCCATCGTTATCGAGGATGAGCGCTGCGAAATTTGCTGACGCGAGCCCGTCGAGCATGCCGCGGACGCGTACCTCGCGCATGTGACGCGCCATCAGGAGCGTACGGTTGGCGAAGGGCGCGAGCCCGGTTAGCAACGCGACATCCGCATGTCCGGCGGGACCCTTGTCTTCCGCGCGGGCAAGCGAATAGATCCACGTGTCTCCATCCACCGCGAAGCGCCATCCTGCGAAGTACGCCATGCGCTTGGGCGCATAGAGTTCGTTGTAGATTGCCGAGCGGGTGCGCGATTCATCCGGCACCGCCAGGTGATCGAGGAAGAGCCGTCCGTCAGGCGTGTGGTTCACGTTGGCAGCGCGGTAGTCGACTTCGCGCCAGCCGCCATGGGCATAGGCATTCAGCGCCTCGAGGCTGTGTTCGGACGCGATGAAGGTCAGGTTGTCGAGCTCGGAGTGCAGGAGGCAGAAATGGTCGAAGCCGATCTCGCGCGCGACCGCTTCGAGCGTGTGCGGGAGATCGTCAGGCGTGAAAAGAGACGATTCCAGCAGTTCGGTCGCGCGGGTGATGCTGAACGACTGCATCTGGACTCAGCTCCTGCGTGCAGGCGTCAAGAATCGCTTCAGCAATGTCGTTCGTATGCACCGTGAAACGGGAAATCTACCTCGATGCGCAGGGATCTGGGGCAGGCAGCGCGGCGTCGGGGCCCCAGCAGCAAGGGCCAGAAACGATCAGGGGCGCCGGTAGCCCGGCGCCCCATATCTTTCGGCCCTGGGTTGGGGGGACGGGCCAAAAGCAGCGCTAAAATGTCCCCTGGCCGCGTCGGGTCAACCACATTGTTGCGACGGCAAGACGGATCCTGTGGATTGTACTGTGCAGTATCTAGAGCCTTCCGGATTTCCTCCGGCGCTCACGCGGAAGGATGCGGTCGTCGGGACCGGGCGGCTTGTCGCGGTTGAAGAGCGTCACGAGCGCGCGCCAGATCAGCCAGAAGGGCAATACGGCAATCGCGCCGAGAAGAAGCGGCAGGCCACCATTCTGTGCTGCCCAGCCAGCGATGTTGATGACGCCGTTGACGATCTGGCCCAGACCGCCGCCGATGGTGAAGCCGGGAGCGAACGGATTGAAGCCGCCAGCCTGGAATACGGCGCCGATGATGACGCAAACGATGACGAGGCGCGTCCAGCCTTTCCAGCCGACATTGAACATGCGGCCGGAGAACGACAGCGGCGCGCGGGCGCGATGTCCACGCTCATCGGACCCCCAGTCGGGATCAGCCTCGGACACCGGCTCGAATGTGGCGTCAGTGACTTTTGCCGGGATCTGGCGGTCGTCTGGCCGGGCCTTGGCCATGGCTTCCTTTCCCTAATGCAACCTGTGAGACGCTATCAGTCTGTCGGCTCAAGTCCACGGGGCGGGCGGAATTCATCGTCAGGCAATTGCAGTTGGGGCGGCGTGCGGTCGTGGGCCGGCTTGTCGACGTGAACCTGATGCGGGTAGGGAATCGTGATGCCGTTGCGGTCGAACGCCAGTTTGACATCGCGAATTGTGTCGCAGCGCGTATCCCACCAGTCGCTGTTCGACACCCAGGCGCGGGCCCGGATGTCGACTGATGACGGGGCGAGATCGGTGACCTTGACCCAGATCGGCGGCTCGCTGCGGATGCGCTTGTCGTTGGTCAGGATCCCGGAGATCAGGCGCAGCGCCGTGTCGATGTCGTCGCTGTAGTCGATCGAGAAGAGCAGATCGAGGCGGCGTAGTGGGCGGGTAGAGGAGTTGATGATGACGTCGCCCCAAGCCTTGTCGTTGGTGACGACCACTTCGCGATTGTCGAGCGTATTGAGGACAGTGGTGAAGGGCGTGATGTCGGCGACCATGCCGTCCTGTCCGGCGATGCGGACGACGTCGCCGATCTTGTAGGGGCGGAAGACGGCGATGACAACGCCGGCAGCGACGGCCTTCAGCGTGTCCTGCAGGGCCAGTGCGATGGCGAGACCTGCCGCGCCGACGACGGCGAGAAGTGAGGCAGTGTCGAAGCCGAACTGCTGCAACGCCGCGATGAGGCCGACGGCGAAGGCGCCGAAGCGGACGACGGCGCCGAGGAAGGTGAACAGCGTTTCACTGCCGGCGTTTGCCCGGCCGAGCTTGTGTCCGAACTTGCGGACGCGCGAGCCCAGCCATGAGCCGAGGAACCAGACGCCGACAAGGATGGCGAGGCCGCGGACGGAGGCGATGCCGAGCGCTTCGGCCTGCTGCAGCGGATATCCGAACAGGAGGTTTGCGACGATGACGCAGGCAATCAGCAGCGAAAGGGCGCGGATAAGGGCGCCGAGAATGTCGACCATCACATGGTCGGCTGTCTTCTGCTCGCCTTCGGTGGGTTTCCCTTGGCGCAGCCCCGACAGCTTGTTCGCGATGAACCTCAGCACGCGCGCGATGACGAGGCCGATGACGTAACCGAGCAGAAGGGCGATGGTGGACCACATCCATTTCTGGGTAGGGCCGTGGAAATCCATCGCCCAGAGCTGGAAGTCGTAGAGCTGCTGCTGGAAATTCATGCGCGGTCCGGGCTGTTGAGACGACAGGTTGGTGACTAAGGCGGAATCGCGGGAGGCCCAAGGGGGCGATTGTCACGGCGTCGCGGCGCTTTTCACGCCGCGGTCGCGGTAGGTGTTCCAGGCGCCGTTCCAGGTGGCATTGCTGTACTGAAAGAGGCCGGTGTAGGGGCCTGCGGGATTCGCGATCAAGGGGCGGCCGCCGGACTCGCACATCATCACGGCGTACATGCGCGCTTCGGATTCTTCGTACGGGTGCTGGCGGCGGGCCCATACGATCCATGCGCGATACTGGCTGAGTGTATCGGCGCTGGGCGTGGCGCGCGGGTCAGAGGCGGGGGCCGGGAGCGGAGCGGGGGCGCTGGGGGCCGCTGTCGCTGGCGCCGACGGTGAGGATGAGGCGCAGGCCGAGAGGGCGAGCATCACGCCAAGCGTGATCGCAAGAGATGATTTGCGCATCGTCTGCTGCACGGTTCGTCCCCTTCGGCTTCTGCCGGACGGGGGGAAACTATCATGCCGCAGGTTGCGTACAAAGTCATGATGAGGCCGTGACGCGGGAGCGGGTTCTGCTAGGGTCCGCGCAACGGGAGAGGCGGATGAAGTATCTGAGAATTGCCGGCGCGATCGTGGGGGCGCTGTGCGTGCTGATGGGCGTGGTGTGGATATTCCAGGGGATCAATGTGATCCCGGGCAGCTTCATGACGGGAGTCATCGACTGGTCGTATCGTGGCGCGGTGCTGGCGGTTGTCGGGCTGGTCGTGCTGTTCCTCTCGCTTCGCGCGCCGCGTGCGAAGGGCCAGTGAGCGCGGCGAGCCAAGTCCTCATTGACGGTTCGACGTCGCGGCCCGCGAGATTCGCGGGCGTGGGCGCCGAAATCGTGCGCTGGATCGGCGGGGGCTATCTGAAGCTTGCCGGATGGAAAGTGTGCGGAGATTTTCCGGCGCTTGACAAGGTCGTGCTGGTGGCGGCGCCGCATACCTCGAACTGGGATGGGCTAAACATGCTGGCGACGGCCGCGCACTATCGCGTGAAGCTGCGCTGGATGGGGAAGGCCAGCCTGACGCGCGGGCCGTTCGGGTGGCTGATCAAGGCGCTGGGGTGCGTGCCGATTGACCGGTCGCAGAGCAATGATGTTGTGCGCGTGATGACGGAGGCGTTTGCGGCTTCCGAGCGGATGGTGCTGGCGATTCCGCCGGAGGGAACGCGCAGCGCCGTGCGCGAGTGGAAGAGCGGGTTCTATCATATCGCGGTGGCGGCGGGCGTGCCGATCGTGCTGAGCGTGCTGGACTATGGGGCGAAGCGCGTGAGCCTGGCCGCGGTGGTTTATCCCAGCGGGGACTATGAGAAGGATCTTGCTGTGATCCGTGGGCACTATGCGACGGCGAGAGGCAAGAACCGCGACAAGTTCGTGACCTAGTCCGGCAGCATCGCTTCCAGCGTTTCGATGCGGTCGGCATCCCTCGAGGGTTTGTCCCAGCGGATGCGGTGGATGCGGGGGAAGCGCATGGCAAGGCCAGAGCGGTGGCGGGGCGAGCGCTGGAGGCCTTCGAAGGCGACCTCGAGGACGAGGCCGGTGTCCCTGTTGGCGGTGACGGAGCGGACGGGGCCGTAGCGATCGATCGTGTTGTCGCGGACGTATCTGTCGAGCGTTGAGAGTTCCTCGTCGGTGAATCCGAAATAGGCCTTGCCGACGGGCGTGAGCTCTTCACCCTCACCAGTTGTGCGCCAGACGCCGAAGGTGAAATCGGAGTAGAGGCCTGAGCGCTTGCCGTGGCCGCGCTGGGCGTACATCAGCACGGCGTCGACGAGGTAGGGATCGCGCTTCCATTTGTACCACTGGCCGGCGGGGCGCCCGGCGACATAGGGCGCATCCCAGCGTTTCAGCATCAGGCCTTCGATCTCGTTGGTGGGCGGGTTGCGGCGCAGCTCGTCGAGGGCGGCGGCATCGGTGAAGGGGACGAGAGGTGAGAGGTCGATGCGCGGATCGTCGAGGGTGACGATGAAGCGTTCGAGGCGTTTGCGGCGTTCGGCGAAGGGGAGCGGGCGGAGGTCCTGGTCGCCCTCCTGCAGCAGGTCATAGGCGCGCAGCATGGCGGGGCGTTCGGTCATCTGCTTCGGCGAGACGAGCTTGCGGTTGAGGCGTTGCTGCAGTTCGTTGAAGGAAGCGATGCCGCCTTGCGGGGAGCGGATCAGGAGTTCCCCATCGATGGCGGCGTCGAAGTCGGCGGCTTCGAGAAGATCGGGGAAGGTCTTGGAGATGTCGTCGCCGTTGCGGGTGTAGAGGCGGCGGACGCCCTTGTCGGCTGCGAGCTGGACGCGGACGCCGTCCCATTTCCATTCGGCGGCGAAGTCTGTGGGGGAGATCAGTGACGGGTCGAGGTCGGCGGCTTCGATGCGTTCGGCTTTCGAGAGCAGCGGGTGGGCCAGCATGGGCGGGCGGAAGGGGGAGAGGGCGCCGGAGACGGGCTTGGGGCCGCGTTGATCGAGCCAGGCAAGGAGGTCGAGATAGGGCGGCGCCATGCCATGCCAGAGTTCCTCGATCTCTGACACGTCGACCGTGTCCCCCGCTCTTGTGCCATAGTCGGCGAGGGCTTGCCGCGCGAGGCGGGCCGAGACGCCGATGCGCAGGCCGCCGGTGACGAGTTTCAACAGCGCCCAGCGGCCGGTGGAGTCGAGCGTGTCGAGCCAGCCTTCGACCAGGAGCAGGCCCTGCGCCTTGCTGGATTCCATCAGCGTCTCAACGACCTCGCTGAGGGCAGGCGAGCGGTTGGCGCCGGGGCGTTGCGGCCAGATGAGGGAGATGGTTTCTGCGAGGTCGCCGACATAGTCGTAGCTCAGGTTGAACAGGACGGGGTCGATGCGGTCGGCGACAAGGGCGCGGATGGCGGCAGGCTTCACGGAGGCAATGTTCAGATCGCCGGTGATCGCCGCGATGGCCCAGCCGCGCGAAGGGTCGGGGGTGTGGCGGAGGTAGTCGCACATCAGCTGGAGCTTCGCGTTGCGCGACGGCGTGAGCACCAGCCTTTCGAGGAGCGCGGCGAAGGATTGCATGGCTGGCAGTGTATGGCGAAGTGAGTGCTAGCGGAACTAGCGCACGGGGCGCTCCACATGGACTAATTCCAATGTGCTGTCGCGGCAAACAACTCCCGACGGACGCGGCTCAAACCATTCCGTATACTCTGTGACGCCGTAGCAAACACCCTGGCAATCCTCGCCCGCATGCGGCCGACGAAAATTGGCGCAGATACGAACGCTGTCCCGATCCAGCGCTTTGTACGTCACGCTTCCCGGATTTACGGGTTTGTCGGTGTCCGCATCGGCGAAAACGCCAGCATCAGCCCCAAGAATGCAGGCGATACCGTTGCGGTCCTTGTCAATCCAACCTGTTGAGGCCATGGCGTCGGCGAAGCTGGCAGGAGCAGTCGCGGACCTGTTGAAGGCGCACTGGATGATGCTCATCATTTCATTGATGCGCTGCACCGTCATTTCGTCCAGACGGCGGTCACGTGAATCGCCCGGCCCGCCGACGGTCACGAAGCCAGCCACGACGGCGATTGCGGCGATGGCGGCTCCGGCAATCGCAAGGGCGGGGCCGAGATCACGACGCCTGGTCATTGGCGTCTCCCTCTTCGGCGTCGCGGATGAAGTAGGCGAACACGCCGCCAGCGAGGATCGCGACGACGAGTAACTTCAGCAGGAGCCGGGTGGAGAGTTCGCCGGCGAGGAAGGAATAGACGAGACCGATGGCGTCGCCGACCAGGGTGAAGGAGGCGATGATAAGGGCGATGTAGGTGAGCCATTTGCGGACGCGGCTCCGCTGCGTGGCAGGGTTGTTGCGGCGCTGCTTGCGGATGTGGAGGGCAAGCCAGCCGAAAAGCGGCCCGCCGACGACGAGGCCTGCGATGGCCTGGCGAATCTGGGTTTCACGGTTTGCGAACAAGTAGCCGTATTCCTGGTCAAGCTCGTCGGCGATCGCGGTGTCGATGAGGGCAAAGAGCAGTGAGCCGAGATTCCAGGCGACGACGCCCAGCAGCATGAACAGCACGAGGTAGAGGAAGGCCTCGCGCGCGGAGACATAGGGGCGGGGTTTTGGCACGGCGAGGCCAAGATCGTTGTCGGCATAGTCGTCGAGTGCGTTGTCGATTTCCTTCTGTGTCCACCCGGCAGCGGCGAGCGCTGCGGCGATGCGCTCACGCTTTTCGCCGCGGTTGAGCGCGTCGCGGATGAAGATGTCGAGCGTCTGGTTGGCCATGGGCGGCTCTCCCTGATGGCGGGGAAGCTAGGCGGGATTGGGGGTTGAAGACCAGCGCGACTTCTCATCCCGGCGGACCGCAGCAAGAGCCGGGACCGATTGCGCAGGTGTCGAGCTGGAGGAATGGGTCCCGGATAGCCCTTGCGGGCTTCCGGGATGACATTCGCGCGTGTGACCTACGCTGCAGTCGCAGCGCGCTCGGCTGCTCGGATGTCGACTTCGACGCCTGGGGTTGTGCGGAAGACCATCATGCTGCGCTTGTCAGCGGTGTAGGCGGGCCATTCCGGTACTTTCGGGTTGGACGGGTTACCGGTTTTCGCGAAGGCGAGCCAGCTTTCCGACATCTGGTCTGCGATGGCTTGTGCTTCGGGACCCGTGCCGGACATCGACTCCGACTTGGCGACGTTGTCAAACACCATGCCGATGTCGAGCGCATGGGGCACATAGCGCTTGCCTTCCATCACCGGCGTTTCCCAGTCGAGCATGTAGAAGAAGACGGGGGCGCCGCCCTGCTGCGCCTTGCGGTCCGCGACGGTGACGCTGCCGCGGAAGAAGGTATTGTCGGCGGTCGCCATGAAGAAGAGTTCGGGCGCCTCGATATCTGGATGGTTCTTCTTGTAGAGGTCGATGATCGTTTTCTCGTTCTTGCCGGGGAAGGCCTGTTTGATGGCCGCGGGGAGTGTGTCCCAGGTGAGGCTATGATTCGGGCTGTCGGCGGGCGTGAGCGACGTGCCCTCGGTGCGGTTGCTGCCGATGAGGAGCGGAACGTTGGCCGATTGCGGCGGGCCGTCCGGGTTGAACGGATCGCGCGTGATCGAGCGGCCGTCGAGCACCGGACCAGAGCCTGCCCCTTGCACGCCCTCGGCGGCGGCCTGCAGGTCTGCCACGGATTTGGTGAGTATCTGGGCGATGGTGTCTTTCGTCAGGCCGAGCTTTTTCACCAGCTCGTCCGCCGCCTTGGCCGTTGTGTCTTTCGGTGCGTGATTGATGCGCGGGCCGGACTGCACGACGGCGCGGTGGAACAGACCCTGGGCCTTGTCCATCGCCATCAGCGTGCAGACCTTCGAGCCGCCGCCGGACTCGCCGAAGATGAGGACGTTCGCGGGGTCGCCGCCGAACGCCGCGATGTTGTCGCGCACCCATTCGAGCGACTGGATCATGTCGAGCGCGCCGACGGCGCCGGAGTCGGCGAACTGCTCGCCATAGGCGGCGAGGTTGAGATAGCCGAACTGATTGAGGCGGTGGTTGGTGGTGACAACCACGACATCGCCGCGCTTGGCGAGGCGCACGCCGTCATAGGCGTAGGACGAGCCGGAGCCGGTGGCGAAGCCGCCGCCGTGGAACCAGACGAGGACAGGGCGTTTCTTGGTATCCGCTGCGGGCGTCCAGACATTCAGGAAGAGGCAGTCTTCGCTGGCGGCGATCGGCGGATCGGGACGCCAGGATTTGAACAGGCCGCCGCCATCGCCGGAGACGGGCTGCGGCGCGGAGTTGGCGAAGCCGAGGGCGTCCTTTACGTCGGTCCAGGGTTCGGGCGCGCGCGGGGCCTGGAAGCGGGTTGTGGCGGTATCGGCGCCGTAGCGGACGCCCTTGAAGGTGGCGACGCCGTCCTCGATTACGCCTTTGACCTTGCCATAGGTCGTGGCGACCACGGGGTTCGGATCGACGGCCGCGGCGGCGGGCGGCGGGGATTCATTGCTGCACGCTGCGACCATGCCACCGCCTGCGCCTATGGCGATGAGAGCGACGGATGCCTTGAGGATGGCGCGGCGGCTGCCGTGCATGTGGTTAGTCATTGTTCTCTCCCTGCATGCTCCGATCTGGTGGCCGGATACGTTGCGAACGGTAAAACCCTGCGCATACTACGTCCAGCAATCGAGGATGAAGTTCCGGAGAGATGGCGACGGGGCGGTCCAGTCCCGCACGCGGCCGGCCAGGAGAACAGATGATGACATCGCCCGCTCCGCCACAGGGGTTCGAGCCCCATTTCCGTCGCTCCCCGCTGACAGAACCGTGGGAGCCGATCTATTCGCAGCGGACAAACGATCGCGTGATTATCGGGCTTTACGCGCGCGACACGCACACCAATTCGCGAGGGATGGTGCATGGCGGGTTGATCGCTGCGCTGGCGGACAATGCGATGGGGTTGAGCTGTGTGCAGGTTCTGACGGCGGCGGGGCGCAAGCCGGAGGGCGGACTTGTGACGGTGTCGATGGCGATCGACTTCATCGGTGCGGTAAAGCTGGGCCAGTGGGTGGCGTTCGACACGCAGTATGTGAAGACGGGTCGGACGCTGTGCTTTGCACAGGCGTTCGTCACCGCCGACGGCGACGTGATCGCGCGGGCGGATGCGCGGTTCCGGGTACTTTAGCCGGGGCGGCGGATTTCTGCTGGCGCGCGTGATTGGCGCGGATGTTGTCGGTTGCCAGCCTTGCTGTCTCCGCGACGCGGCGGGCGTGCGTTTCAGGTGTCTTCGCCTGCATGATCCATTCGAGGGCTGCGCGGCGTACCGATGGGGGTAAGGCGTTGAAATTCAGTCTGGCGGCGGGATTTCCGGCGAGTGCCTTCGCAAGATCTGGCGGTGGCGACAGCGTTGCGATGGAATCGAGGCGTGACCAGCTGCCGTCTGCTTTCGCCCGATCGATGGCAGCAAGGCCCGCCTTCGTCATGCGGCCTTCGGCGAGCAGCTGCTTGATCTTTGTCGTGTTGAGGTCGGACCACGCGCTTGCCGGTTTGCGTGGGCTCAGGCGCACCATCGTCCGGTCTGCATCGAGCTTGCGCGGGAGGCTGTCGATCCAGCCGAAGCAGAGCGCGTCGTCGACGACGTCGCTGCAGGGAGCGTGGCGTGCGACAGCCGCTTCTTCCAGGTCACGAGCCAGATGCCTGTGGTGCGCGTGTGGTTGCGCGGCAGCCAGGCGCGCCGCTCCACGCACGAGGCGACTTCAACACGTGGATGATCATCGGCCATGCACGCTCGCCGCGCGTTGTGTCGCGTCGCGCGAGCTCTGCTGCAGGATCACGATCTTCTGCCAGATCTTGCGCGAGAGGCTGGTGGTGAGGTCCTCGATCTCGGTGACCGTCTCGATGATCACCGGATCGCGCATGTCCTGCATGTAGAGGGCGGCGAGCTTGCCGGTGAGCGACAGCATTTCGCTGCAGTAGTCGAGATAGCGGAGCAGCTCCAGCTCGGACATGTGGTGGACTTCGGATGATGCAGTCGAGGTGTACGCCTTGAGGAGCTGGGTTGGGTCCTTGGTCAGCTGGTGCATGTCGACGACGTGGGCGATGGAGCGTAGCTCGTGCAGGTCAGCGAGCACGCGGTCGCGGCGCATGTTCGACTCCAGATTGAGCAGGAACCAGATCGCGGCGCCTGCGAGGGCCACGATGTTCAGGATGGCCTCGACGCCTTGAACAAGGTCGACTGCATCGGTGCTGACCCGCATGGGGCCGAGATTGAGGAGCGTCCAGATCACGCCGCCGGCGCCAAGGACGATCGCGACGCCGACGCCGGTGCGGACCAGAAGGTTGGGTCTGACGACCCAGGACAGGCGCTCCCGGTCCTCGCGCGCGATGGTGAGGAGTTCCGCGCAAAGCCTGACGATGCCGCGGTCCGGAAAGCGCTCCATGATCCGCTTGTGCAGCCTCTCGATCGTGGCTTCGATGTTGTCAGCGTTCAGCGTGCGGTAGGGCATGCGGCAGTAATGCCGTGCTCTGACTGATCGGGGAAGAGGCGCGCTATTCGCCCGCTTCGTCTTCGTAGCCGACGAGGTGCAACGGTCTTGCCCTCCGGCCGCTGAGTTCGGCCCATCTGGCGAGCGCGTCGTCCCGGCCGTGGGTGACCCAGAGTTCTTCGGGGTTCACGTCGGTGACGGTTTGCGTGAGTTCGTCCCAGTCGGCGTGGTCGGAGAGGATCAGGGGGAGTTCGATGCCCCCGGCCCTGGCGCGCTGGCGGATGTTCATCCAGCCGGAGGCGAAGGCGATCACGGGGTCAGGGAAGCGTTCCGCCCATGGTGTGCCGGTAGCGGAGGGCGGGCAGACGATGATCTTGCCGGCGAACTTCTGGTTCTCCTTGCGCTGGCCCTTTTCCAGCGTGGCGGATTCAAGTGGGCCAAGATCGACGCCGAGGCGCTCGTACATGTCGCAAAGCTGTTTCATGGTGCCGTGGATATAGATCGTCTCTGCGTATCCGGCGTCGCGGAGTTCGCGGATGACGCGCTGGGCCTTGCCGAAGGCGTAGGCGCGGACGAGGTGGGCGCGGTCCGGAAAGGCACGGATGGAGGCGAGGAGTTTTGCGACCTCGCCCCTGCTGTCGGGGTGGCGAAATACTGGCAATGCAAAAGTCGCTTCGGAGATGAAGATATTGCAGGGGACGACTTCGAAAAGAGCGGCTGTCGGGTCGGCGCGGCGCTTGTAGTCGCCAGTGCAGACCATGGTGAGGCCCTTCCACTGGACCTCAACCTGGGCTGACCCGATTACATGCCCTGCAGGGTGAAGTGTCACATCAACATCACCGATGCGGTTTGTCTTGCCATAAGGGGCGGTCTGGCGCGACTTCGTGAATTCCTGGCCATAGCGGGTGGCCATCGCCTCGATCGTTTCCGGCGTGGCGAGCACGGCGCCGTGACCGGCGCGGGCGTGGTCCGAATGGCCGTGGGTGACAACGGCGCGATCAACTCCGCCGCGGACCGGATCGATGTAGAAGTCCCCCGGCGGACAATAGAGGCCCCTTGGCGTCGGGCAGAGCAGGTCTTCCGGGCGGATCATGTGGTGAAATATGCGCTTTGGCAGGCCGTTAGCCAATTCTTTCGCTGCAGGGTGCTCCAATTGACCGCTTCGCGCGTATCAAAAACATGAAACAGTTTGTCCTCGCCATCAGCCTCGCCGCGTCCGCCATGATGAGCGGCTGCATCACGTCGCCTGGCTCCGGAGGCGGCCCGCCGCCTGTCACACGCGTGGATGCCGCGCGGCTCTATACCGGCCAATGGCATGAGATCGCGTTCAGGCCGAACTGGCTGCTCGAAGGATGCGTGGCGGGCATCACCCGTTACACCCCGAAGACCGAGCCCAACCAGGTACACGTCCGTGATTCGTGCCGGGACAAGACGCTCGATGGTCCCGAGAAAGTGGTTGAAGGCACGGGGCACATCCTCGACCCGGGAACAAATGCCAAGATCCGCGCCGACTATTTCCTGTTCGTCAGCCGCGAAACGTGGATCGCTGCGCTGGCCGACGACTATAGCTGGTTCATCTCCGTGACGCCTGATTTTGGCGAGGTGAACATCTTCACGCGCAATCCGCAGCCTGGCCAGAAATTGGTCGACGAGCTGGTCGCCAGGATAAAGAGCTGGGGATATGACACGTCCCTGCTGGTGTTCCCGATCCAGCCGCCAGCCTAGGCGAGCCGGCGCGCGCGACGCACGAGCGCCTTGAATGCGCAGGGGCAAGGCTACCGCTTTGCGGCGGACCTACCCCGCCTCTGCCTTGAGTTTTCCCTAAATAGTCCGATCTATGCGGCGACGTCGCACCCCAACGGTTACGGGGCGGCGGTTGAAGGGAATTCATGCCCAGCGCTTTTGATGCCGCCCGGCGAATGATCGCGGCGATGCTGTCGGGACGGACGTCGACGGAGGTTGCCAATCTGACGCGGCCAGACACGGCGACGCCGCTGAAGCCGTGGATACGTCCCGCCAAGCATATCGAACCGACCTTCACGGCGGCGAACTGGAAGACGCTGCTCGGGCATTCTGGTGCGAGCGAGGCTGACAGGGCCGCGCTCTATGATGCGCGGGCTCAGGAAGAACTCGCGCGTTACGAGCACAACATCGAGAATTATGTCGGGACGTTGCGGTTGCCGGTCGGCGTCATCGGGCCGCTGCGGGTGAACGGCATTTTCGCAAAGGGTGATTACTATGTGCCACTCGCGACCAGTGAAGCGGCGCTGGTGGCAAGCTATGGGCGCGGGGCGCGGCTGATCTCGTCGGTGGGCGGATGCACGACAGGCACGCTGGCCGAGGGTGTCCATCGCTCGCCGGGTTTTGCGTTTGCTTCGACGACGGATGCTGGCCTGTTCGTTGCCTGGGTGTGCGAGAGTTTCGACAGGCTGAAGGCGGCAGCGGAGACCACGACGCGGCACGGCAAGCTGGTGGAGCTGAGCCCGCACGTCGAGGGCGATCATGTGTA
Organism: uncultured Alphaproteobacteria bacterium; assembly: GCA_903842595.1. GTDB lineage: Bacteria > Pseudomonadota > Alphaproteobacteria > Caulobacterales > Hyphomonadaceae > UBA7672. The sequence continues at coordinate 15,039 of CAIMMO010000030.1, forward strand.
TCTCGTCTGCAGCTATACCACGGGGGATGCGGCCGGCCAGAACATGGTGACCATCGCGACCGAGGCGGTGTGCAAGGCGATTGAGGAACACTCGCCCATCAAGCCAATCTACTGGTTCGTCGAGGCGAACCTGTCAGGCGACAAGAAGGCGTCCGCGATGTCGTTCATGGGCGTACGTGGACGCAAGGTCACGGCGTCCGCTGAGCTGTCCGGCGAGCAGATTCGCAAACAGCTGCACACCACACCGCAGCGGATGGAGCAGTACTGGCGGATGTCGGCGCTGGGGGGCGTCATGTCCGGGTCGATCGGCGTTCAGGGTCACTATGCGAACGGGTTGGCCGCGTTGTATCTGGCGACTGGACAAGATGCGGCCTGCGTCGCCGAGAGTGCGGTAGGTGTGACGCGCATCGAATTGCGCGAGAATGACCGCCTGTTCGTGTCCGTGACCCTGCCCAACATCATCGTCGGAACGGTAGGCGGCGGCACTGCGCTTCCAACTCAATCCGCGGGGTTGAATATCCTGGGGCTCAAGGGCGCGGGTAATGTGCGGCAATTCGGCGAGGTCTGCGCGGCGGTGTGCCTTGCGGGTGAGCTGTCGATCATCGGGGCGCTGTGCGCGCATGAGTTTGCGAGCGCACACAAGAATCTGGCGCGAGGCAAGGCGTGAGCGACGCCGTGGCACAAGCTGACACGCGGGGGCCCGAAACAAGGGGATTGGGCGCGCGCCTGTGGGCGTATCAGGCGGAGCGCTTTCCGCTGCTGAAGCATGGCGTGCTGATCGCGGCCTTCGGCGCTTCCGCGGTTTGCCTGTCGGCCCTGTTGCGCGGCGGGGCGCCAAACCTGATGGCGATCGCTGTCGCGGTTCTGGTGCTGTTCGGATTCTTCTTACAGCTGCGCGTGGCGGACGAGCACAAGGACAATGCGGACGATACGAAATTCCGGCCGGAGCGACCGGTACCGCGCGGGCTGGTGAAGCTGTCCGAGTTGCGCGGCTTGGCGATCGGCGTGGGGCTAGCGCAGATCGGACTGACGGTTGCGCTCGACTGGCGGCTGATTGGGCCTCTGTTGCTGGTGTGGGCGTGGATGGCGGTGATGACCAGGGAGTTCTTCGCTCCCGCCTGGCTGAAGAAGCGGCCGATGATCTACATGGTGAGCCATATGGCGATCATGCCGCTGATCGATCTCTATGCGACGGCATGCGACTGGCTGCCGGCGGGCGTCGCGCTGCATGAGAGTTTTGGACTGACGCTCGGCGCATTCCTGTTGCTGTCGCTGGTGAACGGGGCGGCGATCGAGATCGCACGAAAGAGCTGGGCGCCAGAGATGGAGCGCGAGGGCGTCGAGACATACTCGCGGCTGTGGGGCGCGGAACGGGCTGGCATCGTTGTGATGGCGCTGGTGCTGACGGGGTTGGCTCTGTCGGCATTCATAAATGTGCGGTCCGGTGCGGGTGCTGTTGTGCTCGTGGGCCTGATGATCGTGACGATGTTCGCGGCGTGGACGGCGATTGACTATGCTGGGACGCCGGCGGCGAGACAAGTGAAGCAGATGGAGACCGGCACGGCCGTGTTCGTGTTGGGGAACTACCTTCTGCTGGGCGTGATCCCGCTGCTGCTGTCGTTGCTGCCAGCGTGAGAGAAGCGCACCGATATGTCCTGACGGGTGAGGCCGCCATGTCCGCGGCGCTGGCGGGCGGCAAGGGCGCTGCACTGGCGAAGCTGGCTGCAAGCCTTCCTGTGCCGGCATTCTTCGTGATCGCAGCGGAGGCTTTCGATCAGGAAGGTCTGAAGGTCGATGCGCGGGAAGACGTGAATCGGGGGTTAGCGGCGCTCGCTTCACAAGGCGGGGCAGGGCGGCTGGCTGTACGCTCGTCGGGGCGTGAGGAAGATGGCGCGGCATCGGCGCATGCGGGTCAGTTCAAGACGGAGCTCAATGTGGCGCCGGACGATGTGGCGGCGGCGGCACATCGGGTGTGGCGGTCGGGGTTCAGCGAGACACTGGCGCAGTATCGCCGGGCGCATGGACTTTCGGGCGAGCCGCAGCCGCCTGCTGTTGTGGTTCAGGTGATGGTTGAAGCACGTGTGGCGGGCGTGGCGTTTTCGGCCGATCCTGTGTCGGGCGATCGCAGCGTGGTGGTAATCAGCGCGATTGCGGGGCTGGCCGACAGGCTGGTCGGCGGAGAGGCAGATGGCGACAGCTATCGGATCGGCGCTGACGGGGTGACGCTCGAGGCGGAGCTGGTTGGCGACACGCCGGTGCTGGGCCAGGCTGAGCGCGTAGAAGTAGCAGCGATGGCGCGGCGGGCGGCCACGCATTTTGGGTCGCCGCAGGATATCGAGTGGGCGTTCGATGCGCGTGGGCTGCATATGTTGCAGTCGCGGCCGATAACGACGCTGGGGCGCGTTGAGAGAGATCCCCTCCTGTCCTCCCCCGTGCAGATGGAGGAACCGCGTGGGCAGAGCGCGGAAGAGCTGACCATCTGGGACAACTCCAACATCGTCGAGAGTTATCCGGGTGTCACATCGCCACTGACGTTCTCGTTTGCGCGATATGTCTACAGCCATGTGTACCAAGCGTTCTCGCGCCTGATGGGTGTGCCTGCGGCCGATGTGGATGAGCATCGGGCAGTTTTCGAGAACATGCTCGGGCGTGTGGATGGGCGGGTCTACTACAACCTGCTGAACTGGTATCGCGCGCTGGCACTGTTTCCGGGGTTCAAGGCGAACCGGAAATTCATGGAAGGCATGATGGGCCTCTCCGAGGCGCTGCCGGAGGAGATGGCAAGTCGCATCGCCCCGCCCTCGACGAGCGGATGGGAGCGGTTCGTCGACAATCTGAAGCTGGCGCGCGTGGGGCTGGCTCTGATCTGGCATGAGGTGCGTATAAAGGGGACCATACGTGAGTTCTACGCACGGCTGAATGAGGCGCTGGCGAAACCTGACGGCGAGATCGATGCGATGCAGCCGACGCAGCTGGCCGCGGAGTACCGGTTGCTGGAGCGGCGGCTGCTGGCGAAGTGGGATGCGCCGCTGGTCAACGACTTCCTCTGCATGATCGCGTTCGGCGCGGCGCAGAAGTCGATGACGAAATGGGCGGGCGATGAGGGGGTCGCCTATCTGTCGGCGACCCTTATGGGTCAAGGCGACATTGTTTCGGCTGAGCCAGCGAAGATGATCCGCGCGATGGGCGCGATGGTTCGCGATCGGCCGGACGTCGTGGCGCGCTTTGCGGCAGGCGACCGGAAAGCGGTCGATGCGGCGCCGGAACTGAGGGCCGCGTTCGATCGCTATATCGGAAGATTCGGCGACAGGTGTACGCAGGAACTGAAGCTTGAGAGCCGGACGCTGCATGAAGACCCAACGCAGGTGCTGATGGCTGTGGCGGCTGCGGCGCCGGCGCGTGGAGCGGAGGCTGTCCAGGAGCCAAAGCAGGACCTGCATGTGTTCATCCCCGATTTCGGCAAGCGTATGCTGGCGCGCTGGCTGGTCGACTGGGCAAGGGCGCGGGTGCGGGATCGGGAGAATTTGCGGTTCGAGCGGACGCGGCTGTTCGGGCGGGTAAGGCGCATCTTCCTTGCCCTCGGGGCGCGGCTGCGTGCGGCTGGCGCGCTGGAGCAGCCGCGCGATGTCTTCAATCTCACGGTGGAGGAGCTGCTGGGCGCTGTTGAGGGCGCCGGCATCACGCAAGACCTCAAGGCGCTGGCGCGTCTGCGGGCAGCGGAGCATGCGGGGCAGATTGCTCGGCCTGACCCGCCGGAGCGGTTCAGCGTGTCGGGGGCGCATGTGACGGGCGTGGCTGGTCTGACTGCGCAGGCGGTTGTGGCTGGCGAAGACGGTGAGACGCGCAAGGGGCTCGGGTGCTGCAAGGGCGTGGTGACGGCGAAGGTGCGCGTGATCGATGACCCGCGCGTCGAGGCGTTGGGTGCGGGTGAGATCCTGGTTGCGCGACATACCGACCCGGGCTGGATCGCGGTGTTTGCCAATGCGGCCGGCGTGGTCGCAGAGCGCGGCTCCCTGCTCTCGCACTCGGCCATTGTCGCTCGGGAGATGGGGGTGCCGTGCGTGGTGTCGCTCAAGGGCGTGACGCAGTGGTTGAAGACGGGCGATACGGTGCGGCTTGACGGAGGGGCAGGTACGGTTGAGCGGGTGAGCAGGAGTTAGCGATGGCAGAGACCGATATCGCAAAGCGCGCGAGCTTCGACATCATCCGCTACGCGCAGGCGTGGGAGGACGCGGACATCCTGTGCGCAGCATTGCGGCCCGGGCCGAACGACACAGTCGTGTCGATCGCCTCAGCGGGCGACAATGCGCTGGCGCTGCTGGCGGAGGGGGCCGAGCGGGTCATTGCGGTGGACCTCAACCCCACGCAGCTGGCCTGCGTGCGTATGCGCATGGCGATGTACCGGACGCACAGCCATGAGGAGTTTCTCGAGCTGATGGGGTCGCGGCCTTCCGGGCGGCGGCGGCATCTGCTGGAGCATTCCGCAGCGCAGCTCTCGGATGAAGATCAGGCGTTCTGGGCAGCGATCAAGGAGGATGTGGCCACGTATGGCGTCGGAGGCGTCGGCAAGTTCGAGCGGTACTTCCGTACATTCCGTGAGTGGGTGCTGCCATTCGTGCACAACAAGGATACGATCGAGGCACTGCTGCGCCCGCGCGGAGCGCCGGAGCGCGACGCGTTCTACGACAAGAGCTGGAATATCTGGGGCTGGCGGACGCTGGTTAAGGTTTTCTTCTCGCGCTTCGTCATGGGGCGATTGGGGCGTGATCCTGCCTTCTTCGATCATGTGGAGGGCGGGCCGTCGGCGCAGGTGGCGCGGCTGACGCGCAAGGCGCTGGTGGAACAGGATCCGTCGATGAACCCTTACCTCCACTGGATCCTGAAGGGCTGCCATGGCGAGGCGTTGCCGCGTGCGCTGGAACTGGAGCGGTTCGAGACGATACGTGATCGGCTGGACAGGCTCGAGGTTCGGCTCTGCACTGTGGAGACACTCACCGAGGAAGGCGTGAAGGCGGATGCGTTCAACCTCTCCGACATCTTCGAGTACATGTCGCCGCAGGCGCATGAAGACGCCTATGCGAGTATTCTCGCGGCGGCTCGTCCAGGCGCGCGTATCGCCTACTGGAACATGATGGCGCCGCGGCGCGTGCCCGCTTCGCTGGCTGATCGTGTGACGACGGATGCTGCGCTGGAGGCGAAGCTGAAGCCGCTGGACAAGGCGTTCTTCTATTCAGATTTCGTGATTGAGACCGTGACGTGAACGAGGCGCTGCTGCTCAGCGCGGGGAAGATCGCGGGGTCTGTGATCCTGCTGGCAGGCGTGCTGTGGAGCGTGTCGCGGCTGGCGAAGCTGGCGCGACTTGATCCTGAGGTCGGGCGCAAGCTGGTGCATATCAGCCTCGGCCTCTACTGCCTCACCTTTCCATACGTGTTCGACGAGCCCTGGGAAGTTGGCGCGACGTGTGCGCTGGCCCTGCTCGTTTTCGTGGCTGCGCGTGGGGTGGCGCGTCAGAGCCTTGGCGGCGGGCTGCATGCGGTGGCGCGCAAGTCGTATGGCGAGCTGCTGTTTGCGGTCGCTGTGGCGCTGTTGTTCTGGCTGAAGGACGGACACTTCATCTCGACGACGATGCACCAGAAGGCGCCGCCGGGAGACATTCTCTACATCCTACCGATCCTGGTGCTGACGCTGTGCGACGCTGCGAGCGCGCTGGTCGGCTCCCGTTATGGGCGGCGGATGTTTGATGTCGAGGACGGCAAGAAGAGCCTCGAGGGTGTTGTCGCATTCGCCATGACCGCCTGGCTGCTCTCGCTGATCGCGTTCCTGATGTTGACGGATATCGGGCGCGGCGAGGCGGTTCTCCTGGCCTTCATCACAGCGGTTTTCGGTGCGTTGCTTGAAGCGGCCAGCTGGCGTGGGCTGGACAATCTGTTCATCCCGCTGGGCCTCTACTTCCTGCTCTCCAACCTGCTCTACATGGGCGCCGCCGGGCTGGCGGCGCTGGCCACGATGTTTCTCCTGCTGCTGATCGCGCTGCTGGTGGTTGCGCGACATCGGCCGGGCGAGGAGCGGCATTTCCTCGCCGTGGGGTCGACGCTGTTCTTCTGCATTGCGATCTTCGCGGAGCCGACAAGCGTCGTGACCCCGGCCGTTGCGGTTGCGACCTACATTGCCGCGCTGCGTATCCGCAAGCCGGACAGACCGCCCCATGATGCCCTGAACCTGCTTGTCGTGGTGACGGCGATTGCGCTGTTGTATTTTGTCGTGAGTCATGTGGCGCGCATGGATACGATCCACGGCTTCAATCTCTCTTTCGCAGGATTGGCGGCGGGTATCGCCGCGCGCTTTGCAAGGAGCGTCTGGCCAGCCGCGGTTGCGGTTGTGATTGCCTGGGGCGCCATGTCGATCCGCACTTACTGGGCGGAGGCGCAAAGCGAGCAGGCACTTCTGTTTACGCTGGTTGGGCTTTTCGGCATTGTTGGCATCGCACTGGTTGGATGGTTCCTGCGGCGCCGGGACTATGATCGGCCTTGGCTGGTGCTTGGTGGTGTGTGCATGTTTGTGGGTCTGATCGTTTTGCCGCTGTCGCCGCCATGACAGAGTCGTTCGAGGTGCATGGCGCCAGGCTCAGAATCTTCCGCGACGCCCCATCGCTGGAGGGCTTGCGTACAGCAGCGCTCGGAGATTTCAGCTGCGAGGCTGCGCAAGCAGGAGCGCGGGCAATCCGCGAGGCGATGGTGGTGCTGAAGGCCGAGGGCTTTGGTGCTGTGCTTGGGCCGATGGATGAGAATACCTGGGGCAAGCATCGGCTTGTGGTCGAGAGTGATGGGCGTGCGCCATTCCTGATGGAGCCATCAAACCCCGCACACTATGTGGAAGCGTTCGAGCAGTCGGGGCTTTCGGTGGTGTCGCGATATGTGTCGGCAGTTCGGCCGGCGGATGTGCCCGCAAGTACAACGACGGCGCCTGCTGGGCTGCGCGTGTGCAATTTCGATCCGTCGCGGGCCGAACAGGATTTGGCGCGCATTCATGCCCTGTCGCTGGCGGCGTTCGCCGAGAACCGCTTCTATCAGCCAATCGCGCTCGAAGACTTTCTGGCGAGCTATCGGCCTGTCTTGCCAGCGGTCGACCCCGGGCTGGTCCTGCTGCTTGAGGATAAGGCGGGCGAGCTGAAGGGGTTTCTCTTTGCCGTGCCCAATCTTGCAGAGGGGCCGCGGACGAAGACGGTGATCCTCAAGACGTACGCATCGCGCGTGAAGGGTGGCGGGTCGATGATGGCCAATGCGTTTCACGCGCGGGCGCAGGCGCGGGGGTTTGCGGAGGTGATTCACGCGCTGATGCACGAGAGCAATCTTTCGTTGACGCACAGCGACAGGACGGGCGGCAAGGTGTTCCGACGCTATGCGCTCTGGGGCGGGCGGCTTTGAATCTCGTCGAGACGTTTCTCGTGCAGGCGGAAGCGCAGCCAGATGCCGTGGCGATCATCGCGGCCGACGGGTCGTCGACGACCTATGCGCAGCTCGCACGGGCGTCCGCGGTCCGGGCCTTTGCGTACGGACGCGCCGGTGTCGGCGCGGGAGATGTTGTGCTTATCGCGCGTGGCGTCTCGGTTGAGCTTTACGAGACATTGCTGGCGGTTTTTCGGCTCGGCGCGGTTGCGATGTTTCCGGAGCCAGCGGCGGGGCTGAAGGGCTTGCGCGTCGCGGTCGAGATGGTGCGACCGAAGGCGATTGCAACAACGGGTATCGGGCATCTGGTGCGCATGCTGTTTCCGGAATTGCGGCAGCTGACGGTGCTGCCCGATTTCGATGATGATGCGGTGGCGCGTGATCCGCTGGCGCATCTGCCAGGGGATGCGCCTGCCCTGATCACCTTCACATCGGGATCGACCGGGCGACCGAAGGGTATCGTTCGCTCGGCGGACTTCCTGATGCTGCAGCATCGGTTGCTGGAAGACCTGCGGCGGACAAAGCCTGGCGATGTGGATTTGATCTCGCTGCCGGTGTTCATCCTGTCGAACTTTGCAGCTGGCGCGACGAGCGTTATCCCGGCTGGCAAGCTGACGCGGCCGGCCAGGCTGGATGGTGAAAAGTTGCGCCATCAGGTCAGGCAGCATCGCGTGAACAGGATTGTAGCTCCGCCGGCCGTTGTCGCGCGGATTGTCGAGGGAGCAGCCCCGATGGCGCAGCTCGAGGCGATCTTCACGGGCGGCGGGCCGGTCTATCCCAACCTGCTCCGTGCGGCGGCCAAGGCTGCCCCGCGGGCGGCGATCCATGCGGTGTACGGATCGACGGAAGCCGAACCGATTGCACATCTGGAGCTGAAAGACATTTCAGAGGCCGACTGGCGCGCGATGGCGGAGGGCGCCGGGCTGCTGGCTGGCAAGCCGATCGCCGAAATCGAGATCGAACTGCGCGACCATGAAGTGTTCGTCGCGGGCGCGCACGTGAACCGCGGGTATCTTGATCCAGCGGATGATATCTCGACCAAGTCGGTGCGCGATGAGGTGCTCTGGCATCGCACTGGCGATGCCGCGCGGATCGATGAACGTGGACGATTGTGGCTGCTGGGGCGGCGCGAAGCGGCAAGCGCTGAGCTGTTTCCGTTTGCGGTAGAGACGGCGGCGCTGAGCTGGCCCGGCGTGCAGCAGGCCGCGCTGCTGGCGGATGAAGGGCGGCCACGGCTGGCGCTGGCGGGAGATGGGTTGAACGCTACGGATCTGTCGGCGCGGGCGAACGTGCTGGGCGATATCGCAGTCGTGCTCGTGAAAGAGGTGCCGATGGACAAGCGGCACAACTCCAAGGCCGACTATGCGCGGCTCAGGAAGATTCTGTCGTGAGATGGCTCGCTCAGATGGCGGGTGCGTGGGCGACGCAGATGAATGCCGCCGATCGCGTGCGCGTTGGTCTGGCCTGGGGGTTCGTGTTCGGGTGTGTGTCGCATTTCGGATGGCTGTGGGCGAACGGAAGCTTGCTGTATCACGGTCCGGCGCCGGCCTGGGCTGTGTGGTTCTGGTTTGCCGTATGCGCCGTGGACCTCATGGTATTCTGGCTGATGCTGGCGCATCCGCGCGCGGGCGTGGCGCTGGGTGTGGCGACGATGGCGACGACGCTGGTCGTCAACTGGACTCAGTTTCCGACATTCGCGTACGGCTTCAACTGGGTGTTGATCGGGCTGACAGTATTCGGCGTGTTCGTGTTCGCCACTGCGCCCTGGCTGTGGCGCGCGTCGCAGTGGCGGCTCAGCCAGACGTCCTGAGGATGAAGCGGCGGTTGAGCGGCTGAATGGGGCGCGCATTCATGGGAAAGAGCTGGGCGAAGGCAGCGAGCTGACTTGGCGAGGCCGTGATCGGCGTGGACATCACCGTCCAGTGCACCGTCTCGGAGCAAGGTGGCGTCGTAAGGGAGCCTTCGTAGCGATAGAGGCTGGAGCCCTCCGGCAGGAAGGCGTCGAGATTGATCTCGCCGGCGGCTTCGGCTGTCCCCTCTTTCGCCGGCGCGACGGCCCAGATCGGATTGAGCGACGGATTGACCGCGCCGCCGTCGACCATGACGCCGATCACAGCGAGAGCTCCGTCGGGGGAGGCATGGACGAAGTGGATTTCGAGTGGAAAGGACTTGCCGTCGATCGTGTGTTCGGACGGATGGTGGAAGTGGAACTGCTTGAGGGCGTAGTCCTTGCCATCGAGCTGGAGGCTGCCTGGGCTGGTGATATTGACCTGCAGCGTGTGGCCGTTGTTGACGACCTGAGCGCCGTTCGCCGGCGACCAGCGTGCGACCGGCACGTCTAGGCTGGCGGTCAGCGGGCGTGTGAGATCGATGGGCGATTGTTGGCCGCCGATGGCGCAGGGCTTGTTCTCGGGGGCGAGCTCGCCCCAGCGGTCGGGCCCACCCTCGCCACCATAGCTCCAATGCGCAGTGTGAGGTGCTGACTTTGTGTCGGAAACGCTCGATGCAGTGGGCCCCACGGGCGGCGTCGCGTGCTCTTCATCAGGGGGCGCGGAGAACGCAGCCGTCACACCCGCCATTGCGAGGGCGCTGAGCAGGAGCGATGCGCGGATCGAGACGGTCATGAGGAAGGATGTTGCGCCGACATGGCTATCAAAAGGTTAAAGACCGGGCAGGGCGCCTTAACCTGTTCTGTCGCCGGGCCTATGTTCGGATGATGGCCGATGACCCCAAACCGCCCAGCCTGCTGCCGGCCAGCTTCGCCGACTGGTTCGCCATGCGTGGATGGAGTCTGCGGCCTCACCAGGCAGATCTGATCGAGGCGGCGCGGCGCGGGCAAGGCGGGCTGGTGATTGCGCCAACAGGCGGCGGCAAGACCCTGGCGGGATTCCTGCCGAGCCTGATCGAGTTGGCGGCGACACCGCCGCGTGTGCATCCTGCGCTGCATACACTCTATGTTTCACCACTGAAGGCGCTTGCGACCGATGTCGCGCGCAATCTGGGGCGGCCGGTCAAGGAGATGAATCTCGACATCTCGATGGACACGCGAACCGGCGACACGCCGGCTTCGCGACGGCAGCAGCAGCGGGCCAGGCCGCCGGATATCCTGCTGACGACGCCGGAGCAGCTGGCGCTGCTGGTGGCATCGGAGCATGCTCAGCGGTACTTCTGTGATCTTCGTGCCGTGATCGTCGACGAGGTGCATGCGATCGCGAGTACCAAGCGTGGCGACCTGCTGGCGCTTGGGCTGGCGACGCTTCGGGTATGGGCCCCGGCTGCGCGGCATATCGGGCTGTCGGCGACGGTACGAGATCCCGAGGCGCTGTCGCGCTGGATGGGACCGGACACACCAGTGATCCGGCATATGGGCGGCGCGCAGGCGAACATCACCGTGCTGGATTCGGAAGCGCGCATTCCGTGGTCGGGGCATTCCGGGCGGCACAACATTCGCGAGGTCTATGACGCGATCAAGGGCGCGCAGATGTCGCTGGTGTTCGTCAATACGCGAAGTCAGGCCGAGATGACGTTCCAGGAACTGTGGCGCGTCAACGAGGACTCGCTGCCTATCGCGCTGCACCATGGCTCGCTGGATCTCGAGCAGCGCAAGCGCGTCGAAGCAGCCATGGCGGCGGGCAAGCTGAAGGCGGTGGTGTGCACGTCGACGCTCGATCTGGGTATTGACTGGGGTGATGTTGATCTGGTGGTGCAGATGGGTGCGCCAAAAGGTTCGTCGCGGTTGATCCAGCGGATCGGGCGATCGAACCACCGGATGGATGAGCCGAGCCGTGCGCTGCTTGCGCCGAGCAATCGCTTCGAGGTGCTGGAGTGCCGTGCGGCGGTTGAGGCGGTCGCGGCGGGGGAGCTTGACGGCGGTGGTCCGCGGCGTGGCGGCCTCGACGTGCTGGCGCAGCATGTGATGGCGCGCGCATGCGGCGAAGGCTTCGAGGCGGTGCGGCTCTACGATGAAGTGCGGCTGGCGGCGCCGTATGCCGATCTTGGGTGGGAGACCTGGGAGCGCGTCGTCGATCTGGTCGCCACCGGCGGCTATGCGCTGAAGACCTATGACCGCTTCCGGCGGATCGTGCGGTTTCCCGACAATGTCTGGCGCGCGCGCAATGACGATGTGCGGCGGCAGCATCGCATGAATGTCGGCGTGATCGTCGAAGACCCCATGATCTCAGTGCGGATGGTCTCGTTCATCAAGGCTTCCGAGAACAAGCGGCTGATGCGGCCAGGACGCAAGCTTGGCGAGATGGAGGAGTATTTCTTCGAGATGCTGACGCCGGGTGACACCTTCCTGTTTGCCGGCGAGGTGCTGCGGTTCGAAGGCGTGTCGGACACTGAAGCGCTGGTGACGAAGACGTTTGATCCGGACCCGGCCATCCCAAGCTACAATGGCGGCAAGTTTCCGCTGACGACATTTCTGGCTGAGCGGGTGCGTCGCATCGTTCATGATCGTGAGAGATGGAAGCACCTGCCCGACCAGGTTCGCGAATGGTTCGAGGTGCAGGAGCGCAAGTCCATCATTCCTGCCGCGGACCAGTTGCTCGTCGAGATGTTTCCGCGCGGCGAGCGGCACTACCTTGTCTGTTATCCGTTCGAGGGGCGGCTGGCGCACCAGACGCTGGGGATGCTGCTGACGCGGCGGCTGGAGCGGACCGGACTGAAGCCGCTCGGCTTTGTCGCCTCGGAGTACGCGCTGGCGGTGTGGGCAATGGAGGACATGCGGGGCGAAAACCTCGACCAGCTGTTCCATGAGGACATGCTTGGCGACGATCTGGATGCATGGCTGGACGAGAGCGCGCTGATGAAGCGGACCTTCCGGACCAATGCCCTTATCTCGGGGTTGATCGAGCGGCGGATGCCGAAACACGAGAAAACCGGGCGCCAGATCACCTTCTCCACCGATCTTATCTACGACGTGCTGCGATCACATGAGCCGGATCACATCCTGCTTCAGGCGGCGCGGCAGGATGCGGGCGATGGGCTGCTTGACATCCGCCGGCTGGGCGAGGCGCTGAAGCGCTTCAGGGGCAAGATCGTGCATGCAAAGCTGGAGCAGATATCGCCTTTCGCCGTGCCGGTGATGCTCGAGATGGGCAAGGAGCCCGTGTTCTCAGGAGACGCGGCCGAGGCGATCCTGCGCGAGGCGGAAGATGATCTGGTGCGGGATGCGATGAGTTAGGTCGGCGACCCGCTATGGCGCCCTGACTGACCCATGCTGCCGACGCTACCAAGACTGCGGGTCGGTCCGGCAGGAAGCGTCGCAGTTGGCGAAATCCGCGTCATACCTTTCCCACTCCGCCGCGGTCTTGCATGCCCGCCTCGGCAGGGTTGATCCGATGACGCTTGCGGTCCGACACGACCTGGCGTTTGGATCAGCAGCATCGCGATCTGCGGCAAGAACCGCTTGATCGGCCGACGCCAGCTGCGTTCTCGAGCGCCATACGCTTTTGCCGCCAACGAGCCGGCCAGCAAGCATGGTGGCGGAGCAGTTTTCTGAATGTAAACCGGAGCTTTGTGCGGCCGAGACTGCCGGGCGGCTCGCGGTTAGCTGCTCAGTCAGCACGCATGCCCGGGTAGAGTTTGCGATTGTCCGTGTTATCTTGGATTTCACCGAGCATCGCTTGTGACTTCGAGCCTTCTTCACTTTCATACTTGGACCACGCTTCGGGTGAAGCGCAGATCGTGCGGCCGATATGGGAGCCCGCTGGTTGATCACGCCGACAGTCGAGGCCTGCCATATCCACTTCTCCAAGCGTGGTCTTGGTGCGTGAGATCGATGGCGAGACCGAACACGCGCTGATGAGAGCCACGATTAGGGTCAAGATGCAGGTGCGGATCATGGACGTCTCCCCTGATGGCCGATACCGCTCTATGCGTCGGTTGGCAGGACCCATGATAGCACATCTGCAATGTCTTCCACCCATCAACTTGAGACGTGCCGGTTGTTGGCGCCATTGCTGTTGACGTTGGGGCCGACGCCCCGCACGGTTCTGGGGAATGGACGATCTCTTTTCATCATCTCAGATCCAGCCGGGACTTCTGCTGTCCGTCGCGGGGCAGCGCGTTCAAGCCCTGATGTGCGGCGCCCTCTGGTGGGATGAGCCGGGGGTCCTGGTCGTGTCCGACCTGCACTTCGAGAAGGCGTCATCCTATGCGGCGCGTGGACAGATGCTTCCGCCCTATGACACGCGCGAGACATTGGCGCGTGTCGGACGGTTGATGCGGGTCTTTTCGCCCCGGACAGTGATCTCGCTGGGCGACAGTTTCCACGATCGGCGGGCGCGGCCGCGCATGGCGGCAGATGATGTCACGAGCCTGCGCCGCATGACAGGGGCGTGCGACTGGGTCTGGATCGAGGGCAATCACGATCCGAAGCCGCCTGAAGACCTTGGCGGGCGCGCGGCTGTCGAGGCGACGGTCGGGCCGCTGACGTTTCGGCACATCCCGTCTGAGGGCGTTGTTGTTGGAGAAGTCGCCGGACACCTGCATCCCTGCGCACGCGTGGTCGGCCGGAGTGGACGATCCGTGCGCAGGCGCTGTTTCGTGACGGACGGCGCCCGGCTCGTGATGCCGGCCTATGGCGCGCTGACGGGCGGGCTGAATGTGCTGGATGCGGCGTTTGCGTCCGTGTTCCCGACGGACCTGTTCGCTGGCGTCATCGGACGCGACGGCGTTTACCTCGCGGGGCGGGACAATCTGGCGCCGGATAGCGCCCGGCAGCCTGTGCTTGACCCTGCCCGCCGCCGCGCATAGGCGGGGCGATCAGGAGTCGCCCCAAAATGTCCACCGCGTCTGTCGCAGCCATCGCAGAAGCCGCCAAGGCCTGGCCGTTCGAGCTCGCGCGCGAGCTCAAGGCGCGGATCGAGAAGCTGGAGAAGGCCGGGCGTCCCAAGGATGCGCCGGTGATCTTCGAGACAGGCTATGGCCCTTCCGGCCTGCCGCACATCGGCACGTTCGGTGAAGTGGTGCGCACGACCATGGTACGACGCGCGTTCGAGGCGCTGACGGGCGGCGCGCATAAGACGCGGCTGATCTGTGTGTCCGACGACATGGACGGCATGCGCAAGGTTCCGGACACGGTGCCGAATCCGGAAGCGCTCAAGGAATACATGCAGAAGCCGCTGACGTCCGTGCCCGATCCGTTCGGGACGCACGAAAGCTATGGCGCGCACATGAACGCGCGGCTGCGCGCCTTCCTCGACAGTTTTGGCTTCGAGTACGAGTTCGCATCGGCGACGACGCTTTACAAGTCTGGCCGGTTCGACGCGATGCTGGTGCGCGCGGCGGAGAAGTACGATCAGATCATGAAGGTGATGCTGCCGACGCTGGGCGACGAGCGGAGGGAAACATACTCGCCATTCCTGCCGATCTCGCCGACGACGGGGCGCGTGCTCTACGTGCCCATGAAGCGTGTGGACGCGAAGGCGGGCACGGTGACGTTCGTCGATGAGAATGGCGAGGACACGACCGTTCCCGTCACGGGCGGCCATGTGAAGCTGCAGTGGAAGCCGGACTTCGGCATGCGCTGGGCGGCTCTTGGCGTCGACTTCGAAATGTTCGGCAAGGACCACCAGGCAAATATGGGGGTGTATGACCGGATCTGCGAGATCCTCGGCGTACCCGCGCCACTGCACTACGTCTACGAGCTGTTTCTCGACGAGAAGGGCGAGAAGATTTCGAAAACCAAGGGGAACGGCATCTCGGTCGAGCAGTGGCTGGCTTACGCGCCTGAGGAAAGCCTCTCACTGTATCAGTTTCAGAAGCCGCGTACCGCCAAGAAGCTCCACTTCGACGTCATCCCCAAGACCGTCGACGAGTATCTGCAGTTCCTCGACGCGTATGGGAAACAGACGCCGGAGCAGCAGCTGGAAAATCCGGCCTGGCACATACATGGCGGCGCGCCGCCGGCGAAAGCGTCGCCTGTGTCCTTCGCGATGCTGCTGAACCTCGTCTCGGCGGCCAATGCCTCCAACAAGGATGTTCTGTGGGGCTTCATCCGCCGCGAGGCGCCTGATGCCTCACCGCAAACCGAGCCGCTGCTGGACCATCTCGTCGGGTATGCGCTGAAATACTATGCGGACTTCGTAAGGCCGCAAAAAAAGTATCGTGCGCCTGATGAGAAGGAGCGCGCAGCGCTGGAGGACCTCGCATCCCGTCTCGAAAGCTGGGACGGGCCGCTGGATGGCGAGAGCCTGCAGACGATGGTGTTCGCTGTCGGGACGGAGCGGCAGTTCGAGCCGCTGCGAGCGTGGTTCACCGCGATCTATGAGGTCTGCCTCGGGCAGTCGCAGGGTCCACGCTTTGGCGGCTTTGTCGCGCTGTATGGCGTGAAGGAGTCGGCGAAGTTGATCCGGGAGTCGCTCGCGCGAGGCTAGGTTCAGGTCCGCATGGGGCAGCGGATCAGCTCGATGGATTCGCTGTCGTTGATCGTGACCCGCATCTTGAGCTTGTTGGGGTTCACGCGGAAGAAGACGAAATCCGTGCTCGACTGCCCGCGCGCGACGCAGCGTGCGCTGGCTGACCAGACCTGCCCGTTGTCGCTGGCGGACTGGTTGATCCGCTCGAAATGGCAGAAGCGCTCTCGCTTCATGCCCATGCGGGTCTGTTCAATCGTCCAGATTTCGCGCTGATTGTTGCAGGCGTTCGAGTCGATCGCCCATTCGCCGGCATAAGCGCGTTCTTCCTCTCTCCCCTCGGCGCGGAAGGCATTGGCGCCGGTATCGGGCAACTCAGCGGCGGGCGTGGCTGTGTCGTCCACGGGGGCCTCGCAGGCGGCCACAAGGGCGATCAGGGCAAGGCTGGCGAGGCGGCGCAAGTGCAGGGCTCCTTGCGCGCAGTAAGCGCCTGAGTTTGGGCCGTTGCGCAAGTGGGAAGCTGGGCGCATCCTGCATTTTGAGGCTTGGGAATCCCTTCATGCGCGAAAAAGCTGGCGCATTCAAACGTGTTGCGGTCGGGCTCTGCGCCCTTGCGGTTGCACTTTCATGGGTTAGTCCGGCCTTCCCCCACCCGACGTCCCCGATGCTGGCGGAGCGTTATGCGCGTGGCGATTATCTGGAGGCCGCCGCGCTCGCGGAACAGGTGGCGGGCGCGGACGACCTGGCTTTCGCCGCGCGTGCGCTGCTGGCGTACTGCATGACCGGTTCGGCAGAGCCGGATGCACGCGTGGTGGAACGGGCGGTCAGGGACGCTGAGGCCGCCCTGCGGCTCGATCCCGAGCATGAGGAGGGCCGGCTGCAGCTCGCCATCGCACTGTCGCTGAAAAGCCGGGCCATGGACGTGATGACGGCATGGAGCGCCGGCTTTGCTGAGAAGGGCAAAAGGCTGGCCGAAGAGGTGCTCAAGGCCGATCCCCGCAATGTCTATGCGCATGGCTTTCTGGCGGTTTGGAATCTTGAAGTTGTGCGGCGCGGCGGCGCCGTGGGCGCCTGGATGCTTGGCGCAAGCACTGGATCCGGCCGGAGCCACTATGACAAGGCCCGGGCGCTGGCCCCGGACGATATCGGCGTGCACTGGCAATACGCCCGCGCCCTCGCCGCTCTCGATCTCAAGGGCAAGACGCCTGACGTTCGTGCAGCGCTGGATCGCGCGCTGGCTGCGGCGGCGTCGGATCATGTCGAGCAGGTGATGCAGGCGCGAGCGCAACAGCTGTCCGAAGCTCTGGCGGGCGATGGCGATGCGGCGCAGCGGATGGCGCAGGCGATGCTGTGAGCCAGCGCGGCCGGTTGATGCGCACGCGGTTCGAGCAGGTGCAGGCCATCCTGCATGCCGACCGGGACCCGATCGGATCCGGCGTGCCGCTGGACGCGTACGGCAGCTATGCGTGGCCGCTTGTGAAGCTGTTGCAGGCGGCCGCCCCGCGCGAGGAGATCGCGCGATACCTGCGTGAGGCGGCGGCAAGGATGGTGTTTCCCGTGCCTGAGGCGCGCGTGCGGATTGTGATGGATCGGCTGATGGCTGTCCGAACGGGTGATCTGCAAGACGACGCCGGCGCCAGCGCCGGTCCCGTGAACTCCGTCTCGATGTCGATCGTGACTTCATCGAACACGCCCATTGTTGAGCCTGGCGCCGGGATGCCGATGCCGAAGCTGGAACGCTTCAGCGTGCCGTGCGCCGAGAAGCCGACGCGGGCCGCAGGGTCCATCGGGTAGCCTCCATAGCCGCCGTTGAAGGTGGCGTGGAGGGTGACGGGTTTCGTCACGCTTTTGTTGGCGTTGTGTGTCGAGGACGGCCGGGTTTGCGGTCAATCGACACGCGCGACAGAAAACTCCCGCGGCCTGAGATCCCGGGGGAGCAGGTTGAGTGGATGGTCGCAAGGATCAGGACTCTGCCTGGGAGTTGCAGGGACGGGCATGGCGCGCTCCTGCCCTGCCTGTTCTGATGCGGCGAAGTTGAGCGAGACCGGTAGTACCGGCGATTACGCCGGAGGTAATGGAAGTTAGCCGCTCCGCCGGTTAGTCTCCTGGGCATGACACATCAGGCAGTCTCCACTCGCCCCTCCTCCCAGCCAAATCGCGTGGGCGATCTCATCCGCGACTGGCGCGCGCGGCGGCGCATGAGCCAGCTCGACCTGGCGCTTGAAGCGGGCGTTTCGCAGAGGCATCTGAGCTTCGTGGAAAGCGGCCGGTCGTCGCCCTCGCGCGACATGGTGGAGACACTTTGCGAGCATCTCGAGCTGCCGCTGCGCGAGCGCAATGTGGTGCTCCTGTCGGCGGGTTTTGCGCCGGCATTCGCGGAACGAAAGTTGTCGGATCCGTCGATGGCCGCGGCGCGTACTGCGGTTGAGCTTGTGCTCAAAGGGCATGAGCCCAATCCGGCGCTGGTGGTGGATCGCTGGTGGAATCTGCTCATGGCGAACGCTTCGGTGGCGCCGCTTCTGTCGCTGGTGGAGGACAGGTCGCTGCTGGAGGGGCAGCCCAATGTGCTGCGCCTGTCGCTGCATCCGGGGGGGCTGGCGAAGAGTATCGTGAACCTTGGCCAGTGGAAGGCGCACGTGCTCTGGCGGCTGGGCCAGCAGATCGAAGCGACGTGCGATCCGAAGCTGATCGCTCTGGAGAAGGAGCTGGCTGGCTATGCCGCTCCTCCTGCGCCGCGGCGCGAGCGCAACGAGGCCGATGCGATCGCATTGAACTTCGAACTCAAGGTCGGATCGCAGCTGCTGTCATTCATAACGACGACAACGATCTTCGGAACGCCTGCGGATGTGACGCTTTCGGAACTGTGCCTGGAAGCCTTCTTTCCAGCCAACGCCGAGACAGCGGCGGCTATGCGGGCTTTGGCTGGCGCGTGAGGCTACTGGCTCGCCCACAGGATGCGCGCCATCCAGGCGAGGTCGTTACGGGGAAGCTCACGCGGGTCGGCGGCAGGGTTAAGGGAGATCAGCTCGACCATGCGTTCGGTCTGGCGGCCGAGCACCCTGGCGAGGACCTCACCTTTCCTTGTGCGCACCACGACGCGGTCGCCGCGGCGGGCAGCGACGCCGGGCGCGACCACGATGCGGTCGCCTCGGCGATAGACCGGCTCCATCGAGTCGCCGCTGATTTCGAGCGCGTAGACATTCTCGGTTTCGAGTCCGGGGAAGCGGACCTCTTCCCAATTGTCCCCGGTCGGAAAACCAGCGTCGTCGAAATAGCCTTCGCTGCCGGCCCTGGCGAAGCCCAGCAAAGGGGCGGTGTGGCCCTGCCGGCCCTCCGCCAGCGCGGCGAAGTCTTCAAGCGAAGCACCCACGGCCTGCAGCGCCTTCGACAGGCTTTCCGTCGATAGCCAGCGCGGCGAGCCCTCCGGCGTCACACGCTTGGACTTGTTGAAAGCCGTGGGGTCCAGCCCTGCGCGCCGGGCGAGGCCGGAGGCGGACAGGCCATGCTGGCCGGCCAGCGAGTCGATCGCTTTCCAGATATCTGTGTGCTGCATGACAGGCTCCGGGTGGGACGTCACGCCTAGATATAGGAATTACATCCTATTTTCAACGGTTTGGCGACAAGGGCGCGTGGGAGACGAAATTCGCAGATTGAGGTCACGCCGCTGAATTCATGTATTTTTCCGTTGGATAGCTCCGGGCAAGGCCAGTGCTGGCTGTTGAACGCCCGCGGCAAGTATCGCAAAAGGGGGGCTCTCGTGCGCCCTGCGGCGCGTGAAAGCACACGGCCTTCCTGGCCGCGGAGCCTATGGAACTCACGATCCTTTTTTTCCTCGTCCTGCTCAATGGCGTTTTCGCGCTGTCGGAGATGGCGATTGTTTCATCCCGCCGGCCACGCCTGAAGGCGATGGCGGACAAGGGGAATGTCGGCGCGAAGGTGGCGCTCAAGCTTCTCGATGATCCATCGAAGCTGCTGTCCACCGTGCAGATCGGCATCACGGCGATCGGGGTAATCGCGGGCGCCTATGGTGCTACGTCGCTGGCGGACGACCTGACCCCATGGGTGGCAGGCCTGCATGCCTCTATCGAACCTCACGCTTCAGCGATCGCATTCGGCGTCGTCATCGCGTTCACGACCTTCCTGTCGCTGATCCTGGGTGAGTTGATTCCCAAGCGCATCGCCCTTGCGGCGCCTGAGCCCATGGCCGCTGCGATGGCGCCAGCGATGGCCCTGCTCGCAAGGGTGGCCTCGCCGCTGGTCTGGTTGCTTCGGGCGGTCACGGAAGGCTTCCTCACGATCTTCGGCCTGAACCGGACGCGGCAGGAAGACGTCACCGAGGAGGAGCTTCATTCGCTCATCGTCGAAGGCGAGAAGGCCGGCGTGATCGAAGAGGAAGAACGGGAAATGATCCAGGGCGTGATGCGCCTTGGCGACCGCTCGGTGAAAACCATCATGACGCCGCGCACCGAAATGGTGTGGCTGGATCCGGAGCAGGACCGGGCGGAACTTCTCAAGGAAATCCGCGAGAGCGGCCATGCGCGCTTTCCCGTAGCCAAGGGCGACGCGGACGAGATTGTCGGCATCGTGCAGGCGAAGGAACTGTTCCTGCACCTGGCCCAGACCGGCAAGATCGATCTGACTGCTGTAATGCACACGCCACTATTCGTGCCGGAGACCATGCCGGTTCTGCGTCTGCTGGACGCCATGAAGGGCAATGTTGTCCGCATGGCGATCGTGTCCGACGAATACGGTTCGGTGCTTGGTCTGGTGACGGCAACCGACCTGCTGGAGTCGATCGCCGGTGACGATGCGCTGGACCACGAGGATGCCCTTTCGCCGCCAGTGCTGCGCGACGATGGCAGCTGGCTGGTCGACGGCATGACGCCGGTCGATGAGTTCGAGCAGCTGGTGGCCGTCAGGGGCCTCAACGACAATGAAGGCTATTCAACTGTTGCGGGTCTGGTGATGCACCTGATGCGTGCGGTGCCGAAGGAAGGCGACAAGATCGAGCAGGGCACGCTGACGTTCGAGGTCGTCGACATGGACGGTCGCCGCGTCGACAAGGTGCTGGTCCGCAAGGCCGAGCCGGTGGATGACGACCCGAGCGGGTGAGGCTAGACCTCGACGCCTGCACGCTTCAGCCCGAACGCCACGATCTTGTTGAGCAGGTCTGCATAGCTGACCCCGGCATGCAGCGCGGCCTGCGCGTATTCCTGGCTTGAGGCGATCTCCGGGTTCGGGTTGGCCTCGATGAAGTAGGGAACGTTGTCTTTCGACAGGCGGAAGTCGATGCGGCAATAGCCGTCGAGTTCAAGCGTGTGGCAGATGCGCTTGGCCAGCGTGCGGATCCTGGTAACGACGTTCGGCGGCAGGTTCTCCGCAGGTCCCTGCAGGATGCCGCGCTTCTCCTGGTAGATCGGGTCGTGCTTCACTTTCTCGGTGGCGATGGCGTGGGCCCCGTCCGCGAGATTGGAGAAGCTCAGCTCCCATACGGGCAGCACCTGAACGCGATCGTTGCCGAGGCAGCCGACATAGATTTCGCGACCGTCGATGAACTCTTCGGCGATCGCGGGTGTGTTGAGGCGCTTGTGAATGAAGGCCACGCGTTCGGCCAGCTTCTCGTCTGTGTCCACGATCGAGGCCTGCGCGATGCCGAGTGAGGCGTCTTCCCACAGGCTCTTCACGATCAGCGGAAACTTGAGACGGCCGGGACGATGAACCTTCACGCCGATCGGGAAGACGGCGAAAGCGGGCACCGGCACGCGGTGATACTTCAGGAGCTTTTTCGACAGGTCCTTGCCGCGCGCCAGCATAAGGCCGCGGGGATTGCAGCCTGTATAGGGAACACGCAGGAGTTCGAGCAGGCTGACGACGTTCTGGGCGTAGAGCGTCTCGCCGTGGAATTCCTCGAGCAGGTTGAAGACGATGTCCGGCTTCCAGTTCTCGACAGCATCGCGGATTGGCGAGAGTTCGGTCTGGACGCCGAGCATGCGGACTTCGTGTCCGTTGCCCTGCAACGTCTTCATGACATCGTATTCCGTCTTCCAGACGTAGGCTTCCTTCTCCGACAGCTCCTCCATGTTGTCGGGAGGAACCAGGTCGGGATGGGCGAGGCAGAGGATGCGGAGCGGGTTCATACCGCGAACCACTGCCTCCGCGAGGCGTGTAGCTGGTGAACGACCTTGTTGTTGAGCAGGCGGACCATGGCGTTGCGGAGCTCGTGTTCGCGTCCCGCCGACCTGAGCTTCAGAGCGCGGGCGCGGCTCGCAAGCAGATCGATCGTGTTGTCGAGCGCCAGCTGGTAGGCGCCGGAAATACGCCAGGCGGCTTCACGGATGCGGGTGCGATTGCTTCGGATGAAGGATGAGGCCGTGGGCCTGTGGGCATGCCGAGGGTCGGCTGAGAATATCCGCTGCAGATCCCTGTCGTAGCGGGTGTCGGTATCGACGGCATACCAGGCGAGCTTCTGTTCGTAGTGCTCGGCCAGGGTACGGTTGAGGCGATGGGCGGGGTCGACTTCGAGGCGGCGGGTAAGGCCTGCCTTTGTGCCAGCGATTTCGCCCATCAGGGTGTCGACGTATTCGAGCTTGGCGAGGGCGCCGGGCCATTCGGCGTAGCGCTGGCGCCAGTTGACACGCGGGCTGAGCCAGAGGGCGAAGGTCTCGGCGAAGTCTTCGTCCGGATGGCTCTGGGCGTACCAGCGGGGAAGGTGCTGCACGAAGTTCCGGCTGTTCGGGTTCGGGCGATAGCTTTCCGGATAGGCGGTCGACGACCGGCCGAACGTGTCCTGCCATTTGCGGCGGCGATGCAGGGCGTAGGCATGCTGGACGATGTGGCCGGCCTCGTGCCGCAGGATCTGCATGGCCTGGCGCTCGGTGCCGCCTTCGACGTCCTTGAACATCTTGCGCTCGAGGCGGGCAAGGCGGGGATGGGCGAGATAGAAGGGAACGGCGATGCCGGGCGTGGTGTCCGGGCTGAACCATTCGTCGGAAATCCAGGCATGGGCCTGAACGAGGCCGCGGCGTTTCAGTTCGCCATTGAGGGTCTTCACGCAGGCCTGCAGCCAGGTGCCCTCGATAGACAGGTTGAGGTCCTTGAGCCGCATCTGCAGCAGTTCGTCGTCCGGCAGGAAGGACCACCAGGGCTGTCGGCTCTTCGTGCTCATAGACCAGAGGGTCCCGCCGCTATCACCCATCAGCCTATCCCCCGGGATGGCCGTTGTCCCGGCGCGCCGGCGCGAACGGCCCGGCAGGGCCGGACCTCACGTTTTCTGGGCGTTTTCGTGGACGGAAGCAAGCTGACGACCTCTCCGCATACGATCTGCGGACGGAACGCTTTCTAAACTATAAATCCCGGCGGGCGCTTCCAAAAAAGTACGCCTGCCGGGCACTTTTTTCAGTCAGACCGGGTCGTAGGGGAAGACGTCGGCCGAAGCGTCCAGCTTGAAGAAATCCGGGGCCATGGCCGGGAGGCAGGTGTCGAGGATTTTCTGGGGATTCCAGCCGGTTAGGTCCGCCATGGAGCGGATCGGGCGGGGCTGGTCGAACAGGACGATCTCGTTGCCCCGGACGCCGAAAATCTGGCTGGTGACGTGTTTCGCGCTGTCGGCGCAGAGGGCGACGGCCAGCTGGGCGACCTGGTCGGCGCGCATCGCGTCCCGCATCCGGCCGACACGCTGGGCGCTGGCCTCGTCCTTGATCGGGATTGACGCGATCATGCGCGTCCAGGCGAAGGGGGCAATGACGTTTGAGCGGACGTTGTTGCGGGCGCCTTCCATGGCGACAATCCGGGAGAGGCCAACAATGCCCATCTTGGCAGCGGCATAGTTTGCCTGGCCGATGTTGCCGATCAGCCCGGAGGTGGAGGTGAACAGGACGTAGGCGCCATCCTTCTGTTCCCGAAACAGCTCGATCGAGGCGCGTGTGACGTTGAACGAGCCGCGCAGGTGGACGGCGATCACCTTGTCCCAGTCCTCCTCGGTCATCTTGTGGAACATGGTGTCCCGCAGGATGCCGGCCGGGTTCACGATCGCATGCAGCCCGCCGAACGTGTCCTTCGCCTGCTCGATCATGCGCTGGACGGACGTGTAGTCAGCCACGCTGTCGGAGTTGGAGGCCGCCTCGCCGCCGGCGGCGCGGATCTCACGGCACACCTGTTCGGCAGGGCCGGCTGAGCCTTCGTCGCCGCCGGTGAGGCCGCCGCCGAGATCGTTGACCACGACCTTCGCGCCTTCGCGTGCGAGGAGAAGTGCGGTCTCCTTGCCGATGCCGTTGCCCCCGCCAGTGACGAGGACGACCTTGTCTTCGAGCACACCCATGGAAGTTTCCTCCTGATTTTTCCGGTTAATCAGCACGGCGCGGCCGTCCAGAGAAACCCCGTCCCACAATTTTTCTTGCGCAGGGGGGCAAGTGATCCTATTTGCACCCGCCTAAAACCGGCTGCGCGAAGGGCCCCCGATTCCTTAAATGGGTTTGGGGGGAAGACGGCGACCAGCGGTGACAAGCTGACCTGGGCTGATCTCAAAAGAGAGAGGCTGCGGTCGTTGGTTCGTCACTCTCGTCTTCGGAGCCTTGGCCCCATGTCTGTGCCCGCCGCCACGATCCCCGCCTATTCCATTTCGCTCGATGCGCCTGAGCATGCTGCCGCCGTCGAGGCGCTGTATGACGACGTGTTCGGCCCCGGCCGCTTCGCCAAGACGGCCGAGCGCCTGCGCGAGGGCAACAGCAAGATTGTCGACGCGAGCCTTGTCGCCGTCGACAGCGAGGGCCTCACCGGCGTCGTGCGCGTCTGGCCGGTCACCGTGGGCGAGACGGGCCGCGCGGCGTTCCTCGGACCGATCGCTGTGGCCGAGCGCCGGCGTGGCAATGGCGTGGCGTTCAAGCTGATGGAGCGCGCGATCGGCGTGTGCCGCGAGCAGGGCTATGCCGCCGTGATCCTGGTGGGCGATCTCGACTACTATGATCGCTTCGGGTTCAAATCGGCGGAGGGGCGATTCCAGTTGCCGGGCCCGGTCAACCAGAAGCGCGTGCTGATCCGTGACCTGTCTGAGCGTGCGGGCAAGCTGGCGGGCATGCTGGGTGTGCCACGGTAAGCTACGACTTCAACGCCCCTCGCGCCGCCACGCGAGCATCATGAACGCGCAGGCCAGCAGCATGCCGACGACGCCTGGTAGCAGCGTCGTGCTCTCTGTCGCACGGACAGCGTAGGCTTCGCGGCGGCGGAGGCCGTACCAGTCGGCGGCGGCGGCCGGGCCGCGTTCGCCAACGCGCTGCAGGCGGGGCATGTTGGGCGTGCCGTCGGCGCCGAGGCGGTAGACGCCGCCGAGCGTGGCGTTGGCGAGCGGTTGAACCTTCTCCGTCGTGGCGCGCAGGTCGAGATATTCGCGCGGGTGTGTCGGGCCGCGCAGGGTGACGGCGTTGAGCTTGCCGCTGGTCGCGCGATAAAGGCCGAGTTCAGAGGCGGGCGTTGCGGCCTGATAGATGCCGGGCGAGACCAGCGTCCACGGCGTTTCGACTTCGACGCCGTCCGGGCCGAGCATCTTCAGCGGCGGGGGCGAGTCCGATAGTGTCTGGAGGCGAGCCTTCACTTCTGAAGAAGCGCCGGCTTCCAGCGTGAGCAGTTCTTCCTCGAGTTCGGGTTCCTTCATCAGCCAGTGCGCCGTGCGGCGGATGAGTTCGGCGTAGGGGCCGCCACCTTCATAGCCGCGCGCCCAGAGCCACAGCTGGTCTGACATCACGCTGGCCACGCGGCCCTTGCCGACGCGATTGAGCAGCAGCAGGGGCGAGCCATTGGGCGTCTGCATCAGGGCTTCGGAATTGCCCTGTTCGAGTTTCATGTAGCGCATCCACGGGCCCCAGCCTTCGGTCGAGAGCGTGGCGGTGACGGAGTGGCGCTTGCCCAGTGCTGTCAGCTGGGGAATGAAACGCCCATCGACCATCTCGCCGGTTGCGCGGCCAGGCAGCACGCCGCCGAGGGGCGTGTTGTAGAGCATGTAGGCGCCGGGATAGGGTGGGCCCGAGGCGATGAGCAGCGCGCCGCCCTGTTCGACATAGCGCGCGACGCGATTGAGATACGCTTCTTCGAGCACGGCGGGGCGAAGTTCGTGGTCGAAGATCACGAGGTCAAACTCGTTGAGTTTTTCGCGAAACAGCTGGGCCTTCGGGAAGGCGATGAGCGCGATCTCTTCGGTCGGCACGTTGTCGGACTTGTGGGGCGGACGAAGGATGGTGAAGTGGACGAGGTCCACGGCAGGGTCCGACTTCAGCAGGTCGCGCCAGACACGGGCGCCGGCGTGGGGTTCGCCTGTGACCAGAAGCACGCGAAGGCGGTCCTGCACGCCGGAGATGCGGGCTGAGGCCAGATTATTGGCGAGCGTCAGTTCGTTGGGGATGCCGTCGACCGACAGCACGATCAGGTTCTCGCCGCGTCTGCGCAGGGTGAACGGCATCATCTGCGGCTCGCCGACGCGGATGGTCTGGCTGGGCTGTTGCTCGCCATTGATGGTGACGCCGACTTCGACCGTCTCTGCGGTTGGGTCGTTGACGCGCACGCGCATCTCGACGCGCTGGTCGATTATGGAGAATGAGGGGACGGACTGGATCTCGATATTGCGGTCGATCTCGTCGTCGCCGCCGACGATCATTGCGTGGACCGGGCCGAGCTGGACAGCGTCTGAGGTATCTTCCGGGATGTCGTGGATCTGGCCGTCAGTGATCATCACGGCGCCGGCGATGCGATCACGCGGGACATCCGAGAGGGCTGATTGCAGCGCTATGTACATATCGGTGCCATCGGCGCCGGGGTCCGTCTCGGCGATGCGGAGTTCGAGGTTCTCGTCGGCTTCGAGGTCGCGGCGGAGGCCCTCGTAGGCGGCCTGGGCGGTTTCGGTGCGACCGCGGAAGTTCATGCTTTCCGAGCGGTCCATGATGACGGCGACGACGTCTTTCAGGGGTTCGCGCTGTTCCTCGATCCAGAGCGGGTTGGCGAGGGCGAGGGTGAGGACGGTTAGGGCGAGGGCGCGGAAGAGCCATGCCTTGCCGCGATAGACGACATAGGCGCCCCATAGCGCGAATGCGCCGCCGGCAAGCACGAAGAGTGCGATCCAGGGGATGAGCGGGTCGAAGCCGAGGCGGGACGCATCCATCATGGTCAGTCCGCCCTGTCGCGCGAGGTGCCGAGGCGTTCAAGCAGGTCGGGGATGTGAACCTGGTCTTCCTTGTAGTTGCCGGTGAGGATGTACATCACGAGGTTGATGCCGAAGCGGTAGGCCATCTCGCGCGCCTGCGGGCCCCCATCCATGGTGAGCAGGGGTTTGCCGGAGTTCTGGTCGATCGCCCATGCGCCTGCCCAGTCCGAGCCGCCGATGAAAAGGCCGGAGACGCCATCGCCGCGGCGGCTGTCGCGGTCGAGTGCGCCGCTTTCGATCCAGAGGCGACCGTTGAGGCGGCCGGGGAAGGAGCGGATCAGGTAATAGCTCTTGGTAAGGACGTGGTTGGCGGGCGCAGGCTGCAGGCGTGGCGCGTCGATGCCCTGGAGCAGGCGTTGGAGATCGGCGGAGACATCGCGGCCGGGGGCTGCATCGCGCGTGTCGACGATGAAGGCGCCGCCGGAGCGGAGGTAGCCGTTGATCCTGGCGGCGGCAGCGGCCGAGAACGGCTTCGCATCGCGCGGCACAGCGTAATAGATCATCGGGTAGAGTTCGAGACTGTCACGCGCAGGGTCGACGCCGTGCGGCAGGTCAGGCTCGACCGAGGTGCGAAGGCCGAGCTGGTAGGAGAGGCCGAACAGGCCGGCGCGTGTGGTATCGTCAAGGCGGCGGTCGCCGGTCTTGATGAAGGCGAAGCGCAGTTTCGCGGCGGCTTCGCGGGCGAGTTGTTCTGATGTCTGCGCGTGGGCGCCCGGCGCGAGGGTGAGTGTCGCGGCGGCGAGGAAGAAGATCGCGAAGCCAGCGGTGGCCTTGCGGCCCCACAGGCGCGGCAAGCGTCCGGCGAAGGCGAGCGCGATGATCAGGTCGGCCGCCACGATGGCGAGGGCGAGGGCGAGCATCCAGCCGCCGAGACCTGCCCGTTCGATGATCTGTGCCTGCTCCGTCACGCTTACCTCTGGGGGCCAGTCGTTGAAGGCCCCAGGCGCGGGCGCGCCGGCGTTCAGGGCGCGCTCGCCGCCGGGGCCAACATAGAGACCCGGCGGCGTGGCGGGCCCCGGGCGGGTCGTCAGGAAGGTCGCTGCAGGGATGGGCATGGCGGATGATTGTGGCGGCGACAGGACGCCGAAGCCATCAAGGACGCGCGTCGGCGTCAGCGTGCCTTCTGTTCCAAGCGCTGCGGGGCCGGAACGCTCGCCGCCCGAAACGACAGAGCGGCGCAGCATCTCGACGAAGGCGCCGGTGTAGGGAAGGTCGGACCAGTCCGGGTCTGCCGTGACGTGGAAGAGGATCAACTCGCCCCGGCCCATGCGGCGGGCGGTGACCAGCGGCGTGCCGTCTTCAAGCCTGGCCCAGGTGAGGCTTTCAAGTTCGGAAGAGGGCTGGGCGAGCACCTGCTGGCGCACGGCGGTGTCGGTTGGACGCGGGATGCCGAAGAAGGGCGAGGTGTTCGGGAAGTCTGCGATGCGCTGTGGCGTCTCCCACGAGAGAGAGGAACCGAGCGAGCGCGATGTGGGGCGAAGCGTGACGGGTGTCAGCGCACCTTCCTGCGCGGCGAGGCGCGGGCCGGCAAAGCGGATGAGCACGCCGCCTTTCTCGATCCATCCGGTGAGCCGATCGTTCATCGCCTGGTCGATCGTGCCGCGGTCGCCCATGATGATGGCGTCGATCGGGGCGTCGAGCAGGTCGCCGAGGCGTTTCTCGGTGAGCTGTGCGTAGGGCTGGAGCGCCTTGCGCGCGTAGTAGTGTTCAGAGAGCAGCGGCTGGGCTTCATCGCGCGTGTCGGCGAGGCCGACATGCGGGCGGCGGGCCGTGTCGTCCCACAGCCAGACGCCGCCGGCTGACGGCGATCCACCGATGCGGAAGCGCGCGACGCGGTTCAAGGCGGCGGCAGGGATGGGGAAGGCGGCTTCGGCGGTTGTGTCGCCGCCGCTGAATGCGATGCGGGTGGAGGCGATTGAGGCGCCTTCCGCCGTTTCGGCAATGATGTCAGCGGTGACGCCCGGCTCGGTGTTGGAGCGAACCACGGCGACGCGCGCGCCTTCGGCGGAGGAGTCTGCCGAGGTGATGGCGAAGGCGTTCTTCGGCCGGTTGATGCGGACGTCGGTGGCGGCTTTGGAGGCGAGCGCGCGCGAGAAAGCGGCGGCGCTGTCATGGTCGAAGCCGTCGGTCGCCCAGACGATGCGGCCGGGCTTGAGCGGCGTTGCGTTGAGCTGTTCGAGCGCTGCATTGCGATCGGGCAGCCACGCGGCGGGGCGTGCGTTGCGGAGCAACTGGCGCGCGGATTCAGCGTCGAGCGCTTCGGACGGGTCGCGGGCGACATCGCGGGGCGCGGTGAACATCACATGGATCGCGCCCCCGCCATCCTGCGAGGCTTCATCGACGGCGGCAGTGGCGGTGCGGATGATATCGCGCCAGCGTTCTGCGCTGGTCCAGCCATCGTCCACGATGATCAGCGTACCGCCGATGGTGTTGACCTGCGCATTGGGCGCCCAGGTCGGGCGCGCGAAGCCCAGGATGGCGAGGGCGAGCGCGATCATGCGCAGGAGGAGCAGCCACCACGGCGTGCGTGCGGGGGTCTCTTCTTCGGGCTTCAGGTCTTCGAGCAGCGCGAGCGAGGGAAGGGCAAAACGTTTGGGCTCGGGCGGCGTGGCGCGCAGCAGCAGCCAGAGCAGCGGCAATGCGATCAGGCCCAGCAGCGCCCATGGCTGCAGAAAGAGAAACGGACCCAGGCTCAAGCGGCGACCCCGCTCAGCTCGAAGCCGTAGGCCAGCTTGCCGAGCGGCGTGCGCGCTTCTTCGCTGGTGACGTGGGAGACGAAGCGCCAGCCGAGCTCGGCGGCGAGATCTGTCATGTCCTGACGGCGCTTGGCGAACTTGTCGAGATAGCCCTCGCGGATGGACTCGGCGCGGCCGATCAGGCGCTCACGATCCTGTCCGGGGCGAAAAAATCGCACACGGCCGTTGAAGGGATAGGCTTCCTCGATCGGGTCGCAGACCTGAAGCAGAACGCCATCGCGGCACTTGGCGGCGACGGGCGAGAGGCGCGCGCGCCATTCTTCGAGCGGCGAGTAGAAGTCGCTGCAGATGACCGCTGCGGCGGTGTCGCGCGGCGGCTTCGGGAAAGGGAGGTCGGCCTTGAAGTTGCGGATGTCTTCGCCGACACGCGAGGGTGCGCGCGCTCCCGAGACTGCGCTACGGCCGCCGCCAAGTGCGCCGCAACGTTCGCCTGAGCGCGACAGTGCGCCGGCGAGCGCCATGCAGAGAAGAAGGGCGCGGTCAGCCTTCAGCGGCGCGCTGTCTGCGCTCGACCAGTTGAAGCCGGGGCTGGGATCGCACCAGAACAGGAACGTACGCGCGGTCTCGAGTTCGGTCTCGCGGACGAAGAGGTTTTCTTCGCGCGCGGACCGGCGCCAGTCGACCCGCTCGATGCTGTCTTCGGTTGTGTGGCGGCGGTACTGCCAGAAATTCTCGCCCATGCCGGCCTTGCGTCGCCCGGCGGAGCCGAGGTGCGCTGCGCTCGCCGCACGGGCGCGCGTCGTCAGCGTGCCGAGGTCGCCGGCAAGTGCGGCGGCTTCGGCTTTCAGTTGCGAGAGTGGCGCCTGGGGCAAGTTGGGAGGTCCTGAAGGCGTTAGGCGGCTTTGGCGGCAAGTTCCTGGATCAGCGCCGACAGCGTGCCCCCCTGGCCGGTCGGATCGTAGGCCAGCGCCATGCGGTGGCCGAGCGCGGGTTCGGCCAGAGCCTCGATATCATCGAGCGACGGCGCGAGACGGCCTCGCAGCAGCGCTCGCGAACGGGCGGCGAGCATGAGCGCCTGACCGGCGCGTGGAGACGGACCCCAGTCGACGCGCTTCTTGACCTGCGGATGATCGGTCTGCTCCGGACGCGCCGAACGGATGAGGCGGAGGATCGCCTCGAGCACAGTCTCTGGCACAGGCATGCGGCGGACAAGCGACTGGAGCGCGATAAGCTTTTCGGCATCGAGGATCGGACGTACGACGGCGTCGCCCATGCCTGTCGTCTCGACGAGAATGCGACGTTCTGTTTCGGCGTCCGGATAGTCGACGTCGACTTTCAGAAGGAAACGATCGAGCTGCGCTTCCGGGAGCGGGTAGGTGCCTTCCTGCTCGATCGGGTTCTGTGTGGCGAGGACGTGGAACGGTTTGGGCAGCTCGTAGCTGGCGCCGGCGACGGTGACATGCCGCTCCTGCATCGCCTGCAGCAGGGCGGACTGGGTGCGGGGCGAGGCGCGGTTGATCTCGTCAGCCATCAGCAGGCTGGTGAAGATCGGACCCTTCACGAAGCGGAAGGCGCGACCGCCACCGCCGCTCTCGTCGAGGATTTCCGAGCCGAGGATGTCGGACGGCATCAGGTCTGGCGTGAACTGGACCCGGCCCCAGTCGAGGCCAAGGGCGCGGGCGGTGGTCTCGACCAGCTTGGTCTTGGCGAGGCCCGGGGCGCCGATCAGCAGGGCGTGGCCGCCCGCAAGGATGGTGGCGAGCACGAGCTCGACGACGCGCTCCTGCCCGAACACGACCTTGCCGATCTCGGCGCGGACCTGGGCCAGCAGCTGCACAGCGGCGTCAGCTTCCTTGACGATGTCCTGGGTGGGAGCGTTGGCGATACCGGCTTCACTCATGCTGCGCATTTACCTATCTGTGAGGCGAACCCGGAGCCGAGCCGCCCATGTCGAACGCGATTGCCCCGAACGCCACATCGCTTGCGGAGCTGGTTTCCACCTTGCAGGTGGAAGCGGGTTTGGAAAAGCCCCGTTCCTTGCCTCCGGTGCATTTGTGGAACCCCGACCCTTGCGGGGACATCGGCCTGGAAATCCGCCGCGACGGCTCCTGGTGGCAGGATGGCGTGCGGTTCAGCCGGGAAAAGCTCGTTCGCCTGTTCTCGACGATCCTGCGGCGGGACCCCGACGGGCATTACCTCGTCACCCCTCACGAAAAAGTGGTGGTGAAGGTTGAGGACTCCCCGTTTCTCGGGGTTCGCGTGGACCGGCATGAGTCGGACGGACATCAGGTGATACTGGTCACGACCAATGTGGGCGATGTCGTGGCAGTCGACGCCGAGCATCCGCTCCGTGTCGAGACGGACGCCCGAACCGGCGAGCCGTCGACCTATGTCCGGGTGCGCGGCGGGCTCGAGGCGAGGCTGGCGCGGACGGCCTGGTATGAACTGGTCAGCTGGGCTGAGCAGGACGCAGGGGCGGCGACGATGAGCGTGGCGTCATCGGGAATCCGGTTTGCAGTCGGCAAAACGGCTTAGCCCATGACTTTCAGCACAAAAGCCGACTTTCTCGAACGTGCGGCCGATCGTCTGGAATCGATGGACGCAACCTTCGATGAGCCCGTGCGGACGGATTATGACCTCAACCCGGACTGGCGCGCGCCTCCGGGCGGTGTCTATCGGCGTGCGGCTGTTCTGGTGGGGCTCATCGATCGGGGCCAGGATTTCAGCGTCCTGCTGACGCTTCGGCCAGACACGATGGCGCGCCATGCGGGGCAGGTGGCCTTTCCGGGCGGCCGGATCGAGCCCGGGGAGACGCCGCTGCAGGCGGCCCTGCGCGAGGCGCACGAGGAGGTCGGGGTCGATCAGGCGAGCGTCAAGTTGCTGGGACAGGGCGATACCTATCTGACAGGCAGCGGATTTGCGATCGCGCCATTCGTGGGGCTGCTACCGGACGGTTTTGTTCCGGTTCCCCATGCACGCGAAGTTGCCGACGTGTTCGAGACGCCGCTGAGCTTCCTGATGGATACGGCCAACCATGAACGCCACGAGAAGGAATACAGGGGGGTCTTGCGCGCCTATTACGCCATGCCGCACAACGGGCGCTATATATGGGGCGCCACGGCGGGCATTGTGAAATCCCTCTATGACCGCCTCTATGCCTGACCCGGACAAGCATGACCCAGCGTATCCTGATCGAACTCCTGCTCTTCCTCATCCCGTTCGCGGTGTTCCTGGTTTATCGGGCCGCCTCGCGCGACCTGCGCGTGCGGGATCGCTGGCCGTTGACTCGGCTGGTGATCATCGGCGGGGTAATCGCGGTGCTGGGGCTGATCCTGCCCGCCATCTTCCAGCCGCGCGAGACGGAGAAGTGCTACGACCCCGTGCGATATGACGCGGAAGGCCGCATCGTGCCGCCGAAAGAGGTCGACTGCGCGCAGGCCGCCCTGCCGGGCGGCGAGAACACCACAACCATCACCCCGTCGCAGGCGCCGGTTGCGCCGCGCGATACGGGCAATTGATCCATGCACCGGCTGGCGCCCCAGCCCTGGATGATCGCCGCACAGCGGGTGATGGATGCGCTCGAAGCAGCGCAGCCGGGTTGTGCGCGGTTCGTCGGCGGGTGCGTGCGCAACGCGCTGCTGGGCGAGCCTGTTGCTGATATCGATATCGCGACCCAGCTGACGCCTGATCGGGTGGAGCAGGTGATGCGCGCCGAAGGCATCGCGGTTCACCCCACCGGCATCGAGCATGGCACGCTGACCGTGGTCGCCGATCACAAGCCGTTCGAGGTGACGACGTTGCGGCGCGACGTCGAGACGGACGGGCGGCGGGCTGTGGTGGCGTTCACGACAGATTGGTCCGAGGACGCGCAGCGACGCGACTTCCGGATGAATGCGCTCTACGTTGATCGCGAGGGCGTTGTGCATGATCCGACTGGCGGCGGCCTCGATGACGTCGCTGCGCGCCGGATCGTTTTTGTCGGCGATCCCGACACGCGCATTCGCGAGGACTATCTCCGCATCCTGCGATTCTTCCGCTTTCAGGCCTGGTACGCGCGCGAGACGCCGGATGCTGCGGGGCTGGAGGCGTGCGGACGGCTGCGCGCTGGGCTGGCCGGCATTTCCGCCGAGCGGATCTGGATGGAGACGAAGAAGCTGCTCGCGGCGCTGCAGCCCATGCCGTCCTTGCGGGCGATGGAGGCGAGCGGCGTGCTGGCGCAGCTGTTCCCGGAGGCGAAGGGGCTGGACCTGCTGGGCAGGCTTGTGACGTCGGCGCGCGAGGACGGCGTTGCCGCTGATCCGATGCAGCGCATGCTGGCCCTGTTCTGGAAGGATGAAGCAGCCGTACGCGAGGTGAGCAATCGGCTGAAGTTGTCGAACGAAGAGCGTTTCAGGCTCAATCGCGCGGCCGGCGACCAGAGCCCTCTGGAAGGGTCAACGCCGGCGCAGATAAGGGCGGCGATCTACAGGTCTGGCGTACAGGTTGTGAAGGATCGCGCAGCACTGGGGCTTGCGGGCTCTGGCGCAGCGCACTGGCGGACGGTGCTGTCTGCCGCAGACAGCTGGTCGTCGCCGACGATGCCGTTGACAGGCGCCGACCTGCTTGCTGCTGGCCTTGCCACTGGTCCGATGGTGGGGAAAGCATTGAAGACGGCCGAGGAAGCCTGGATTTCCAGCGACTTCTCTCTCGGGCGGGAGGAGTTGCTTCGACTGGTCTGACCGCGGAACTGGATTGCCCTGCCGTTGGGGCGTCCTACGGCCACTTCACCACGGGCGGCATGGACGACAGGATGCTGGCGACATTGCCGCCGGTCTTCAGGCCGAATGTCGTGCCACGGTCGTACAGCAGGTTGAACTCGACATAGCGGCCGCGGCGGATCAACTGTTCCTCGCGCTCGGCGGGTGACCAGCTTTCTGCCATCCGCTTGCGGACGATCTCCGGGTAGACCGTCGCGAACTCGCGACCGACATCCTGCGTGAAGGCGAAGTCCTTCTCCCAGTCGCCTGAATTGTAGCGGTCGTAGAAGATCCCGCCGATGCCGCGCGGCTCGTCGCGGTGAGGCAGGTAGAAATATTCTTCGCAGTGTTTCTTCATCGCGGCGTAGTCGACCGGCGGATGCGCGTCACAGGCGGCCTGCATGGCGGCGTGGAACTGGATTGTATCGGGGTAGTCCTGCTGGCGCTGGTAGTCGAGCAGGGGGGTGAGGTCGGCGCCGCCGCCGAACCAGCTTTCCGACGTGACCAGCATGCGCGTGTTCATGTGCACCGCCGGTACCCGTGGATTGACCATGTGGGCGATCAGCGAGATGCCCGCCGCCCAGAACTTGCCGCCAGAAGCGTCCGAGCCGGGGATGGTCTTTGCAAATTCCGGCGCGAACTCGCCAAAGACGCAGCTGACATGCACGCCGACCTTCTCGAACAGCCGGCCCTTCATGATGGCCATCGTGCCGCCGCCAAGATCCTTCGAGCCGTCGCCGCGCTTCCAGGGCGTCTTTTCGAATCGGCCGGCTGCACCCTTGTACAGCGGCGGGCCGGCGGCCTCCTCAAGCGCCTCGAAGCGGCCGATGATGTCGGTCTGGAGCTGCTGGAACCAGGCGACTGCCCGGGCCTTGCGGGCTTCGATCAGGGAGGTTTCGGAGGCATGGGTCATCGTCGTTAGGTAGCCGCGACTTGCCCGGCCCGTCCAGAGGAAGGTCCCTGAGCGGGTCATGCTTAACGGCTTCAACCGTCAGGCGAACTGCTCCGTTCTGCGCCACATGCCGGGCGGTATGGCAGAAATCGGCGACCAAGCTGATGCCAGCCTGACGCTCGCGCGGGGCAAGCGGCGGCGCGCCGGGCTGCGAACCGGCACGCGGCTTGCGCTGTGGCTCAGCAAGGTACCACTATGGAGCCGGCGATGCTGGGCAGGAAACAGAAACCAATCTCCGCGACGCTCGCGCAGCGCATGCAGCGCATCGCCGCGACCCCGGCGTTCGCGCCTGAGCGGGTCGCCGTGCAGACGTTCGGGAAGCGGGCGATCCGGGCAGATGCCTGGCGGCCCGGCACGATCAGCTTCCAGACCGGCGAGCGGATGGACGTGGTTGTCAAGAACATCAGCGACACCGGCGCGCGGATAGAGTTCGTGCGCAGCACCTACCTGCCCGATCGCGTCAAGCTGACAGCGCAGGGGACGAGCCGCTGGGCCTATGTGACCTGGCAGACCTGGGCTGTGGCGGGGCTGCAGTTCGTGGGCGAGAGCAAAGTCTAACCACGCGGGGCGTAGAGACGCACCCTCACGCCATCGCTTACAACATCTTCGCGCACACGCGTTCCGCCCTTTCGCGCAACTGCCGCGAGGCAGCGCGGATAAAGCTGATGTTCGGCCTTGAGGACGCGGGCGGCCAGCGTATCAGCCGTATCGCCAGGCATGACGTCAACTTCGGCTGATCCGATCACCGGACCCTCGTCCACGCCAGCCGTCACCTGGTGCACGGTGCAGCCGTGCACCGCGTCGCCTGCGTCGAGGCAGCGCTGGTGCGTGTCGACGCCGGGATAGAGCGGCAGGAGCGAGGGGTGGATGTTGATCAGCCGCCCGGCCCACGCGTTCACGAACCACGGCGTCAGCACGCGCATGAAGCCGGCGAGGGCGACGAGTTCAACTCCCGCATTGCGCAGCTCGGCATCGACAGCCCGCTCGAAAGCCTCGCGGTCCTTGCCATAGTTCTTGTGGTCGATTGCGGCAGTGTGAACGCCATAGCTGCGCGCCTTGTCGAGGCCTCCAGCGTCGGGCCGGTTGGACAGCACCAGCGCAGGCTCGCACGGCCACGCCGGATCAAGCGCAGCCCTGAGCAGCGCCTCCATGTTCGAGCCGCGTCCGGAGATGAGGATGCCGAGGCGCTTCCGCGTCACGCTGCGCCAAGCTCGCCGATCACGAACGGCTCTTCGCCCTGGTCGATCAGGCGCTCCATCAGCGGTTGCGCCACCACAGGATCAACCGCCATCACGATACCGACGCCGCAGTTGAATGTGCGCCGCATCTCAGCGTCGGAAACGGAACCTGCGCGTTGCAGCCAGTCGAACACGGGCGGCAGCGTCCACGCCTTGTCGTCGATCTTCGCGACGAGATGATCCGGCAGCATGCGCGGCGTGTTCTCGGTCAGGCCGCCACCGGTAATGTGGGCGAGGCCCTTTATGCGCTTGTTGCGGATCAGGGGTAGAAGCGATTTCACATAGATGCGCGTAGGCGCGAGCAGCGCTTCGCCGAGTTTCTTCTTCTCGTCGAATGGGGCGCAATCTTCCCACGCGAGCCCGGTGCGCTCGACGATGCGGCGGATCAGCGAATACCCATTCGAGTGCGGGCCGGAGGAGGCCAGCGCCACGAGGACGTCGCCCGGCTTCATGTCGTCCGTCTTCGGAAGGATGTCGGGGCGTTCGACCGCGCCGACCACGAAGCCTGCAAGGTCATAGTGGCCCGGCGCGTACATTCCCGGCATCTCTGCCGTCTCGCCGCCGACCAGCGTGCAGCCCGCCTGGCGGCACCCCTCGGCGATCCCTGTGATAACCTTTGCGCCTGTGCCAGCGTCGAGCTTTCCGGTCGCGAAATAGTCAAGGAAGAAGAGCGGCTCGGCGCCCTGGGCCAGCACGTCGTTGGCGCACATGGCGACGAGGTCGATGCCGATCGTTTCGTGCCGGTTGGTGGCGAAGGCCAGCATCAGCTTGGTGCCGACACCATCTGTCCCTGAAACGAGCACGGGGTCCTTGAACCCTGCAGCCTTCAGGTCGAACAGCCCGCCGAAACCGCCGAGCGCGCCGTCAGCGCCGGGACGACGGGTTGAAGCCGCCAGCGGCTTGATGGCATCCACCAGAGCATCGCCTGCGTCGATATCGACGCCTGCATCGCGATAGGTCAGGGGCTTGCTGGAATCTTCACCGCTCATGCGCGGGCACTAACACGATCCGTGGAGTTATCGCCAGCATGACAAAGCGATCATGCACAACCTGCCTTTAAGTTGCCGGAAGGCGCTGATACGACTGCCCGCCATGAGAAAAATTGCCAGATTCGTTGCAGTCCTTGCTGTATCCGCCGCCGCCGCGGGCGCCGCTTTTGCCCAGAATTCCGTCTACCGGGTGAAGGACCTTGTGGTTGATCGTGTGGCGCCCTCGGCCGCCGACGCCAGCCTTCAGGGCAGGAACGAGGCCCGCCTGACGGGCGCCCAGCGTCTGATCAACCGGCTGACGCTGCCGGAAGACCGTGCCCGCGCCGCCCAGCCGATCGAAGCCTCGGCAGTTGCACAGCTCTATCGCAGCTATCAGAACCAGGGCGAGATGAAGAGTTCGTCGGTGTCGGGCGGCATCCGTGCGACCGGCGTGGTCACCTGGACGTTCGATGAAGAACGCGTGCGCGCCTACCTCGATCAGCGCGGCGTTCCCTATGTCGACAATCAGGCCGCGCTGGCGCTCGTCGTTCCGGTCGCGGCGGCGAATGTGAACCCCAATGACTGGGCTGCGCAGTGGGTTTCGGGATCGTCCGGCAAGGCAGATGAGACCTCGCTGGCGCCCTACATCGCCTCGACGCGCGCCTGGTCGCAGCGCCCGACGACTGCGGATGTCCAGAGCGAACTGACCGCGGCAGGCGCAGCCCGCGGTGTCATCGCCGAGGCGTACATGCAGGGGCCGCAATACTATGTGCGGCTCACCGACATGCGCGCCACCTTGCCCAACCCCACCATCGGCGTCGTCGGACCTTTCGTGAGCCTCAGCTCGGCTCAGTCCGCTGCGGTGGGCGAGATGGAGCGCGCATGGAAGGCTTCGTCGGTTATCCGGTCCACCGGCTCGACGGGCGTGTCGCTGGTGGCGAATTTCGCTGACTTGCAGCAGTGGACCCGCATTCGCAAGGGGCTCGAGTCCTCGCGACTGGTGCGGGATCTCAATGTTGAGTCAATCTCGGTCGCGGGCGCCGACATCACCTTCAACTATGCGGGCAGTCCCGAGCAGCTGCAGTCCGACCTCCGTTCGCGCGGCGTTGAACTGACCAGCGCCAATGGCGGCTGGGTGCTTCAGGCGACGGGAGCGCCATGACAGGCGCATCGGGCGGCAGCCGGCACGCCGGCCAGCTGTTCCTCGACTTTCCCAAGGCAGACCCAGAGAGCCGGCCTCTGATCGAGTCAGGGTCCTACGCGACCGCTGTGACGTCGATACGTTGCTGGCGGCTCTGGCCGGGCG
Source organism: uncultured Alphaproteobacteria bacterium (assembly GCA_903842595.1). Taxonomy (GTDB): domain Bacteria; phylum Pseudomonadota; class Alphaproteobacteria; order Caulobacterales; family Hyphomonadaceae; genus UBA7672. Next base: position 53,925 of record CAIMMO010000030.1, read on the forward strand.
GACAGATGGCGCTGGTTGGCGAGGCGCAAGCCGGTCGGACGCGTTTGCTGCGGATGTGGGCGGAGGATGCGCGCGCAGCCTATGTTACCGGCGAGGCTCTGGGCACCGCGGAAATCGATGAGATCGCGTGGCTGTCCGTATCCGCCCTGGCGGTGGATGACGCCGACCACCCGGCTGCGGCAATGGGGTTGTTTGCGGCGCTTAACCTGTGCCGGGACCGTCGCGCGCCCGTGCTTCTTTCTGGCCGCACCGAGCCAGCGCGATGGTTCACGACCCCGCCCGACCTCCGCTCCCGCCTCGCGGCTATGCCGGTCGCCCATATTGACCCGCCTGACGATGAGACACTCGCTGACCGGCTGCGTGAGGAATGCGCCCTGAGGCACCTGATAATCCCCGAAGAATCCGTGACTTACCTTGCGCACCGGATGGAGCCGTCGTGGGAGGCGGTCGGGCGGGTCGCCGACCAGATTGCCCGTACGCCGGGCAGGGCCGAGGGGTTGCGGTCGGCCCGGGCGGTGCTGTTGGCGCTCGAGATGGATCCGGGATGATCTGCCTGTCTGGCAAATGATCCGTAACAAGTTGATGGTAATCAGGTTCTTCATGGCTGGCGTCAGACCGGCCGAAGACACTGGGCGATGATGGCAGACCGAGCTGAGAAAGCGAAGCGTGGACGCGTGCGCGAAAGCGCGCCGGCGAGCCGCAATGCACCGGGACTTACCTCTCCGCTGGTGAACTCTCCGGAGCGTTTCTTCAACCGCGAACTCAGCTGGCTGCAGTTCAACAGCCGCGTGCTGGAGGAGGCGGAGAACCGCCGCCATCCACTGCTGGAGCGTCTGCGCTTCCTGTCGATCTCGGCCTCGAACCTTGATGAGTTCTACTCGGTCCGTGTCGCAGGCCTTCGCCAGCAGGCGCGCACCGGAATTACGCGCGTTTCGTCCGACGGCCTCACGCCGACGCAGCAGCTGCAGCGCATCGGCGCCGAGGCCGGCCAGCTTATGGCTGAACAGCAGCGCATCTGGACCGATATCCGCACCGAAATGAAGCGGGCAGGTCTCGCCGTCGTCGATGCAGACGAGCTTTCCGATATCGACACCGAATGGCTGCGCCTGCGCTTCATGGAGCGCGTCTTCCCGGTGTTGACGCCCCTGGCCATTGATCCGTCCCACCCGTTTCCATTCCTGCCGAACCAGGGCTTCGCGGTGGGGTTCTCGCTGATCCGCACGAGCGACAAGGCCAAGATGGTTGCGCTGGTGCCGATCCCCACCCATGTCGAGCGCTTCATCGAACTGCCGGAGACGCCGAAGGCGCGCCGGTTCATCGCGCTGGAAGACGTTATCACGCTGTTTCTCGACATGCTGTTCCCGGACTGCGTGTCCAAGGGACGTTGCATGCTGCGCGTCATCCGCGACAGCGACATCGAGATCGAGGAAGAGGCGGAAGACCTGGTCCGCGAATTCGAGATCCTGCTGAAGCAGCGCCGCCGCGGCCGTATCGTGCGCCTCAAGATCGATCGCAGCGCTCCTGAAAGCCTGAAGGCGTTCTTCATCGAGGAAATCGGCGCTGAGCCTATGGATGTCGCCGAGGTCGAAGGCATCATGGGCATGAACCAGCTCAAGGAGCTGATCGTCGACGGCCGCCCCGATCTCGTCTTCCGGCCATTTGAACCGCGCTTCCCCGAACGCGTGCGCGAGCACAATGGCGACATCTTCGCGTCGATCCGGGTGAAGGACATTCTTGTCCACCACCCCTACGAGTCATTCGACGTGGTCGCCCAGTTCCTGCTGCAGGCTGCGCGGGATCCTGAAGTGGTGGCCATCAAGCAGACGCTCTATCGCACCTCGAAGAACTCACCCATCGTGGCCGCCCTGATCGAGGCTGCCGAGGCAGGCAAGAACGTCACCGCGCTTGTCGAACTGAAAGCGCGCTTCGACGAGGAAGCCAACCTCCGGCTGGCGCGCGATCTCGAACGCGCGGGCGTCCAGGTCGTGTACGGCTTCATCGATCTCAAGACCCACGCCAAGGTCTCGCTGGTGATCCGCCGCGAGCAGGGCAGCCTTCGTGCCTACACCCATGTCGGCACCGGCAACTACCATCCGATTACCGCGCGCATCTATGACGACCTCTCGCTGTTCACCGCCGACGAGAAGATTGGCCGCGATGCCGGCCGCCTGTTCAACTTCGTCACCGGCTATTCCAAGCCGAAGGAGATGGAGTCGATGGCCATCTCGCCGATGAACCTCAAGACGACCCTCATCCAGCTTATCGAGGACGAGATTGCCCATGCGAAGGCAGGGCGACCTGCGCAGATCTGGGCCAAGCTGAACTCGCTCGTCGACGAGACCATCATCGACTCGCTTTACAAGGCGAGCCAGGCTGGCGTGTCGATCCAGCTCGTCATCCGGGGTATCTGCTGTCTGCGGCCTGGCGTCGCGGGCCTGTCGGAGAACATCGAGGTTCGCTCGATGGTGGGCCGTTTCCTCGAGCACGCGCGTATCGTCTGCTTCGGCAACGGGGCAGGGCTGCCGTCCGACGAAGCAAAGGTGTTCATAACTTCGGCCGACTGGATGCAGCGAAATCTCGACCGGCGTGTCGAGACGCTCACACCGATCAAGAACCCCACCGTCCACAATCAGGTTCTCGACCAGATCATGCTGGCGAATCTCAATGACCGCGCGCAAAGCTGGACGTTGCGTCCCGATGGACGCTATGTGCGTAACGCGACGGGCAAGGGTCGCCAGGCCTTCTCGGCGCACGATTACTTCCTTGAAAACCCCAGCCTGTCTGGCAGAGGTAGCGCGCTGCGGCTGACCACCCCGCCGCAGCTGAAGCCCAGGGCCTGACGCCGGCGAATCCCGGCCTATGTCCCTGTGACAATGGGACTGTTTGCACGGAATCAGGCCAGATGGTCGGGCTAGGCGAATGACGGTGACTTCACCAGCCAGATCAAAGACGTCCGGCAAGCCCATTCGCTGGCGGCGCGTCGGCGTAATGGATGTCGGCTCCAACTCCGTCCGCCTCGTCGTCTATGACGTGCGTGGCCGCGCCATGCAGCCGCGTTTCAACGAGAAGGTGCTCGCCGGGCTCGGCCGCGGGCTCACCGCGACGGGCGAGCTGAATGCCGAAGGCGTCGAGATAGCCACAGCGGCGCTGTCGCGCTTCGCATCGATCACGCGCGCGCAGAAGGTGGAGGCTCTTTTCCCCTTCGCCACCGCAGCCGTTCGCGACGCATCGAATGGCAAGGAATTCGTGGAGCGTGTGAAGAAGGAAACGGGTCTGCAACTTCGGGTCCTCACCGGCGGCGACGAAGCGCGCTTTGCGGCAGAGGGCGTGCTTGCCGGCACCCCGGGCGTCGATGGCGTGGTGGGCGACCTCGGGGGCTCCAGCCTCGAACTCGCGCGGTTGGTGGGCGGGCGGTATGAGTCCGGCTCGACCTATCCACTCGGACCACTCGCGCTCGACACGGGCGGCGCCTTTAACGAGGACAAGATCAATGCGCGCGCGAAGGAAGTCCTTTCCAGCGCGCCAGAGCTGAAGAAGTCCGGCGACGTATTCTTCGCTGTTGGCGGCGCATGGCGCGCCATCGGCACGATGCACATGGAGCTGACCCGCGCGCCGCTGCACATGCTGCAGAACTATGAGATGGACGCAGCGGACCTCCTCAAGCTTCTCGGCGACGTGCTGGCTGGCAAGAAGTATGCGGAGCTTCTGCAGGAGGTCGCCCGCAAGCGCGCCATCACCATCCCCTATGCCGCCACCGTGCTGAAGAACGTCATCGAGATCGGCAAGTTCAAGTCAGTGATGATCTCGTCCTATGGCGTGCGTGAGGGCATAATCTTCGACAGCCTCGATCCTGCGGAACGCCAGGAAGACCCGCTGGATGCAGGACTTGATGCGCTGATCGCAGACGAGCAGGCTTCCGAATTCGGCCGCGCGCTGGCGGACTGGGCGAGTGAGGCTGCGCCCTACACGCTGAATGCGCGCCTGTCCGCCGCCGCCTGCCGCCTCGTCGACATCGGCGCCCTGCTGCACCCCGACCATCGCGCCGATCTCGCCTTCGATCTCGTGGCGCGCGCGCCGCTGCCCGGCCTCAACCATCGCGACCGGGCAGCCCTCGCGCTGGCCGTCGCCTCGCGCTTCAAACGCGGTCTGCGCAACGATGTCAGCGAGAAGCTTCTCGACGTGAACACGGCAGGCAAGGCGCGCGCGCTAGGCGCCCTCATGCGCCTCGCCGCCGATTTCTCCGGACGCTCCGCCGATCTGCTCAAGCATGCGCGGCTGACCTGCGATGGCGACACGCTGACGCTGAAAGTTACGCCCACCTATCGCGCGCTCGTCTCCGAATCCGTGGAACGCCGCCTTGAGCAGGCGGCCGATGAACTCGACATGGACTATGCGCTGATTACCTGATCGCGCCCGCTACGCGCCTGTCGACGAGACAACGGGTCCCCGCTACACAAGCCCAAACGGGAGCCCTACGATGAAACAGGCCATTCTCGCACTCGGCATGTCCCTGCTGGCAGCATGTGCATCGGCGCCGCAACCGGCCGCCGCCCAGCCGGCTTTCAAGGCCCCGAACTTCAGTGCGGACGGCAAGACGCTTCGCCAGCTCTATGAGCACCTGCACGCCAACCCCGAGCTGTCCTTCCAGGAGAAGAACACCTCCGCGATCCTCGCTGCGGAGATGAAGCGCCTCGGCTTCAAGGTGACGACGGGCCTTGGCGATGCCTGGGTCAAGGCACGCGCGCTGAAGGACTATGGGAAGATCCAGGACGGCGTCGGCGGCTACGGCTTCGTCGCCGTGCTCGAGAATGGCCCCGGGCCGACGCTGATGATCCGCGCCGACATGGACGCACTGCCGCTCGTCGAGAAGACTGGTCTCGCCTACGCTTCGAAGGCGAGGGACATGGCGTGGAGCGGGGAAGAGTCCGGCGTGATGCACGCCTGCGGACACGACCTCCATATGACAATCTGGATCGGAACCGCGCGTGATCTCGTCGCTCGCAAAGCCGAGTGGAAGGGCACACTGGTGATGGTCGCCCAACCGGCCGAAGAGATCGGCCTCGGCGCGCTCAGCATGATCGAGGACGGCCTTTTCACGCGCTTCCCCAGGCCGGATCATGTCATAGGCCTGCACGACAACGCCGCGCTTCCCGCCGGTGAGCTTGGCGTCGGTTCCGGCTTTGTCATGGCGAATGTCGACAGCGTCGACATCAAGGTCACCGGCGTCGGCGGGCATGGCGCCTATCCTCAGGACACGAAGGACCCCATCGTAACGGCCGCCCGCATCGTCACAACGCTGCAGACGTTGGTCTCGCGCGAAATCGCGCCCGATGACGCAGGCGTTGTGACAGTTGGCGCGCTCAATGGCGGCTTCAAGCACAATATCATTCCCGACGAAGTGAACATGCAGCTGACTGTCCGCTCGTTTGCGGACGCCACGCGCGAAAAACTGCTGAAGGGCATCGAGCGCATCGCCCGCGCCGAGGCGATGGCGGCGGGCCTGGACCCCGACACGGCGATCGAGATGCGCATACGCGCCGATGCCACGCCGTCGCTTTACAACAATCCCGCTCTTGTTGCGCGCGTCACTGACGCCTTGCGCAAGGAGTTCGACGCCAGAGCGATCCACACCGCAACGCCCAGCATGGGCGGCGAAGACTTCGCCCGTTATGGCCGCACGCCGGAAAAAATCCCGATCATGCTGCTCTGGATCGGCGCGGTCGCGCGGGACAAGTTCGACGCAGCACAGAAGCCCGGCGCCAAACCGCTCCCGGCACTCCACTCATCGGAGTTCGCGCCTGATGCGGATCCGACGATTGCGGCTGGCGTCAAGGCGATGACAGCGGCGGCGAGGGAGCTGCTGAGATAGGCCTCACGCTTCCGGTTTTCGTGTCGCCGCCTTGGCCTGCTTCTTCTCTTCCCTGAACCGCAGGAAGGCGAACACAGCTGAGCCGATGCCGGCGAGCGCCGCCAGCACCGCAAACAGGGGCTGCACGCCTCTGGCCCAGCTGACGAGTTGGTCGATCTGCTCGACCTCCACCGTGATCACGTCGCGATAGGCGTCCAGCGGCTCGGCATCGAGCGCGCCGGTCGCGTAGCCGAAGATTTCGAGGATCAGCGTGTGCTGTCCCGGCTCCGTCGGCGTCACCCGCCACTGCCAACGGTTCACGGTTTTGCCCGAGAGCCGCTGCCGCTCGACCGTCTGTGAGGTGATGTCGAAACCGACGCCCGTCAGCTGCGCCGAGACCGTGTCGGAAAGTTCAACATCACGCTCGACGATCTCGCCCTTGAATCCTTCGAGGGCCTCGCGGCCCGCCGCTTCGTCGTTCGTCGCGTTGACAACCAGCGACACGTCCACCGGCTTGCTGAGCGCCAGCTTCTCCGGCGGCCTGTTGTACGTTACGCGCCGCGCCTTGAACTGCGTCTCCAGCCCACTCGGTGCAGCAGCCTGCGAATTGCCCGCCTGTTGCGGCGACACCCGCTGTTCGGCCGGCGTCGTCGTGGATGGCGGCGGCGTTACCCCGTTCGTGGGTGCGGCCGCAGGCGCGCTCGGGAGCGGCTCGCCTTGCTCGGCGAGTGTGGAGCGGAAGCTAACCGCTGGCGGGCTTGCCGGTTGCGGAGCAGTCGCTTCCACCGCTGGTTCGTTCGGCGCAGCTGGCGTCGAAGCAGGCGCAGGCGTCGTCCGCGCCTGGGGTGCCAGGGGTGCGGGTGTCGTCGCAGCGACCACTTGCGGCTCACGCACGATGGGCTCACGGGGAATGCTGACGACAGTCGATGTGGACCCGAACTCGCCAATGCCCCAGACGGCTGCGGCGCCGACAGCGATCAAGGCAAGCACCATAGCGACTGCAATGCGCATGATCCGCGTCTCCTCAGGTCGACGACAAGTCTACTCTGCTTCGCCGTCGAATCCACCTTCATCCTCAGGCAGGCGGGCGGCAGACGGCGGCGGAACAATTCCCTTGCGCTTCATCGCTTCGTAGAAGGCGATGGCCGCGGCGTTGGACACGTTCAGGCTCTCCATACCCGGCTGCATCGGAATCCGTGCCAGTTGCGTGCAGGCTTTGGCGACGCCATGCCGGATGCCAGCGCCCTCGGCGCCCAGCACGATCGCCACAGGCTCAGGTCCAGCAATCGCCTGGTCCAGCGTCAGCTCGGCTGAACCATCAAGTCCGACGACATTCCATCCCGAATCCGTGAGCGCGTCGATCGCGCGCGAGATATTGACCGCACGCACCTCGTCAACCACTTCAATCGCGCCTGCCGCGGCCTTCGCCAGCGCGCCGCCGGCGGCCGGCGCGTTGCGCGTCTGCATCACGACCGCGCCGACTCCGAATGCGGCAGCCGAGCGGAAGATGGCGCCGACATTCTGCGGGTCGGTCACCTGGTCGAGGATCGCCAGCGTCTGCTCCGGCCGCATGGCGGCGTCGGTGATGTCGATCCCATCCAGCGGGCGGCAACGAACGGCCAGGCCCTGGTGCACGGCGCCGGGTGGCAGTTTCATGTCGATGTCGCGCGGCTCCATCACGTGAGCGAAACGGGGAAGAGCGTTCAGATCAAGCCCGGTGCGCTCGGCGGCGCGAGGGCTGATGTAGGCGACGCTGATCTTGCGCAGCGGATTGTTGAGCGCGGCTCCGGCGGCGTGCAGCCCCCATATCCAGACTTCGCCATTCTCCTCGAAAGCCGCCTCGCGGCGATCGAAGGCGGGTTTGTGCTGGCGGCTGTCCTTGTGGGGCGGGCGAGCCCCGCGCTGGTCGCTGGAGGGGGCCTGATCGCGCCTTTGCTCGGGCCGTCCGCGGGTCCAGGGCTTGTCGCCGGCAGGTAGCCCAGCCTGCTCGCCATCACGGCGGGTTTGACGCTCCACCGGCTTGCCGCCTTCGCGCGATCCGCGAAAATCACCTGATTTTCCAGCGTTTCCACCCCGGTTGCGTGGTCGATCCTTCGTCACTATAAGACGCGCTCCGCTGTGAGGCCGGGGTTCGTTTCGGCTTCATCTGCGGCGGCGTCAAGCCGTCGCACTCGGCCCTGGAGGGGTGGGAGAGTGGTTAATTCCAGCAGACTGTAAATCTGCCCGCTTCACTGCGTACACTGGTTCGAATCCAGTCCCCTCCACCACCGCCTTCCCCAGCAGACGAGAAGTTAGCTAAAGCCCGAAAGGGCAAAGCGATTTCGGCGGTTCGAAGTCCCTCTTTCAGCACCCACTCGATCCTCTTCGAAAAAGCGAGCTGCAGTAGCAGTCGCTTGTGCTCGTAGTTGCCAAACGTCCAGAGTTTCCAAGGGCTTTGCAAAAACGCGAGAGCGGTTCGAACTGAATCGTCGAATGAAAGCCTCGGTTGTTCGCTTTGCGCCAGCCGTTCGGCGATTACGAGCTTCTGATTTTCCAGATCCTCGATCTTCTTTTCAAACGTCGCGAGCACCGTTTGGGACTTCACCTGCGTGACAGAGTTGAGGAGTTGGTCAATCGATCCATCTAGCTTGTCGCTCTCAGCTTGTAGCGCGCGGCGACGGGCACCCATCTGTGCTGCGCGCTGGGTCCAAGCATTCTTGAACATCTTCGTCGCGATTTCAAAGACCATGGGATCAGGTTCCATTGAGCGGACGAGTTGCTCAAATTGGCCTTCGAGGTCGTCGCGTCTCACGGTTTTGCCACGTAGCTCGCAACTCTTGTTGAAGCAGTGATAGTAGGCGTGGCGTTCGCCATTGCGGCTCTTCGAATAACTCGACGTGTATCCCCACCCGCAGGAGCCACAGGCGACGAAGCCACGAAGGGGGAACTGTTCGTCGCGGTTTTTACGATCTGGCACTGAAGTTGCCCCGGTTTCGTGGAGCCCGCAACATTTGGGTTTCAGGAGCCTGCAATGGGAAAGAAAAAGGGGCCTTACGCGGCCGAGTTTAGGGAGCGGATGATCGAGCTGGTGCGCGCTGGCCGCTCGCCGGAGAGCC
>CAIMMO010000031.1 GCA_903842595.1 uncultured Alphaproteobacteria bacterium
AGGCGGCCTTTGCGCTCTGGCGCGCAACGGTCTTGCGCTGGAGCCGAGCGACACGCGGGTGCTTGTTGTCTTCAGGGGGCGCAAGGGCGACCGGATCAAGATCCTGCACTGGGACGGTCAAGGCTACTGCCTCTATTACAACTACCTAGCTTCACACTGCAGCTCCTTCGATTCGAGAGTAGCATTTTGATCTCGTGATGGGGAGACCTTCGCGGCTCTGTCGGCGAGGCGATCCCAACGGCTTGAGTGTTTTGCGGGGACGCTTCCCTGAGGGATCTCATAGAGATAGGCGTGACCATTGTGCGCGTGCCGCTGAACGAGGCCGTGGCGGGCCCAGCGAACAAGCGTTCCTACCGTAATGCCGAGCCTGGCCGCCGCCTCCTTCGAGGATAGCATTCCAATAGCGCGAAGGCGTTCAAAGCGCGGACGTAAGTCGTATTCTTTGACAAGATAGGCGACCTTTAGGGCGCTAAATTGAGCGTCGGCCTTTCCTTTCCTCGATGATCCGCCCGGACGGATGGCGCGCTGGTTCAGAATGTCCGCGATTTCGGGATAGGTTTTCGTATCGAGCAGCGCATCGACCATTTCGACCACTTCGGGCTTGGTCGTTATTTGTTGGGCTGAGGACTTTGGATTTTCGGTGGTGACTGTCTCGGTCTTTCCACCCTTAAACCGGATAAAGGTGCGGGTGAGGCCCGCTTCTGGCAGCTTAAGGAGCGTCACGTCCTCGATGATGTGGGCCAGCAGTCGTTTGCGTTCGCGGTTCGGCAGTCCTGGATCCTGCCAGAGCTCTTTGAAGTCCCGTGTCATGGCGGCAAGACGCTCGCGAAGGGCGACGTCAACGGCAAGGCGGTCACGTTCGCGACCCCGCTCTCTTTCTTCTTGTGCAGCCGATAGCGTTCGCAGTTTCTCGTTCCATTCGTGTTCAAGGGTGTCGGCGACAAGCCGATTGCCGGGGTCGACAAGCATAAATCGTCGCTGCGCAAGTTCAGCCTCGACATGGGCGCGCTCAACAGCGCGAAGTCGCAACCGATCAGCTTCGTCGTGACGATCCTCGATCTCCTTGCGTACCTCGATCGCCAAGTCGACGGCGGCGGGCGTCATCGCGGCGGTGATCAGTTCGCTGACAGCCTCGTCGATTGGCCACCCCGCGATCGTTTGACAGCTGGGTTCGCCGCGTGCGCCGTAAGCCCGGCAACACACATACCACGTATCGATCTTGCCGCGGCGGGCGGCGTAATGGACGCTCAGATGCCGTCCGCAGCGCCCACACACGGCGCGGCCTTGAAGCAGCGCCGCGCCCTCACGAGGCGGGGAGGCCCGCACAGATGCGAACCCGCGGCCATTGGATTTTAGAACGTCAAGATTATGTTGGAACTGCTCCCAGGTGATATATCCAGGGTGGGCGTTCGGGATGCAGGCCAACCAGTCGTCCGTCTTGCGCGCTCGCAGAAGCTTCTTTCCTTCAGCACTTCGTCGATACATCCGCCGGCCATAGGCATAGGTTCCTGCGTACCGCGGATTGGTGAGCATACGCATCGCTGTCGACGCAGTGAGCGGCTGGAAGACCACAGTGTTTCGGTTGTATGCCCGCGAGGGAACGCACAACCCCTCTTTTCTAAACGCCTTGACCGTCTGGGAAGCTGTTCCCAAGCGCTCGAACGTCTCAAAGAAGCGCATGATCGTCTCTCGGACCTGGGCGTCAGGATCAAGGACAACATCGCCCGCCTCATCATAAACCAGCCCGGTTGGCAGGACGCAGCGGTATTCGCCTCGCCGCACTTTATTCAAGATGCCGCCGCGAAGTCGGGCTTTGATGACGTGCAGCTCTGCTTCACTCATCGTGCCTTTAAGGCCAAGCAGGAGTCTGTCATTGAAGCTGGCGGGGTCGTAAACCCCATCCTCATCGAGGATCAATGTGTCGGCTAATGCGCAGATTTCTAAGAGCCGGTGCCAATCGGCGTTGTTCCTGGCCAGACGGGAGACTTCAAGCCCCATGACGATGCCGGCGCGCCCCATGCCGACATCGCTCACCAGACGTTGGAAGCCCTCGCGCCACGACGCCGAGGCGCCGGATTCGCCTTGGTCGCTATCAATGACGACGATCTGCTCCTCTTTCCAGCCCAACGCCACCGCCCGACCCCGCAGCGCATATTGTCGCTTGGAGCTCTCCACATTCTCCATCACCTGACGCATCGAGGATTGTCGGACGTAGAGATAGGCCGCGCGTTCCAGGTGGTGAGGCTGGGTCTTGGATGACGGGTTCATGCTGTCCTCCGATCAGGGGCCGCTATCGCCATTGCGGCGAGAAGGCGGACAATCACGCGACGGTCTGGGCAGAGATCGGCGTGCTGGAAAGCCGAAGATCGGTTCGGCTCGAGCGACGGACGTTGTGCCGAAGCCCGCGCCCAAGACCACATCCCTTGCAGCAGAAAGACATTGAGCCCGCTGAGAGCGAGCGGCGCGATTTCTTCTCCAAGGACTGCGGCGCGAAGCGACTCGTAGCGCGCCTGCAGCTCCAGCACCGATGGCGCCAAGACCGCGGGGTTCACGGCGCAGTTTTTTTTCCCCTGATCGCACGCTCAATCGTTCGTGGATGCACGTCGAAGCCAAACTCGTCTTTGACCAAGCGAGCAAGCTCGCGCGCCCGGATCGGCTCGCCCGGTGATAAGCGCTCAAGGACGAAGGCCAGGACATCGCCGTGGAGCTTGTTTGGCCCGCGAGGCCCGCGCTTTTTGGGGACAAGCCCGGCGATGCCCGCGTCCGCAAAGTCCGACTTGGCTTGATAGAAGGTCGGGCGGGACACGCCGTAATCGTCAGATGCATCGGTAATCGAAGTTTTTTCAACTTGGACCCTCCGCAGCATTTCGTATTTGACCTGAACAAGATCTTGCGGGTCGAAAAACCCGCCATCCTGGAATTTTGGGTCGCGAACCTTGGCGGGCGACGGGTTCAGCGCGCCGTCTTGGGCAAGGGCCTCGGCTTTTGTGCGTTTGCGCTCCCCTGCCACGTCGACTCTCGACCTTCATTCCGATTGCTGTGTAAGTTCTATTATGCCGCACAGTTCGACTCGCATTCGAATCGCTCGTCAAGATCGATATTGCTAAAGTGGGACGAAATCTCACAACGATGCCTCGTTCAAACGTCGAGGCGGCGTTTTTTGTTTTACAGATGCGGCAGAATTGACTTTACACCGTCTGACCGCAGGCGGCGGCCGGCTCGAGCTCAACAACACCACCAAATCAGCCAACGCGATGAAATCGACGACCCGCATGACGGATCTCTCTGCCGCCAGCATCACTTCAGGATCGGGGGCGCAAAGATCCGTCTGAAGTTGCCCCGGTTTCGTGGAGCCCGCAACATTTGGGTTTCAGGAGCCTGCAATGGGAAAGAAAAAGGGGCCTTACGCGGCCGAGTTTAGGGAGCGGATGATCGAGCTGGTGCGCGCTGGCCGCTCGCCGGAGAGCC
>CAIMMO010000032.1 GCA_903842595.1 uncultured Alphaproteobacteria bacterium
AGAGGTTGCTATTCCCCCCATCCCAGCGCCGCCGGCCCAGACGGGAACCCTCGCCGATATCGCTACGGGGGATAGTTTGTTCCGCGAACGCTGCGCGGCCTGCCATGCCAATGCAGGCCCTGGGGTCACACCGGATCTCCGGAAGATGACGCCCGAGACGCACGCCGTGTTTCGTCAGATCGTTCATGGCGGTCTTTATGCTACTAACGGCATGCCCCGCTTCGACGATCTACTGAGTGAACAGCAGGTGGATCAAATTCACGCTTACCTCATCGACCTCAGCGCAAAGGCATATGCAGAGCAAGACGTGCAGTCGCGTTGATGGACGTCAGCCTGGTACTTGCTGTCGCGCTACTGCTCGGCGACAGAGCAGACCTCGGTGCCGCCAGAGACAAACGCGGTGACCCGCTCCGGAATATTCGGGCCTCCCCAAGCCTGAACGACGACCGGCAGGTTTGGGCCCCAGTCCCGCCGAAACCCGAATTGTGGCGATCCGGCTGAGTCGGTCCAATTTGGTCATTCGACCCGCCCTAACTGGAGCGGCGGTTCATCGCCCAATACCTGCCGATCGCAGTGACCGAACCGACCGTACTGGCTCCGCTGGGCACGAGCCCAATTCTTGAACCGCATCACCCCACACCCGAGGCGGGTCGAGGACATCACCTACTCAAAGCGCCTCTATAAACAACGCGATCTGATCGAGCGCTTCTTCAACAAGCTAAAGCATTTCAGGCAGGTCTGCACACGCTTCGATCTCCATGCCTTCAACTACCTGCCATGGCCAAGCTCGCCTCAGTGCGACTATGCTTCGGTATGACTATGCTTCGGTATAATGAGTTCACATGAGTCTACAGCCTAGTGGGACTTGGTTACGCTGCCCCCTGCAACTGCATCAATCGCAACTCGCAAGCGTCGCGCTTACCAACGCCATCCCGCGCGGATCGCCGATAAGATTGTGGCCCATGGCGTTCATGACGTAGGAGACACCCAACCTGCGCTCAGGGTCGGAGAATGCGAACGAACCGCCCCAACCCGAATGGCCGTAGGCGCTTTCCCGGTCGCCATAGATGCCCTCTATGTTGCGCAGCAGCCCTGCGGCCCATCGGCCGTGGACGCCAAGCACCGCATCCTGTCCCTCGATCCGTACAGCGGTCGCAGCACGTATGGCATCGCCTCCGAGAAGTTGCTTTCCATCCAGTCGCCCCGCACTTGCCATCGCACCATAAAGCCGGGCGAGCGAGCTTGCATTGGCGAAGCCATTCACCGAGGGCAACGGGGCAAGCCGCCAGGGGCGCGTGTTTGCCCAGAGCGGATCGAGCACCGGGTTGGCAAGGGCAGCCTGCTGTATGGGGGACGAGACGGGATTTGCGTCGGTCGACGCTAACGTCGGCGGCGCCACGAGTTCGCTGGCGCGATGGGCTTCGGAATCGGGCAGTCCAATGAACAAGTCGAGGCCGTGAGCCATTGCGAGCTCGGCGCGAACGAATTCCGCCAGCGTGCGTCCCTCGATACGCCGGAACAGGGCATTGGCGAGCACACCTTGGGTGACAGCGTGGTAGCCGGCCTGTGTTCCAGGCTGCCAGAGAGGCGCCTGGGCGGCCAGCAACGCCTCGGCCTGCGCCTGATCGTAGATCACCTCCATTGTTACCGGATCAACGAAGCCGCAGAGGCCGGCCTGATGCGACAGGAGCTGTGCGATGGTGATGCTGGCCTTGCCGTTGGCGGCGAACTCCGGCCAGTAGCGGGCGACGGGGTCTTCGTAGGAAAGCTTGCCGCGATCTGCGAGCATGGCGAAGCAGATCGCGGCAACGCCCTTGGTCGTTGACCAGACATTTGTGAGGGTGTCATGCGCCCACGGTCGCTGGCGCGCCTTGTCGGCATAGCCGCCCCACAGGTTGGCGACGAGTTCGCCGTCTTGCACGATCGCAAAGCCCGCGCCGATTTCGCCATGGTCAGCAAAGTTTGCCGCAAAAGCCTCCCGCACCCGCGCGAAGCGAGGTGAGCAAGAGCCATTGATGGAGACGCTGTCCGCCATGATCAGAAATCCCGCGAGAGGGAGACGCCATAGGTCCGCGGCGCACCGTAGACGCGGAAGCCATAGCCGAGAGGAAGATTGTTGACACTCTGGGTCACATAGCGCTCGTCGGTGACGTTGCGCCCCCAAAGCGAAACTGACCAGCCATCGATGTGATCGAGGATCGCGCGCGCATTGAGCGTCCAGTAGCTGTCGGTTGCGATCAGGGAATCGTTGAGCGAGTCCTTGAACTGGTCGCCGGTATAACGACCCTCTGCCTGCAGCCGCATCGTCCAAGCCTCAGCAAGGTCAAACTCATAGTCGGCCCCCAGCGTTCCGCTGAGATCGGGCGCGTCCGGCAGCTTGTTTCCCGCAGGTACGACGCCGGCGGAGGATGCAAACGATCCCAGCTCACTATCTAGCAGACCAAGTGCGGCGCTGAGCGTCAAGCCTTCCAGAAGATCCGGACGCCAGGATGCAGTAATGTCAGCGCCGTAGATCGTGGCCTCGCTGACATTGCCCAGCCGCTGGATCGGGAGTCCGCCGCTCTCATCGCGAATGAAGGTCTGTACGTCACTGTAGTCATAGAAGAACACCGAGGCGCCAATGTCGTAGCTGGCCGTGCGTTGCTTGGCGCCCACCTCGTAGGCAATGAGTTCCTCTGGCTGGTAGGGTTCTAGCTGACCGGAACTGGTAGCGACTCCCGAGAAGAAGCCGCCGCTCTTGGCGCCCTGCGAGATGCTGGCATAGATCAGCGCATCGTCGGCGGGCGTCCAGTTGAGACCAACCTTCCATGACCAGTTGGTATCGTCGATTGTCTCATCGTTGAAGGCAATGGTGATCGGGGGTGTGCCGAACGGTGCAAGCGTGAGAGCACTTCCGGGCGCAAGGCTGACAAGGTCAATGTCAGCGCCAGCATAGTCCTTCTGCTCCCAGGTGTACCGAAGCCCGCCAACCAGTGTGAGCGTCTCGGAGAGGTCGTAGTCGACGTTTCCGAACAGGGCAGCGGATTCTGTCGTCTGATCCCATGTCGTCAGAAGCGTCGTGTTGAAGAGATCCTGCAGGTTGCCGTCATATCGGCCCACCACATCGTCCTTGGAGTAAAAGGCTCCGAGTATCCAGGAACCGCTATTGCCCAGACCCCCTGACAGACGGGTTTCCTGGGAAACCTGCTGGATATCATCCGTCTCGATGAAATCAGTCTGACGGAAGGGCGTGCCGTCGGTGTCCGCGCCCCAGACGCGTTCGAAATCGACAAAACCCGTGATGGAGGTGAGCGTTACTCCGCCAAGGTCGGCCTCGAGCCGCAGGGACGCAGAAAGCTGGTCGACATCGTAGGTTGGGTCGACTGACCAGTCACCGCGGAAGGGGTCATTGTCCGGGTCGCTGTAGCCGAGGAAGTCGCGGCATTGCGGCGATCCGGGACAACTCGCCGCTCCGTTCGGCAGCGCGCCGAAGAACTCGCCCGCGCCGATCTCCGAGCGTACCTTCTGACCTTCGACCTTCAGGACCGCTTCGAATGCGTCGCTGGGGCGCCATAGCGCCTGCATGCGACCCAGCAACACGTCGCGCCTGCCGAGATCGTCATTCTCGGAGGTATCGAAATGGAAGCCCTCGTTCTGGTTGATGTATTTGGCGCTGAAGCGGAGCGCGATGTCGCTCGATACAGGAAGATTGACCATCGCCTCGATGTCTGCCGCCGAATAGTTCCCGTACCCCACAGCAGCCCTGCCCTCGAACCCGTTGAGGCTGGGGCGCGCGGAAATGATGTTGACGGCGCCGGCAGTCGAGTTGCGACCATAGAGCGTGCCTTGCGGTCCGCGCAGGGCCTCGATCCGCTCAAGATCGAAGAAGTCGGCGTTGAGCAGAGCGAGCGAGGAAAGATAGACCTCATCAACGTAGACACCGGCTGCGGGATTGTTGGTCGCGCTGAAATCGTTGAGACCGATGCCGCGGATCGAGATGACCGGCAGGATGCCCGGGCTGTTCTCCTTCACGTTCACATTCGCGAGCTGGCTGATGAAGTCCGATACCTGCTCGATGCGGCGCTCCTCGATCGACTCGGCTCCCAGCGCATTCACGGTCGCACCGACATCGATGATGTCCTCCGCCCGCTTTTGCGCCGTGATGATGATCACGTCTGAATCAGCATCCGGCTGGGCCTGCGCCATTGCAGGCGCAGCCGAAAGAAGAGCGGCCGCGCTCGCGCTGCAAAGCGACAACGCGCGAAAAGTCCTTCCAGTCAGGCAAAACATTGGGGTCTCCTCCATCGCCGCCAATTCTTTGACGGTCTCGTATGTTCGGATAACGGAGCGTCTCACGATTGGAGTCAACCTTATTTGACGTCTGGGTATCTAAGCGGCATTCGTTGTTGCAAAAATGCTGCGGGGCGGGCATGACGGCCCATGCCCAACGCTGCTACCGCCACGAAAACCCAACGTCGCGGAAGGCCCCCATCGCGGAGGCCGGCGCAGCATTCGGCCCTGCTCGATGCGGCGGTGGAGCAAATCAATCTCAACGGAGCGGCTTCGATTTCGCTTGCGCAGCTGGGCGAACGCATTGGCGTCACGCGAAGCGGGATCTACTACTATTGCGCTGACGCCGCCGATCTCGTGTTCCAGTGCTATGTTCGTTCATGCGAGCGGCTGCAGGAAGACATCGATTCAGCCGCTTCAGGACCCGGCCACGCCGATGACCGGCTCGCCGGTCTCATCCGAAGAGTGCTTGCGCCAGACCGGCCGCCGATAGCCGTCCTGAACGACATCGCCTTTCTTCCTGAGCCATTGCAGGCCGACATCACCGCGCGGGCGGCAAAGCATAAGCGGGGAATTTCCGTTATGCTGAACGATGGACGCAAGGCTGGCGTGCTGCGAGCAGTCGATGTCGAACTTGCGGCGCGGCTGATTCTCAACTGCTTGTCCTGGGCGCTGGTTTCGCAGCCTTGGTTGGCGCGTCGCAACGACCCGCGCGGCCGGAGGCAATACGCCGACGTCGTCGCCGGAATCATCCTGGACGGAGTGGCGACCGGACCTGAACGAGTATTGGGCTGTGACGTCCGCTTCGACGCGCTGACGGCCAGATCCATAAATGCTTTCGACCGGCGTCAGACGGCTGACCTCAAGTCCGACCAGATCATCGCGGCCGCATCCCGACTGTTCAACGCGCTCGGCCTGGACGGCGTTCGTTTGGATGACGTGAGCGCCGCAATCGGGGCCAGCAAGGGCGCGATCTACCACCACTTTCGCGACAAGACTGAGCTCGTCGAGCGCTGCTACGAACGCGGGTTCGAGATCTATGATCTGATCATGGACACAGGCGTGAAAACCGGGAAGACGCCGGTCGAGCAGTTCGCGATCGTTCAGCACCTCAACACGCAGGCGCAGCTCAATCCAGCGCCTCCGCTAGCGCTTCAACCGGGCCTGAGCGCTCTGGCCCCCGCAAAGCGGCGCACGCTTACGCGCCGCGCCCAAAGTCTCAACGCAGTCGCGAGACAGATAATCAGCAAAGGAATACGCGCCGGCCATTGCCAAGCGCTCGATGCGGAACTCGTACCGCAGGTCCTTGCGGGGTATTTTACCGGCCTTGCGCAATGGATCCCGCCCGATGCCGATCCGGTCGCGATCGCCGACGATGCAACCAATTTTGCGGCCTACGGCCTACGTGCGCGCCGCTGAAGGTTCCGCCGCCAGTAGCCCTCTTCTGCACGTTGCGCTGAACCCGAGAGACCGGCTAGCGGAACACCGCATGGCAGTACAGCCTCAGCCGGCCTCTGTATGGCCACGCGACGTCACCTCGGGATCGATGCTCGCCGCGTGCTGTTTCTGGGGATACGAAACACTCGGCTCCTTGCACTCGTAACCTGACAGCGCCGTCTGCACTACGCCACGAAACGAAGTGTTTCCACCCGCGATTGATTGACCTGCCCCATGATTTTCGAGCCTCCGCAAGCTTGAATCACGACCGGCAGTTTTGGGCCCCAGTACGGCCGTCGGTAATGTGAGGTCTGACTGTCCGTAGTCGGGGGGTATTCAGGCCATAGGCGGATTGCAGCGTGAGCCGGCGCGAGGTCAAGGAGCCGGTAGGCAGCACACGATTGATTTCGCAACAAACCGAGTGGGCCACTTCCGGCGTCTGTTCACTCGCGTGATGCCGTGGTGTGAAACATCAGCTGATCCAGCGGTGGACCAATGCCGGAGTAAAGGTGTGCCACGTTTCGGCGCATTCGGATGAGACTGGAAAAAGTCCGGCTCCAGCTCAACCGGAGCCGGAGCCGAGTTAATCGCCGGCGCTTCAATAGCTCCGACGAGGGAGGACTGGATAAGGCGTGATACAAAACGCCTCGGCGCGTGCGGCCGGCAGGTCTGTCTTAGTTAGCCACTTCGGACTTGAAGCGCGCATGAACAACACGTTTTGTTGCTCCGTATGCGGAACACACCACAGATGTTCCGTTCCTGTTGAACGTAGCGCAGTTTGTAGAGGACAAATTGCGCCCCGATGAAGCGTTGAGCAACACGACTGGATCCCAGCGTGACCTTCCCCCTGTGCGTGGGCGCTATCCACACGTGGCAGAATCGGTTGGCCTAGTGTTTCCATGCATCGCGCTTGTGAATCAGGCTGGTGTTCCGCGGTCCTCGCTGCGAAATTTCGATGACCATGCCGTGGCTCACGGATGTAGGGAAGTAAGCTATCCGATCACCAAAGGGCTCCAGAACGTGCGCCTTTTCAAGATCGTCCACGGGAGCCCCACTTGTGTCGACCATCTGGATCCCCTTGGCCTTCATCGCATCATAGTACTGTCCAAGGTCATCCACCTCAGCGATCAGCTCGGCGATATAGCCGTCGCCCTTCTCCGTCAGATAGTCCATCAAGGGGCCAGGTCCGACGGGCTGCACGAGCGCCAGCCAAATCCCGTTCGCATCAATAAACGTAACGTTCATGCCGCCAGATCGCGAGTTCGTGGCGCCGTTCAGCGGGAAGGTTTCCGGGTGCCGCTTGAGACCAAGAACCTCGGTATAGAACCGCGCCGAGCGTTCGATGTCGGCAACAATTATGGCGATGCGATCAACTCGAGGAGTATTGGGTGGAGCGGAGCCATGCTGGCGTGTACGATTGCGGATTGTGAAAGCGTCAGTGGGAACGTCGGGCCGGTATTCGTACATCTCAACGGAAGTCCCGTACGTTCGGTCCTTGGGCCAATAGGCAATGCGAATATCGCTCGGGGTCAACGCACCGTCCTGATGAACGCTTTGCGTAATCGCGCCCCCCTCAGACTTCAGGGGTGTGCCATCCATGTTCAACATAGGGATGCCCCTCGCCTTCATCGAAGCGAGCGCGCTGTCATAGTCGCGCGGTTCAAAAGCAAGCTCCCCGATGTGGCCATCGCCCCTGTTCTTGAGGACATCCATCCCCGGGCCGGGAGACGTCGGAGATACTAGTTCAAGCCAGAACCCGTTCGCATCGATGAAGGCGAGATCCATTGCACCCGTGGAGCTCTGCTTTGCATCGATGCCGAAGGATAGCGGATGACGTTTCCAGCCCACTATCTCGGTCAGGAAGCGAGATGTCGCCTCGATATCCTCGACCCATACCGACGCATGGTCGAGCCGGACCCCCCACGGAGACGCGTCCGGGGACAGTGTCTGCGTGTTGGCGCATGCCGACAGGGCAACCGCGGCTATCACTGAGCAAAGTCGCTTCATCATCGCAGATTCTGATCGATCCGAAGTCTTGGTCGAACCCCACGCCTCCCGGACTTATGCCAGCCTAGGTTCAGAACTCTGGGCGTGCGCGTTTGCAGGACCAGCATCCTGTCAAGGTAGCGCAGGCCAAGTCGCTGATACTGGACCAGGGCCTACGTCACCACGTGAAGGAGAGACTTGCGCCGACCCACCGAGGAACGCCAGGCACATCCTCAAGCGCTCCGAAGTCCGGGCTCGTGTCGAACGAGTACATGCGATAATACTCGTCAGTGAGGTTTCTCACGAACACTGCAGCGGACCAGTTGTCACCGGCGGGGGTGTAGCTCAACCGTGCGTTGAGCAGTCCGTATCCGTCCTCCTCCAACGCTGGCGTAGGGACAAGGTTGAATGAGACCTTGTCCTTCCAGTTTCCGTCGAGCTGAGCTGCGATGTAGCCATCAAATGCAGGCCATTCATACCTGATGAGGCCATTCACGGTGAACTTTGGAGTTATGGCAGCTTTTTCGGTTCCATCAGAAACCGCCAGAGGCACGTCCCTGACTTCGTTCTCAAGGTAGGAAAGCCCGAGCATCAGATCGAGGCCTTCTATTGGGTTGGTGGTGAGTTCAACTTCGCCACCGTACATTTCCGCGTTCACGTTCAGCACACGCGCTGCAAGCCCGTCGAAGGAGAAAGCCTGATAGCCATCGTAGTCGTAGAAGAACGACGAGACATTCAGCGTTGTCGAGTCGCCGAGGCTCGACTTGAAGCCCGCCTCATACGAGGTCAACACTTCACCATCGAACTTGAAAAGGTTGGCCGCCGTTGGAAACAGCGGGTAGTTGAACCCACCCGACTTGATTCCTCTGTTGACGCCAGCATACCAAAGCCACCCGTCAACTGGACTGTAGTTGAGCTGCAGTTTGGCGGAGACCCCGTCGTCAGTGAAATCATCCACGACCTGGAAGGCACCCGGAGCGACGATATCAAAAACGTTAGTTGAGTCGTATGAAAACTCTTTCTCATCCCGGCTGTACCGGCCACCAGCGACCAGCGTGATCTGGTCAGTCAACTCGATGTCGGCCTGAGTAAAGATCGCGCCCGATGTGGTTGTTTGATCAACTGACGTGAACTCGACCGCACCGCCAAAGAAGACGTCGCCTGTCTGACGTGTATCATATACCCCGTCGATCAGCAGATAGTACGCGCCAACTACAAGATCCAACCCCGGCTGCGAGTAGGCCAGGCGAAGTTCCTGGGAGAACTGATTCACATCGTTCGATTTTTCATAGTGATACACGCTGTTCGGAGAGACGTCTGAGTCTTCGCCGAAGCCATCGGTGATATCCTGATAGTTCGTCACCGAGCTGATCGTGAACTGGTCGAGTGTCCAGTCGATGTTGGCCGACAGATCGACAACTTCGGATCTCTTGTATCCGGGAAAATCGTACGAGCCCGTATAGGGATCGCCGTCAGCATCCCGGTAGCCAAAGAAGTCGAGCACCCCTGGCGTCGTTACCGGGCTGCCAGATCTGGCGACCACATGTGAGTAGCCACCTTTCGCACTATCCTCGTTGGAGTACTGCGCCCGAAGCAGGATGCTAAGGTCCTCCGCGGGCTCGAAAAGCAGCTGTCCACGAACCGAATAGTCGTCAGCCTGCATTTGGTCAGGCCCGATATCGTTCTTTATGAGCCCGTCGTTGCGGTTGAAGACACCAGAGAGCCTTCCCGCAACCGTGTCGCTGAGCGCCCCACCCACGGCGGCTTCAAGCCTCTGTCGGCCATCCTCACCAATTTCTACGTTGATCAGACCGCCGAAATTCTGTGACGGCCGTTCGGTAACGTAGCGGACCAATCCACCTGTCGCGTTGCGGCCAAAAAGCGTCCCCTGGGGTCCGCGGAGAACTTCAGCTCGCGCTATGTCGAACAGTGCAAGGTCGACCAGGCTGTTGAGAGCAAGGTAGGAGTCGTCAAGGTAGACCGCGATCGGAGATTCCAGTGACGCCGCAAAGGCGTTCTGTGTGACGCCGCGAACGTTGAACCCGTTGTTGGTTCCTGCTCCGGCGCCGGAAACCTGGATGCCAGGGACCTGCGCAATGATGTCGATCCCGCTTGTGATGCCCAGCTCGTCGAGTTGCTCGCCTTGAATCGCGGTTATCGAGATGCCGACTTCCTGGATGTTCTCTTCCCGCTTTTGCGCCGTGACGATGATCACGTCAGTCGGCTGAGCGTAGGCAGCCCCTGTTGCAAACAACGCGAAGCCAACGACACTCAAGCAAGTTGTTCTGGTCAAGTTCGACAACGGCCCCGCAGCAAATGACACGACGTCCCTCCTCCAAAGCCCTTAATTGTTTCCACCGGCAAACCGATGCCTGAGCTTTCGAGTGAAGTATTAGGCCGCTGGACTATTAATGCAAGACCCGGATTGCATTTCCCTTGGACACAGAAAGCGAAGTG
>CAIMMO010000033.1 GCA_903842595.1 uncultured Alphaproteobacteria bacterium
CTGGGGAGCGGAAGACGCCTGGCTCGCCGACTCCAAGCATCCCGCCTCCCGCTACTCCGGCGACCGCGAGCTGCAGGGCGATCTCGGCGCGGTCCAGATGGGCCTCATCTACGTCAACCCGCAGGGCCCGGACGCCAATCCTGATCCGCTTCTGTCTGCGCGCGATATCCGCGAAACGTTCAAGCGCATGGCGATGAACGATGAAGAGACCGTGGCGCTCGTCGCTGGCGGCCACACCTTCGGCAAGGCCCACGGCGCCGGCCCGGAAAGCAATGTCGGCAAGGAGCCGGAAGGCGCCGACATCCAGCTGCAGGGCCTCGGCTGGATCAGCTCTTTCAAGAGCGGCATGGCTGGCGACACGATCACCTCGGGTATTGAGGGGGCGTGGAAGCC
This sequence comes from uncultured Alphaproteobacteria bacterium, assembly GCA_903842595.1. GTDB lineage: Bacteria > Pseudomonadota > Alphaproteobacteria > Caulobacterales > Hyphomonadaceae > UBA7672. Next base: position 394 of record CAIMMO010000033.1, read on the forward strand.
AAACCCTACCAAGTGGGACATGGGCTATCTTGAAACCCTGTTTGGTTACGAGTGGGAGCTGACCAAGTCTACCGCAGGCGCCCACCAGTGGAAGCCCAAGGGCGACGCGGGCCGCAACGTGGTCGACGCAGCCGATCCGACCAAAATGCACCAGCCGATGATGACCACGGCTGACATGGCGATGCGCATGGACCCGGCCTACGAGAAAATCTCGCGCCGTTTCCTCGCCAACCCGGCTGAATTCGCCGATGCCTTCGCTCGTGCCTGGTTCAAGCTGACCCACCGCGACATGGGCCCGAAGTCGCTCTACAAGGGCAAACTTGTTCCGAAGGAAACGCTGATCTGGCAGGACCCGATCTCGGGCCCTCCTTCAACGCTCTCGACTGCCGACATCGATGCGCTCAAGGGCAAGATTGCCGCGACAGGCCTGTCGGTTCGTGAACTCGCTGAGACAGCGTGGGCCTCTGCTTCGACCTTCCGCGGTTCCGACAAGCGGGGCGGCGCCAACGGCGCGCGCATTCGCCTGGCGCCCCTGAAAAGCTGGGAAGTCAACAAGCCAGCCCAGCTGGCCAAGGTGATCGATGCGCTTGAAGGCGTCCAGAAGGACTTCGGCGCGAGCAAGGTCTCACTCGCCGACCTTATCGTGCTCGGCGGCGCGGTTGCGGTCGAGAAGGCGGCCAAGTCGGCCGGCGTCGACATCAAGGTTCCATTCGCGCCGGGCCGTGCCGACGCCACGCAGGAAGAGACGGAAGTCGAATCCTTCGCCTGGCTTGAGCCCAAGGCCGACGGCTTCCGCAACTATGTGCGCAAGCCGATCATGGCGATCGAGGACCATCTGGTCGATCGCGCCCAGCTGCTTGGCGTGACCGGTCCAGAGCTGACCGTGCTGGTTGGCGGCCTGCGCGTTCTGCAGGTCGGTGACGACAAGCTCGGCGTGCTCACGATGACGCCCGGTGCGCTGAACAACGACTGGTTCGTGAACCTGCTCGACATGGGCACGAAGTGGGAAGCCATGGAAGACCGTAACGACAATCTGTTCGAAGGCCGTGATCGCAAGTCGGGCGACGTGAAGTGGCACGCCACCCGCGCCGACCTCGTCTTCGGCTCGCACTCGCAGCTTCGTGCGTTCGCCGAAGTCTACGGCGCAAGCGATGCGAAGGAGAAGTTCGTGAAGGACTTCGTCGCCGCCTGGACCAAGGTGATGAACGCCGACCGCTTCGACCTCAAGGCGTGACAATTCGCAATGCATCCCGATCGCGTTTCGAACGTTCTGGATGCTGACTGACGAGCTTCCTGTGGGAGGCATAAGCGGAACTGCCCCGGGCTTCGCGCCCGGGGCTTTTTTCGTCTGGCCGGAGGGCTTTCGTGCGCCGCTTCCGGTCGTATGATCACGAACGTTACCGTTGGGTATCGCGGAGATAAGCGCATGCGTCGTCGAGACATTATCAAGGGCGCTGGGGCGCTTGGCCTTGTTTCAATTGCCGGCTGCCAGTCTTCGCTGATGGCTCCGCCTGCGGCGACGGGCCTCACCGAGGCGGGACTGGAGCAGGCCTTCCTCTATGCCTATCCGCTCTACGAGATCGCGCGGACCGGACAGAACCGCGCCGCGCAGCCGGGGCTAAACCGGATGGGGCACCGCGCGACCCTGACGGATGCTTCGATGCGCCAGATCACGGCCCCCAACAACGACACGATCTACTCCTCCGCGCAGCTTGAGCTCTCGGCAGGGCCGGTCGCGGTCAACGCTCCGACCGATCTCAAGCGATACTTCAACTTAACCTTCATGGACGCCTTCACCGACAACTTCGCGGCCATCGGCACTGGCCCGACCGGGGGACGTGGCGGGCGGTTCTGGATCGCGGGGCCGGACTGGGCAGGCGCAGCGCCCGCGGGCGTCACGGTGCTCAGATCGAGCACCAACGATGTCTGGATGCTGGGCCGCATCGTGGTTGAAGGCCCGGACGATCTCGCAGCGGCAAAGGCGCTGCAGTCACAGATCACGATCCTGCCGGCGGGCGACAAGCCCCCGCGCCCATTTGCCGTGAAGGCGACCAGCGCGGAAGACGCGGAGAACTTCCTCGCAGTCGTCAACGAAATGCTGGCACGCTCGCCAGGCGACAAGGGCCATCTGGCGCGGCGGGGGCTCTACATGGATGTCGGCATCAGCGGCGGCGTGCAGTCCAGGCCTACCGAGCAGATGATCGAAGCCTGGCGCGCGTACCTGCCGAAGGGCATGGCGATGCTGCGCGAGGCGTTCCAGTTCCGGCACCTGATTTCGGACGGTTGGAGCTATCAGGAACGCGGGGTCGGCGGGTTCACTGCGAGCGACAAGGTTCGTGCTGCGATTGCATTGGGTGGTCTTGCGGCGCTGCCGGAAAACGAGGCCATGTACTTCCACAGCCTGTTTGAATCCAACAGCATTGAGGTGCTGACCGGCGCCCGGAAGTATGTCTGGCGCGTCCCGCCGGGCGGCATACCCGTTGACGCATTCTGGTCGCTCACGATGTACAAGCCCGAAGAGGACGGGCGGTACTTCTTCACGGAAAACCCGATCAACCGCTATTCGATCGGAGACCGGACGGACGGGCTGGTGAGGAACGCCGATGGTTCGATCGACATCCTGATCCAGCGCGACAGGCCAGATGGCGAGATGGCCGCGAACTGGCTGCCTGCACCGGCGGGTGCGCTGCGGCTCGCCCTGCGCGCCTACTTGCCGAAGGCGGAGCTGCGCGATCGGCGCTGGAAGATTCCAGCGGTCAAGCGCGTCTAGCACCGACGCGGGCGCAGACAGGAACGCAAGCCTTTCTGTACCGTCACGGCGCAGTGTATTTCAGGCCCATACCTTCGATGACCGCCCTGATGTGGGCTGCAGCTTCCGGCGTTGGGCCGGGATAGTCCCCAGTGCCGGGCTGGTTGCCGACATAGCCGATCTCGGTCCAGCCTGCGGGCGTAGTGTAGTAAGCGCCGAGTGTTAGCGAGCGGAAGCGGCTGAAGAACTCAGCGGGCTTTTCGAGGCCGGGTTTGACCCTGTCCCTGTAGGCGATCTCATCGAGCAGAGCCTTCTGCGCAGCCGTGTCTGCGCTGGCGAAGATGGCGCCGCTGCGCGCACGCGATTCCTGATCGAGCCAGGCGAGGCCATTGATGATCAGCACACGGTCCCTGTGCTGGTCGGGATAGGGCGCACTGACCCATTCATTGATGAAGGCGGGGACGCCGAGTTTTGACGGTGCCGGATAATCGCCATCTGCCGGCAGGATGATGTCGGCGAGGCTGGACGCCGCGACGAGTTCGGCCTGCGTCATCGTCAGCGGCCACGGCGCCGCCGTGTTGTTGAAGTCGGGGTCCGTGCCGTAGCCCTTCGCCTTGATGGCTTCCATCTCGGCCCAGGTGACGCCCTTGGCGCCGTCGCCGCACGCGGCGAGCTGGCCCGCGGCCATGGCGCCCATCAGCCATTTCAGCGTGACGCGGCGATCGATCATGACGAGGTCTGAGGCCTTAGAGTTTGGCATTGCCGCCTCCTACAGCTCGCCGGTGCGCAGGCGCGTGGCGATGTTGTCCGCCGAGCGCATGGCGAGGGCCATGATGGTGATGGTTGGGTTCTTGTGCGCCTTGGAGGCGAAGACTGAGCCGTCGGTGAGATAGAGATTGTCGACGTCCCACGTCTTGCCGAACTGATTGGTCACTGATTCCCTTGCATCCGATCCCATGCGGCACGTGCCGACCTCGTGGATGATCTCGCCGCCCTTCGAGATGGCCTTGGCCGGTTCGTCCGGCTCGGAGACGAGCGTGCCGCCGAGCTTGTCGATCAACTCCTTCATGGACGTCTGGAAGTGCTTCACCTGCTTCAGCTCGTGGTCGGACCAGGCGAAGTTGAACTTGAGAACGGGGATGCCGAACTTGTCTTTCGTCTCGGTATCGATCGAACAGTACGAGTTCGCATTCGGGATCATTTCGCCGCGCTGGGTGAAGCCGATACGCGAGCCGTAGCGGCGTTTCACGTCGGCGCGCAGGGATGAGCCATAGCCATCCAGGCCCGAGCCGACACCCATGCCTGGGTCGCCGAAGCTGCCGCCGATTTCGACGTGGTAGCCGCGGGGCGTATCGACCTCGCCGTTCTGTATGCGCTTGTAGTCCCAGAAGGGGATGTAGGCGTGGAGCCCCATGGCGCCGTCTTCATTGTAGCGCGGGCGGCCTTCGAGTTGCGGGAAGTAGGCGCTGATGTTGGAGCCGACGGTATCCATCAGATTGCGCCCGACCTGCCCGCTGGAATTCGCGAGGCCTTCCGAACGCCCGTTTGGCTTGGAGTTGAGGAGTATGCGGGCAGTCTCGCCCGTAGAGGCTGCGACGACGACGACGCGGCCCTTTGCTTCCTTGTGGCTACCGGTGGCCTTGTCGATGTAGCGGACGCCCGTAGCCTTGCCGGTCGCATCGAGCATGACTTCGTAGACCATCGCGCCGGTGGCGATGGTGAGTTTGCCAGTGGCTTTCGCCCACGGGATCAGCGAGGTGGTGGTCTGGAAAGCGGCGCCGATGGAGCAGCCGCGCCCGCAGGCGGACGCCCAGTAGCAGGGCGAGCGTTCGTCAATCTGCTTTGTGAGGATTGCGCGGCGGGCGGCGACGACAGGGATGTTGATCGCATCACCGCCCGCCTTGAGAAAGGTTTCCCAGACGCGGAATTTCGGTGGCGTGTGCAGCACGCCGGGGCCAGAGTTGGGATGGTTCTCAAGGCCATCGTTCGAGCCGTAGACGCCGACGAGCTTTTCCGTCTTGTCGTACCACGGAGCCATGTCGTCGTAGGTGACGGGCCAGTCGACGCCGAGGCCGTCGCGCGTCCTGGGCTTGAAGTCATAGGGGCCCATGCGGAAGGAATTGCGCGCCCAGTGATTGGTGCGGCCGCCGAGCATGCGCGAGCGCCACCACATGAACTCCGAGCCTTCGGCCATGGTGTAGGGCTCGCCGGGCATGTCCCAGCCGCCATCGACCGTGGCGTCGTAATAGCCGAAGCGCTTGTCGGGCGTGCCGACGCCACGGAGGGGGGCATCCATCGCCATGTTGAGCATGGGCGACTCGTCGGGGCTGTAGTCCCTGCCCGCCTCCAGCATCAGGACGCTGGCGCCGGCCCGCGTGAGGACCCAGGCGGCCATGGCGCCGCCAGCGCCGGAGCCGACGACAACGGCATCGTGGGGTTCGTCTGGCGTCATGGTGCGGCTCCCCTGGGCGCGGCCATTTTTGGCCTGCGTTTGTCACGAGACTAGCGCGCTTGGGCGGGATGTCGACTGGCAGGAATGACAGTTGAGACCAGAGGCATTAGGATGGACGGCATGACACACATGCGCACGCTGATCGCCTTCAACACGGCAACTGAAAGCGAGAACAAGATTCACGACGATGCTGTGGCTAGCCGGTTCGGGTTTACCGGCGGTCTGGTGCCGGGCGTAGATGTATTCGCGTATCTTGCGCACGCCCCGATGGCCGCCTGGGGCAGGGACTGGCTCGCGGGCGGGCATATGCGGGCGCGGTTCACCCGACCTGTCTACGATGGCGACCCCACGACGGTTGAGTCGGATGCAGACGGCGCCGAAGGGATGGTAATGCGCCTGTCGGCGCGCGGCGAGGCTTGCGCGGCTGGTTCAGCGAAGCAAACGGGCGCTCCCGCGCCCAGGCAGCTGCTGGCCGTGGCCGGGATGCCGGCGATAGAGACACGTCCGAAGGCGTCGATGGAGAGCCTGAAGGTTGGCGCGACGCTGGGGACGCTGAGGGACGTCTACACGCGGGAGGTGGGGCTCGAGCATATTGCGGCTGTGCGGGATGACGCGACGCTGTACGATGACGGGCGTATTGCGAACGCGGCGTGGCTGCTGCGGCGGGCGAATTATGTGCTGGCCGACAATGTGAAGCTGGGACCTTGGATCCATGTCGAGAGCACAATCGACATGCATTCATTGCTGATAGACGGGGAGGCGCTGGAAGTACGCGCGGTCGTGGCGGACAATACCGACTCGAAGGGGCACCTGATCGTCACGCTGGACGTGCAGATGCTGTCGGGCGCTCGCCATGTGATGAGTTGCCGGCACTGGGCGATCTATGAGCCGCGGCAGGTGCGGGAGCGAGCGTGAGCTCACACTAATCTGGCGGGGTCAGGCTAGGTCTTGTCCCGAGCATTTCTGTTCACACGACTCCAGGTAATCTCGACGGGGCGCCGGCGAAGTCTGCTGGGATGCGCGTTCGGATTACCCCAATCGCTAGAAGGTTGCGTAGCCCTTGGCCGTTATATAGCTGCGCAGTTCGGCGATGCGGGTCTCGGGGTTCGGGTGAGTGGACATCCACTCCGTCGGGCGGTCGGAAGACGCCGCGCCCATTTTTTCCCAGAGGCGCACGGCCTGTTTCACGTCGTAGCCGCCGGTGTGCATATAGTCGACGCCAAGCTTGTCGGCTTCGAGTTCGTTGTTGCGGCTGAACGGCAGGAGGATACCGATGGTGGCGCCGGCGCCGAGGACGCCGATCGCCATTTCCTGCTGGTCACGCGGGAGGCCGCCGAGGGCCGCGCCGCCAAGCGCGACACCGAGCTGTGTCGCCGATTGTTGGCCTGCGCGAAGTGCGGCGTGGCGGGCGACGACGTGGCCAGCCTCATGACCCATGACGGCGGCGATCTGGTCGTCATTATCCGCGAAGTCGATCAGGCCCTTGTAGAAACCCACCTTGCCGCCCGGCAGAACGAAGGCGTTGAGCTCTTTGGAGTCGAACACCACGAATTCCCACGACGCGTTCTGCACCGGGGCGATGCGCGAGATTTTCTGGCCGACCGCCTGCAGGCGCGCATTGGCGCGGGCGTCGCGCGAGATCGGTGTCTCCTTCTTGGTCTGCTCCCATGCCTCGGCAGCGAGGGGAACAAGATCAGCATCGGACGGAGCGAGGAATTCGCCGACGCTGGAACATGCGCCGGTGCTCGCGACGCCAAGCACCATCGTGCCCGCAATCAGGCGACGCAACACATCGCGGCGGGGCATACCGTCGAGCGAGACGATCTGCGGTTTCGCAACGAGATGGTTGTCACACATGGATGGGTCTCCGATCCCTGGAACTTGCAAGCTGAACATAGACCGGGTGGGGCGCGGGGCAAAAGCCCCGCCTTTCATCTGATTTAAAGCGGATTCAGATGACTGCGGCTTCACGGAGCGCGGTTATCGCCACTGAATCGAGGCCGAGCACCTCTGTCAGCACCTCGTCGGTGTGCTGGCCGACTGTGTCGGGCGCGGGGCGGCGGATGCTGCCCGGCGTTTGTGACAACTTTGGCATGACATTGGGCATGGGGATGCGGCCGAGCTTGGCGTGATCTTCCCAGTGGATGGCGTCGCGAGCGATGAATTGCGGGTCGTGGACCATGCCGTCAGGGCGATAGATGGGGCCGGCGGGAACGCCTGCCTCGGCCATGATGGCGTCGACTTCAACGACGGTGCGCTGGCGCGTCCACTCGCCGATGAGAGAGTCGAGTTCGATTTGCCTCTGGCCGCGCGCATGGTGGGTTTTGAAGCAGGCGTCTTCGGCCCATTCGGGTTTTCCGATCACCTCGGCAAAGCGCGCGAAGACCTTGTCCTGGTTGGCGCCGATTACGATGTCGCCGTCGCTGCATGGATAGGCGTTGGAGGGCGCGATGCCGGGGAGGAGGGAGCCGGAGCGCGTGCGCATGTGGCCGCTGGCGCCATAATCGGGCAGCAGGGATTCGGTGACCTGCAGCACCGCTTCGTAAAGCGCGCTGTCGACCACCTGCCCTCGCCCGGTGTGCTTGACCTGGTGGAGGGCTGCGAGCGCGCCCATGCAGCCATAGGTGGCGGCGAGTGTGTCACCGATTGAGAGGCCCATGCGCGCGGGCGGGCGATCGGGCTCGCCGACGAGATAGCGCCAGCCGCCCATCGCCTCGCCAACGAGGCCAAAACCGGCGCGGTCTGAATACGGTCCGGTCTGGCCGTAGCCGGAGACGCGGACGATGATGAGCTTGGGGTTTATGGCATGGAGCACCTCGGGGGCCATGCTCCATTTCTCGAGCGTGCCGGGGCGGAAGTTCTCGATGAGGATGTCGGCCTTCGCGATGAGATCGCGGGCGATCTGCTGGCCTTCGGGCATGCGCAGGTTGAGGGCGACGGATCGCTTGTTTCGGGCAATGACGCGCCACCAGGCGGGCTTGGCGCCCTGCCCCCAATGGCGCATCGGATCGCCCTCGCCGGGCTGTTCGATCTTGATGACGTCGGCGCCCATGTCGCCCATGAGCTGGCCGCAGAACGGGCCAGCGATGAGCGAGCCCATCTCGATGACGCGGATGCCTTCTAGCGGACCGCTCATGCGTCGACTTTCGGAAACCCGCCCGCGCGACTGACAAGCCCGGGGAGTTTGCGGCCCATCTTGCCGCTGAGCCACACAGCCGCATCGATCAGGCCGTTGAGGCTAACGCCGGTTTCGACGCTGGAGCGTTGCAGCATGAACTGAACATCCTCGCTCGCGACGTTGCCCGTGGCATTGGGCGCAAAGGGGCAGCCGCCTATGCCGCCGATAGAGGCGTCGATGGTCGCCGCGCCAGATTCGACGCCGGCCCAGACGTTGGCGATGGCGGTGTTGCGCGTGTCGTGGAAGTGGAGACGAACCGGCAGGCCGGGCGCGGCAGCCTTCACCGCGGCCATGAGCGCTTTCACCTGATTGGGCACGCCGACGCCAATCGTGTCGGCTATGGCGATCTCGCGTGGGCCGGCAGCTGCGATCTTTCGAGCAAGATCCGCCACGCGCGACACTGCGATCTCGCCATCGAAGGGGCAGCCGAAGGCGACCGAGATGGTCGCCTGTACAGATCGACCGTGCTCCTTCGCGAGGCGGATGATCTCGATGGCGTCGTCGGCAGTTTCATCGGCCGTGCGGCCCTGGTTCGCCATGCCGAAGCCGTCGCTGGCGGAGACGACGGCGCCAAGTTCATGCACCTGCGTTTCGAGCGCGCGGAGAGCGCCGCGCTTGTTGAGCACGAGGCCGATATAGGTGACGTCCCTGGCGTCGCGCTTCGGCAGGGCGGCGCACACCGCCTCGGCGTCGGCCATCTGCGGCACGCGGCCGGGATGGACGAAGCTGGCGACCTCGATGCGACGC
>CAIMMO010000034.1 GCA_903842595.1 uncultured Alphaproteobacteria bacterium
GCGGCAGCTGCTTCAGGAACTCCGGCGACAGCCCTGGTATCCACGCAGCGCCACGTTCATTGGCGCCGGCGAGGCCCTCTGCTTTCGGATAGTTGCCGTTCTTTGCGTAGTAGGCCGTCAGGGCATCGTTGATGGTGACGAGGTCCTGCACGCGCTTGCGGTTTATCAGGCGAGGATCGGGCGCCGGTGTGCCGGTTGCTTCCGGTTGCGAAGCACTGGGAGGCGGCTGGCCAGATGCCTGCGGTTTGCCCTTATGTGCCTCGGGTGCCGGAGCAAGCGCTGGCGCAGGCGAGATCACCGGCCTCGGCGGCGGCGACGTTGCCGCGATCGGTTGAGGCGCGGGCGACACGGGCTTGGGCGCTGGCGGAGCGGCGGGCGGCGGCACGGGCACCGCAGCAGGTTGCCGTGCAGCCGCATTTTGAACCGCGGGCGCGGGCTCTACGCGCGGCGCAGGTTTGGGGGCTGCCGCTGGCGGTGGCATCTGAACTGGCGGCACGAGCGGCACATCCATCGGCTTCGCGGCGGCAGGAGCGACTGGCTTCCGCTCCGGCTTGGCCCTGCGCGGCGCAATCGTCTCGGTTGCAAGCGAGGGCGGCTTCGCCGCGGACCGCACCTTCTTCTTGCCACCCGTCATTTTCCTGCCGCCCGTCATTGCCCCGATGATCATGAGCAGCAGACCGAAACCTGCGACGCCGCCTCCGGCATAGAGTGCCATCTCGGTCTTCAGGAGTTCGCGGGCGCCGGCCAGGTTGTCGAACACAGGGGCCAGCTCGGGAAGGGTCGTGACGTCCATCGGCGCAAACTGGGCGCCCGCAACCGCTCCCCCGGTGAGCATCAGCAGGAGACCAACAAAAACCACAAATCCACGCACGCAGAACTCCCTCTCCCGAGGGAGACACTAGCCCGCCCAACCTAGGCTCTCAACCGTCCGAAGCGGTTAGCTTGCCCGCATCGCTCCAGCAGATGACTTTCATGCAAATCTGGTCCAAACCCGCCGCATGCTGGAGCCGTCCCACATCGCTATCGCCCGCCGCGTCCTGCAGCTCGAGGCCGACGCACTGAGCGAGCTCTCGCGCGGTCTTGACGAGAGGTTCGTCCAGGCGGTCGAAACCATCCTCGCCGCAACGGGCCGCGTGATCTGTACCGGGATCGGCAAGTCCGGCCACGTGGCACGCAAGATTGCTGCCACCATGGCGTCCACCGGCACGCAGGCCTATTTCGTCCACGCTACCGAGGCCTCCCATGGCGATCTTGGCATGATCGGACAGGACGATGTCGTGCTCGCCCTCTCCAAGTCCGGCGAGACGAAAGAACTCGCCGACATGCTGAGCTACGCCAAGCGCTACTCAATTCCGCTCATCGGCATGACGGCCAGGGCCGATTCCTCCCTCGGCCGGGCCGCAGACATCCTGCTGCTGGTGCCGGAGGCCGCCGAAGCCTGTGCCGAGACCAACGCCCCCACCACATCGACCACGCTGATGATCGCGCTAGGAGATGCGCTCGCCGTCGCCCTGCTCGAAAGCCGCGGCTTCAAGGCGGATCACTTCAAGGTCTTCCATCCCGGCGGCAAGCTCGGCGCGATGCTGCTTGCCGCCGCAGACGTGATGCACACCTCGAGCGAGCTTCCCGTCGTGGCCGTAGGCGCCCCCTTCATCGACGCGGTGAAGACAATGACCGCCAAGGGCTTCGGCGTGCTCGCCGTCACGCATGTGGATGGAACGCTCGCTGGCCTCGTCACCGACGGCGACCTCCGCCGCCACCTGACCTCCGGCAAGACCGCTGCCATCATCGACGACGTGATGACCCGGGCCCCGCGCACGGTCGAGCGCTCATCGCTCGCTGCTGATGTCCTTCGCACCATGAACGAGCGCAAGATCACCCAGATGTTCGTGGTGGACGCCGGAAAACCCGTCGGGCTCATCCACATGCACGACCTCCTGAAGGCCGGTCTAGCGTAACGTCTGTCCAATGAAATTTGTCCCATGAAGTCCGTCATCGTCATCCCCGCGCGCTATGCCTCCACGCGCTTCCCGGGCAAGCCGCTGCACTTCATCAACGGCGTGTCGATGCTGGAACGCACGGTCGGCGCCGCACGCAAGGCCGGCCAGGCCACCGGTGCGCGCGTTCTCGTCGCCACGGACGATGACCGCATCGCCGCCCACGCCCGCGAGATCGGCGCCGAGCCTGTCATGACCGATCCCGATCTCCCCTCCGGCACAGACCGCTGCCGCGCCGCCATGGAAATCGCCGCCCCCGACGCCGACTTCATCGTGAACCTGCAGGGCGATGCGCCCTTCACGCCCCCCTCCCACGTCTCCGCCCTGATCGACAACGCCACGCGCGCCGATGTCGTGACGCCGGTGATACCGCTCTCATGGGATGCGCTCGATGCCCTGCGCGAGCACAAGAAATCAACGCCCTTCTCCGGCACGACCTGCATCCGCGGCGAAGATGGCCGCGCGATCTGGTTCTCGAAAACCATCATCCCCGCCATCCGCAGCGAAGCAAGGATGCGCGCGGCTTCCGATCTCTCGCCCGTCCTCCAGCATGTCGGCCTCTACGGCTACACGCGCGCCGCCCTCATCCGCATCGCCGCACTGCCGACCTCGCGCTACGAGGAACTCGAGGGCCTCGAACAGCTGCGGTTTCTGGAGAACGGCCTCAGCGTCTATGCCGTACCCGTCGCCGCGCATGAACTGCCATCAGCGGGCATCGACACGCCGCAGGATGTCGCGAAGGCGGAGGCGGCGCTGCAAAGGCTGGGCGATCCTTTCAGGAGCCGCTGACGCCCTTCACCCCGGCGGCAGAGCGCCTTCCGCAGCGTTTGCAGAGCCTCCGTCTTCACGTGCGCAGCGAGGTCAGCGATCCTCCCGCCTTGTCCCATACGCGACACGCGCCTACGCTCCGCGCCAGCATCATGCGTTCAGCAGGAGGCGCTGCAGTCTCGTGGCCGACACCGCAACACAGCTTCCCTGGCATCTTCGCGGCAACTGGGCGCCGCTCCTGCAGGAGCGAACGCACGCAAGTCTCCAAGTCGAGGGCGCGCTCCCGCCGGAGCTCAACGGCACCTACATCCGCACAGGTCCCAACCCGAAGTCGGGGCGCTCGCACCACTGGTTTCTCGGCGATGGCATGGTGCACGGCATTCGCCTGCGCAACGGCAAGGCGGAATGGCATCGCAACCGGTTCGTTCAGACCCCCAACATCACCGACCCCGTTGAGCGTCCGCCGACAGCGCCGCGTGAACTCGGGCGCGGCACCGCGAACACGCACGTGGCTCTGCATGGCAAGCAGATCCTCTGCCTCAACGAGGCTTCGTGGCCCTGGCAGATCAACCAGGACCTCAACACTGTCGGTGTTCAGAACTATGGCGGCACGCTCACCTGCTCGATGACGGCGCATCCCAAAGTATGCCCGGAGACGGGAGAGCTGCTGGCTTTCTCCTACTTCGCCTCCACCCCGCCTTTCCTCCACTATATCCGTGTGGGAGCTGATGGCGTGCTGAAGCAGATCGAGGGGATCGACATCCCCAACAAGGTGATGATGCATGATTTCAGCATCACCCGGAACCATGTGGTGTTGATGGATCTGCCGCTGCTGTTCAAACCGAAGCTGATCGCCACGGGTATGCCCTACCAGTTCGACCCGTCCGCCGGGGCGCGCCTCGGCGTGATGCCGCGCAATGGCGCCAGCAAGGACTTGCGCTGGTTCCCGATCAACCCCTGCTATGTCTTTCATACGGTCAATGCGTATGAGGACGGCAATCGCATCATCATGCACGTCTCGAAGATGAGGTCCGCCTTCGGGGCTGATTCGAACGACTATTCGAATGTGGCGCGGCTCTGGCGCTGGACGATCGATCTCGAAGCGGGAACCGTGTCGGAAGACCAGATCGACGACCGGCCCGGTGACTTCGGGCGCGTCAATGAAAGCCGCGTCGGCCTCAAGGCGCGCTTTGGCTATCTCATGTCGCTCGCAGGCGAGGGCAGTTCCGAGGAGCCGATCTATGGCCCGCAGCTCTTCAAGTACGATCTGCGCGACGGCTCGCGCGTCACCCACGAACTCGGACCAAATGTGCGCGGCGGTGAGCCTGTCTTTGTGCAGGGCGGGGCGGGCGAGGATGAAGGCTGGGTGATGACGATCTGCCACGATGAGGCGAGCGGGCAGTCGAAATTCGTGATCGTGGACGCCCAGAATTTCGGCGGCCCGCCGGTTGCGACCATCCATCTGCCCGAACGTGTGCCCTACGGCGCGCACGGCAGCTGGATACCGCTCCAGCACTGATGATCAGGCGCTCCTACTCGCAAACGACCCCGCGCGCGCCATTTGGGAAGATGCGTCCTTCGATGTGTGACGATATCGCGAGCGTCAGGATCCGTGGGTCTTCAACCGGGTACGCTGGTGCATTTCGTCGACAAAAAATCGGTCGCTCGCTTGCGTTTGGACCTCGAAATGATTGCTATTCAATCGACCTGATCGTGAGTGACGAATGACTGACACCAAGGTCTTGACCGTCCACCTCCCCATCGACCTTGCTGAGAGGATCGAGGCGGTCGCGACGCGCCTCGAACGGTCCCGGGGATGGGTCATCGAGCAGGCGCTGGCGGCGTGGGTCGACCAGCAAGAGGAGCGTCATCGCATGACGCTCGAAGCGCTCGCGGACGTCGATGTGGGCCATGTCATCGACCATCACGCAATAGAGGCGTGGGCTGACAGTCTCGGTTCCCGCAAACCATTGCCGCCGCCTCTGAAATGAAAGTCCTCTGGACCCGAAAGGCGGCGTCTGGCCTTGTTCCCTGATCGAATTCCTGAATACGGACTGCGTCCCGGGCGGCCGCGCGCGTCATTCAGCAGCTTGTCCGCGCGCCAGATCGGCTGTGCGATTTTCCACGGATCGGCGAGAAAATGGATGCCTCGCACCGCGCAAGGTGCGCCGGTTCATCGTTGGTCAGTTCGAGGTAGGGTACGAACTTGCGGAGGCCAGCATCGTCATCCTGCGCGTGTGGCATTGCCGGGAGTACCACAATCCGGACTCGGAAACTTTGGTTGCGAGGCTCGCCGCCTATTCGAACACGACCGTCCGCGCCCCATTGAGGAAAATCCGCCCCTCGAGGTGCAGCTTTACTGCGCGCGCCAGCACGCGCGCCTCGGTGTCGCGGCCCTTCGCCGTCATCACATCCGGCTGGTCCACATGCGTTGTCGGCTCGACCGCCTGGGCAATGATCGGGCCCTCATCGAGGTCGCTGGTCACATAGTGCGCCGTCGCGCCGATCAGCTTCACGCCGCGATTGAACGCCTGCGTGTAGGGCTTTGCGCCCTTGAAGCCCGGCAGGAAGGAGTGGTGGATATTGATACACTTCCCCGCGAGCTTTGCGCTCATCTCTGACGAGAGGATCTGCATGTAGCGCGCGAGCACGACCAGATCGATCCGCTGCGATTCGACCA
>CAIMMO010000035.1 GCA_903842595.1 uncultured Alphaproteobacteria bacterium
CTTCGCCAGTCACTCGCCAGACCACAGGCTGTTCGCCTACGCCGCCGACGTCCAGGGCTCGGAAGTCTACACGATCTACATCAAGGACCTCGGCACCGGAGAGGTGTTGCCGAGCCCGATCACGGACGGCTATGGCGGCTTCACCTTCTCGCCCGACAGTGCCTACCTCTTCTGGGTCTGGCGCGAGCAGAACGGTCGTCCCGCGAAAATCTTCCGCCGCCCCGTGCGCGGCGCCGCGGCCGACGATGTGATGGTCTACGAGGAAAAGGACATCGGCAAATTCCTCGATGTCGGCGTCAGCGAATCCGGCGCCTTCATCATGATCTATGCCGGGGACGGGGAGACCAGCGAGTTCCACACCATACCGGCAAGCGCGCCCACGTCCGCGCCAACGCTGTTCGCCGAACGCAGGACAGGCGAGCTGTACACGCCCGTCCATTTCGACGGGCGCTGGTACATTGTCACCAATGCCGATGGCGCGGTCGACATGAAGATCATGACCGCCCCGCTCACCAGCACCGCCCGCACCGCGTGGAAGGACTTCTCCCCGCACCAGCCTGGCCGCTACATCGAGGGCCTGCAGGCCTTCGCGAACCATCTCGTCCGCCTCGAACGCGCCAACGCCTTGCCGCGCATCGTCATCCTTGATCGCGCCACCGGCGCAGAGAAGACGATCGAACAGACCGAAGCCGCTTTCGCTCTTGGCGCAATCCGCAGCTACGAGTTCGACACGGCCACCCTGCGCTACACCTACCAGTCGCCCACAACACCGACGCAGACCATCGACTACAACATGGTGACCGGCGCCTCCGTCGTGGTGAAGACCCAGGAAGTGCCCTCGGGCCACGATCCGGCGAAGTACAGGGTCGAACGCTTTTCCGCGAAGGCCGCCGATGGCGCCGAAGTCCCTGTCACTGTGCTCCGCCTTGCCGACGCCAGGCTCGACGGCACAGCGCCTGTCCTGCTTTACGGCTACGGTTCCTATGGATCGATCTCGGAATCGACTTTCGACGTCCGCCAGCTGTCGCTTGTCGATCGCGGCTGGATCTGGGCGACAGCGCACGTCCGCGGCGGCGCAGAGCGTGGCTGGGGCTGGTTCGCGCAGGGCCGCAAGGAGAAGAAGAAGAACTCCTTCTCCGACTTCGTCACCGTCGCCGAAGACCTCGTCGCGAAGAAATACACCTCGAACGGCAAGCTCGTCGGCCTCGGCCGCTCAGCCGGCGGCCTGCTGATGGGCGGCGTCATCATTACATCCCCCGATGGCCTGTTTGGAGGCTACGTCGCCGGTGTGCCGTTCGTCGACGTGATCAACACGATGAGCGACACCGACCTGCCGCTCACGCCGACCGAATGGCCCGAATGGGGCAACCCGCTCACCGACGTCGCCGCCTACGACTACATGATGAGCTACAGCCCGTACGACAATCTCGCCAACAAGCCCTATCCGCCTATCCTGTGCACCGGCGGTCTCTCCGATCCGCGCGTCACCTACTGGGAGCCTGCAAAATTCGTCGCCCGCATCCGTGATCGCGCGCCGAAAGCTGGTCCCTACCTTCTCAGCATCAACATGACCGCCGGCCATTCCGGTGGCGGTGGCCGCTTCGACCGCCTCAAGGACGACGCGCGCGACTTCGCCTTCGCCATGAAGGCGCTCGGGATGGAAGAAGCAGGCGGCGCCTTCCCCGCGTGATCGCGCAACCCGGCGCCTTCATCGTCGTGATGGACGCAAGCGCGTCGGCGACCCCCGCGGACAGGTGAGGGGTCAACCCGCGACACTTGCCGACCCACCGCCAGAACCACCCGGTTGCGGACACGCGCGTCCCTCAGCTTCCAACCCTGTCGCAGACTGCTCGCATCCATCCCGCATCGCGGGCGGGCGATCACCTTTCAACGGCGCCAGGCGGATGAAGTGCAGGGCGCGGTGCGCGGGCTGCCGTCCAGCGCGTGCCGGGGACGCGGGATCCGCGAACCTCTTTTCTACCGGTAGCTCCGCCACAGGCGGAGACCCCAACCACGCGGGGCGCCCCGCGTCCCCGGGCCCTCCATCGTTCTGGAGACCCCGAGAGACAGCGTCCCGGATGGCCATCGACAGTCCGAACGGAAGCGCGCGCCAGCTGGGTCGGAACGCGATATCTCGCCGCCCTTCGACTGCGCGGCAGCACCGCTGAAAATTCTCGCCACATGCAGGCGAAATCCACCAAACACGTGGCGAAAAAAACTGCGTCGATGCAGTGGTGCTTAACGCGAAACCTAGAAATACGAATAAAAACAGAGATCGTCGTGATTAACGAAAGCTGGCACGGGGGTTGCAATCAAGTCTTCAACGGTGAGGCCAACAAAGAGTGGCGCAGCCGAAAAACAAGAAACGGAGACAGAAAATGAACGGTCTGATCAAACAAACGAAGCTCGACGCCATCAACCAGCTCGGCTCCCTCGCCATCGCCTTCTTCAGCGCCACCGCCGTCCTCTACATGTTCGTCGGCATGGTCGCCTAGGCGACCTGCCTCCCCCGAGCCTCCCCAAATCCTTCCCGCGGCAAGGCCCGACAGACGGCTCACCCGCGGATCCCGGACCCAGAAAAAGAGAAAAACAATGTACGGTCTGACCAAACCCTCAAGCCTCGAAAACCTCCACTTCCTGGGTTCCTTTACCATCGCCTTCTTCAGTGTTGCGGCTGTGCTTTACGTGATGGCGACGGTCATCGTCAGCGGCGGGGTTGCCTGAACCTTCCCTGCGGCCTGACAAGGCCAGCCAAAAAACCGGCCAGCCGCTCCCCCGGCTGGCCGGTTACATTTTTCAGGGCGCGGCGAGAAGCTCATCCACCGCCGCGATTGCCGAGACCAGCCGCTGCTCAGGCGCCCCGGCGATCCGTGTGAAGCGCACCTTGCGTTTCACCAGCTCCGCCTCGCAGGCGCGCTGGAATTTCCTGCGGTCTGCCGGGTCGCCGAAATACCGCACGCCGTCCCGCACCCACGGAAGGTCGATGTCGCAGAGCAGGTAGAGGTCGGGATAGTCGCTGAAGCGGTCGAACCATTTGTCATGCCCGCCCGCCAGCGTATCCGACCAGACGGCGGTGATAACCGGATCGGTATCCTCGAACAGCACACGATGGGCTTCGCGCTCAGCCGCGCGTCTCAGCTTCAGATGCCCCCTGGCGATCCTCAGCATGTCCTCCTTCGAGCAGGCATCCTGGCCATGAATCTCGGTGTAGCTGCGCCCATACTCAGGTGCGACCGCGGTGCCGAAATGCCGGGCCAGCAGGTTGGCCAGCGTCGTCTTTCCAGTCGATTCCGCACCGAACAGCGTCACGCGCCGCAGCTTGCCCGTCTTCGCAGCACTCATTCAGCCTTGTCCCTCGGCCTGCCTGCTGGCGCCCGCCTGTCCCCGCATTTCCCGCCGCCACTCCCACCATCCCCAGAAAGCGTTGACGAAAAAGAACGCGTAGAGAGCCGCATAAAGCCAGAGCTGCTGGCTTCCATAGACGAAGACCGAAATTGCATTGATCACGACCCAGACGGGCCAGTTTTCGATCCGCTTGAGGCTGAGCAGCAGCTGCGCCACCACGCTCAGCGCGAGGATCGCCGCATCAGGCAGCGCCATCCTCGCGTCGGTCAGGCCCTCCAGCCCCCATGCGCCCAGCGCTGCAACCGCCAGTGCGATCCCGCAGGCGCCGAGAACGACTGCCACCGGCGTCGACCGGATCGGCGGAGCACGGCTCTGGTCGCCCCGGAGCCAGTACCACCAGCCATAGGCCAGCGCCGCAATGAAGATCGGCTGCAGGACGGCGCTTGAATACAGCTCCGCCCGCCAGAACACGAAAAAGCCCAGCGTGACGCCGGCAAGGCCCGTCGGAAACTGCCAGAGGCTTCGTTTCACGGACAGGATCACCGACAACAGCGTGAAGGCCGTCGCCGCAATCTCCAGCGGATCGGTCATGAAAGGTCCCAGCTCTCCCCGACAGGAACCTGCCGCGCCCAGACCCGGCCTGCAATGGCGGGCGACAAAGCGTCTTTCCCCTGCCAAGTGTTGCCGCCAGCCAACTGTTGCAATTGCCCAAACGGGGCTAGAGATCGCCGCATGAACGACGCCTTGCCGGCTTCCGACATTCCAAGGGTCAGGACCGGGCCGGTAAAGCCCGGCCCGTGGCGGATTGCGGACATCGTCGATGGCCGCAAGCTGCGCATCCAGCTTACCGCCGCCGCCCTCGACAACGGCTCGGATCCGATTGCCCAGCGCAAGCGCGCGCTCGACCTGATCCACGCCGCCCTGTTCCGCGGCCGCATGATCGCGCAGGACCGGCTGGAAGAGGGGGCTGACGGCCTCGACACAGCTGGTCTGATGTCCGCCGTCATGGATGAAGCGCTGTCAGCGCTCTACGACTTCACCGTCGTCCACATCTTCCGCGCCCACAACCCGACGGAGGCCGAACGCATGGCCGTGCTCGCCGTCGGCGGCTACGGGCGCCACGTGCTGGCGCCGTCGTCCGACGTCGACCTGCTGTTCGTGCGTAACCACAAGCAGACGGCGTGGGCCGAGAGCGTCATCGAATACATGCTGTATGCCCTGTGGGACATGGGGCTGAAGGTCGGCCATGCCTTCCGCACCATCGACGAGTGCGTGAAGCTGTCGAAGGAAGACGTGACCATCCGCACGGCCATCCTCGACAAGCGTTTCCTGTTCGGCGACCGCAGCGTCTTCGAGAAGCTCAACGAGCGGTTCCAGAAGGACGTGATCGCGGGCCGCGGCGCGGAGTTTGTCGCCGCCAAGCTGCAGGAGCGCGCCGACCGCCACGCACGCGAAGGCGATTCACGCTATCGCGTGGAGCCCAATGTGAAAGACGGCAAGGGCGGGCTGCGTGACTTGCAGACGCTGTTCTGGCTCGCCAAATACATCCACGGCGGATCGAGCCTGCAGGAAGTGCTCGACAACGCCGCCTTCTCGCCCGCAGACAAGGCAATCTTCATGCGCGAGGCGCGGTTTCTCTGGACCGTGCGCTGCCATCTGCATTTTCTCACGGGCCGTCCGGAAGAGCGTCTCTCGTTCGACCTGCAGCCGGAGATGGCGCGGCGCCTCGGCTATACTGAACGCAACAACGCAACCGCCGTCGAACGCTTCATGAAGCGCTACTTCCTGGCAGCGAAGGAAGTCGGCGCACTCACGCGTATCCTGTGCTCCAAACTGGAGGTCGAGGAGAAGAAGCGGCCCGCCGGTCTGATGTGGATGAAGGCGCAGGCCTCGGCCAGGCCGATGAAGGAAGAAGGCTTCGCCATGGATGGCGGACGCCTCACCATCACAAACGCCGATATGTTTTCCGCCGACACACGCAAGCTGATGCGCCTGTTCTGGCTCGCGAACGAGCGTCAGGTCGAGATTCATCCCGACGCGATGACGGCAGCCCGCCGTTCGCTCTGGGCCGTCACGCGACAGGCGCGCAATGATGATGAATCGCGCGCCATGTTCCTCGACATAATCGCCGGCAAGAACCATCCCGGCCGCGTTCTGCCGCTGATGAACGAGACGGGCGTGCTCGGCCGCTTCGTGCCCGAGTTCGGCCACATCGTCGGCCAGACCCAGTTCAACATGTATCACCACTTCACGGTGGACGAGCACACGCTGATGGCTGTGGTCACCATCCACGACATCGAGCGCGGACTGGAGAAGGAACAGCATCCCCTCTCCACCGAGATCTTCCCGAAGATCCTCAACCGCCGCGCGCTCTACCTCGCCATGCTCCTGCACGACACGGGGAAGGGTAAGGGCGACCAGCAGATCGAGGGCGCCAAGCAGGCGCGCTCGGCTGCGCTCCGGCTTGGCCTGCCTGAAGACGAGGCGGAGCTGATTGCCTGGCTGGTCGGCAACCATCTCGAAATGAGCGACACGGCCCAGCGGCGCGACATCTCCGACCCGCAGACCATTTCCCGCTTCGCGGAAAAGGTCGGAAATCTCGAACGCCTTCGCCTTTTGCTGATCCTGACCGTAGCCGACATTCGCGCTGTCGGCCCGGGCGTGTGGAATGGCTGGAAGGGACAGTTGCTGCGCGATCTCTACTTCTCGACCGAAGCCGCCCTGCGCGGCGGCCGGACCGACGAGCACAGCGTTCGCGCACAACTGGCAGAGCGTGCGGAGCAGGCGCGCCGCGTTCTCTCCGATCGTATCGGCCCGACGCCGCAGCTGGCCGCCGTGGAAGGCGCCTACTGGATCAGCTTCACGCCTGAGGCGCAGGCGCGCCATCTCGATGTGCTGGCCAAAGGCGCCGGCCAGCCCGTCATTGTTTCGGCGTGGGTGGACAAGGGCCGGTCGGCGACCGAGCTTCTGGTCTCCGCGCCCGACAGGCCCGGGCTCTTCGCCGATCTCTGCGCCACGCTCAGCGCATCCGGCGCCAATATCGTTGCAGCTCACCTTTACGACGCCGGCGAAGGCCGCGTGCTCGACGTGTTCGACATCCAGGATCTGCGCGGCCTGCCGATGGGCGCGGATCATCCAAACGCCCTCGACAGGCTCATCGCCGATCTCAAGCTGGCTGCCGCCGGCGGGGATGGCGTCAAGCGGCCGGGCCGCGCGCCCGCGCCAACGCGGCGCCATGCGGCCTTCATCATCTCGCCGCTGGTGCGGATCGATCGCCAGGCTTCAGCCGACCACACCGTGATCGAGGTCTCCGGCCGCGACCGGATGGGGCTGCTCTACGAGATCGCGCGGCAGCTCGCGGATTCCAACATCTCGATCCGTTCCGCCCATGTCGGCGCCTACGGAGAACGAGTTCACGACGTCTTCTATGTCGAGATGCATAAGGGCGGGCCGATGCCGGAAGAGCTCGACGCGCCCCTGACAGAGCGCCTGGTCGAGGTGCTGCGCTCCCACTCGCCGAATGCGCCGCGCATCCCCGCTCACACGCTGGCGCGCGCGCCTGCTTCGTTCAACCGTTAGACCCGGACACATCCCGCATGTCTCTTGCGCGCAACGTGTTCGTGCAGACCTTTTTCACGCTTGGCAGCCGTGTGCTGGGCTTTGCCCGCGATCTTGCTCTGAATGCGCGCTTCGGTGGGCAGGGGCCGCTGATGGATGCCTGGGCCACCGCCCAGATGCTTCCCAACCTGTTCCGCCGCCTGTTTGCCGAAGGCGCCTTCGCCCAGGGGTTCGTTCCCGTCTTCGCCGCCGCCCGGGCGCAGGAGGGCGAGGTTGCCGCCGATCGCATGGCGTCCCAGGCGATGGCCTTCATCATGACGGTCGTAGCCCTGGTCACCATCGCGATCGAGGTCGGGATGCCGTGGATCATGCCATTCCTGCTGTCTGCCTATGTCGATGATCCCGCAACTCTGGCGACTGCGACGCTGATGGCGCAACTCGCCATGCCGTATCTTGTGTTCATGACGCTGGCCGCACTTCTGTCGGGCGTGCTCAACACGCTCGGCCGTTTCGCGCTCACCGCGGCAGCCCCCATCATGCTCAATATCTGCACCATCATCCCGCTGGTGGTCGCGCCGACAGACCAGCAGGCGGCAGAGTGGGCCGCGATCGCCGTCACGGTGTCAGGGTTCCTGCAATGCGCGTTGCTCTGGTGGGGTGCGCGAAAGCTTGGCGTCGATCTCCGTGTCGGCCTGCCTGTGCTGGGCAAAGGCGTAAGGCGCATGCTGGCAATCGCCGTGCCCGGCGCCATCGCCGGCGGCGCATTGCAGGTGTCCTCGCTGGTCACACAGGCGCTGTCGGGGTCGGACGAGGGCGCGCGCAGCGTGCTCTATAATTCCGACCGCCTCTACCAGCTGCCGCTCGGTCTTATTGGTGTGGCTGTGGGCCTCGCTCTCGTGCCCCGCCTGTCGCGGCATTTCGCCGAGAACGACCAGGCTGGCGCCGCGCGCACCATGGACGATGGCATCGGACTCTCGATGGCGTTCACGCTGCCCGCCGCGGTCGCGCTTCTGATCATGCCATTTTTCATTATTGATGCGACCGTCACGCGCGGCGCCTTCACCGCAGCGGACGCCGAGCGCACGGCCGAAGTCCTCCGCCAGTTCGCGTGGGGCGTTCCCGCCTTCGTTCTGGCCAAGGTATTCACCCCGCCTTTCTTCGCGCGGCAGAAATCCAAGCGGCCAATGCAGTTCTCGCTGATCTCGGTCGCCATCACCGTCGTCGTCGGTGCGGCACTCTGGTACTGGCTGCCGACACAAGGCATCGACGGCACGATCGGCCTCGGCATCGCCACGTCGTTTGGCGCATGGGTCAACGTCTTCCTGCTGGCCAGGGCGCTGGCGGGGGAAGGGGCCTACACGATGGGCGCGCCCGTCTGGAAGCGCATGGTCCGCCTGATGATGGCCAGTGTCCTGATGGGCGTCTTCGCGGGCGTCTGCGCCTGGCAGTACCCGCTCCTGTCGGAGCTGCTGTGGAAGAAGGAAGTCGCCGTTCTCGTGGTGATCATCGTCGGCGTCGTGATTTACGGCGTCGCGGCCTTCGCGCTGCGCGCCGTCACCTTGTCGGAGATCAAGGGCGCCCTGCGCCGCGAGAAGGGCGTCGCCGGGGTTCCGTCTGGCGGCGAGGGCTGATAAGTCCGCGCGCATGTCAGATCAGAAGCCAGTCGAGTATTCCGGCCCGAAACGCGTCTTCTCGGGCGTGCAGCCATCAGGCAGCCTGCACCTCGGGAACTATCTCGGCGCGCTGGTGAAGTTCGTCGCGATGCAGGACGAATATCCCTGCATCTTCTGCGTCGTTGACCTGCACGCCATCACCGTCCCGCAGGACCCGAAACTTCTGGCCGCGCAGACGCGCGAGATCGCCGCCGCCTATCTCGCCGCCGGCGTCGATCCCGCGAAGGCGATCATCTTCGCGCAATCCTCGGTGCCGGCGCATTCGGAGCTTGGCTGGATCTTCAACTGCGTCGCCCGCATGGGCTGGGTCGAGCGCATGACGCAATTCAAGGACAAGTCGTTAGGCAAGGACGCCGAGAACATCTCCGTCGGCCTGTTCGACTACCCTGTGCTCCAGGCGGCCGACATCCTTGCTTACAAGGCGACGCACGTGCCGGTCGGCGAGGACCAGAAGCAGCACCTCGAACTCAGCCGCGACATTGCCGGCAAGTTCAACCGCGACTTCAACGCGCCGGGATTCTTCCCGCTACCCGAGCCAATCTATCAGGGACCGGGCGCCAAGATCATGTCGCTGAAGGACGGCGCGAAAAAGATGTCGAAGTCGGACCCATCCGACGCCTCGCGCATCAACCTGCTCGATACCGCTGACGACATCGCCAAGAAGATCAAACGCGCGACAAGCGACAGCGATCTGCTTCCCTCCGATGTGAAGGGGCTGGTGGGAAGAGCGGAGGCCGCCAACCTCGTCGGCATCTATGCCGTCCTCAACGGGCAGAGCGAGCAGCAGGTTCTCGACGAGTTCGGCGGCCACGGCTTTGGCAAGTTCAAGCCGGCGCTGGCCGATCTCGCCGTGGCGAAACTTGGGCCCGTGGCCGACACCATGCGCCGCCTGATGCACGATCCCGCCGAGGTTGACCGCGTGCTCAAGGATGGCGGCGAACGGGCCAACGCCATCGCCGCGCCTGTCATGGACGAGGTTCGCGGCGTCATCGGGTTCTGGCGGCCATGATGCGCACCCTCATCGCCATCGCCCTGACATCTCTGGCCGTCGCCTGCGGCGGCCAGACCGAAAGCCTCACCGTCGAGAACGCCAGTTATCGGCCGCCGCTGGTGGAGGGCGGGGTCGGGGTCGCCTATTTTTCGATCACCTCGAACACCGTTGACCGGATCACGGGCGTGTCTTCGCCCCAGGCGAAGGCCGTCGAAATCCACGAATCGACTTCCTCAGGCGGCATGGCCGGCATGGATCGGCTCGATGGCGTCGATCTGCCGGCAGGGAAAACCGTGACATTCGGCCCCGGCGGACTGCATCTGATGGTAATTGCGCCCGAAATAGCGTCTGCGAACGCCACATTTCCGATTCAAATCGCGCTAGAGTCAGGGCGCGTCGAGACGATTTCGTTTGCCGGCGCGCCTTCGCCCTGACGCCCGGTAACGGCGCATAAAGGATTATTGGGTTGAGGTTAACGACAGGCTCATTCAGGGTCTGACTCCGCTAGCTGGGGCTGGGCGATGTCCGTTCTGAAACTCCGCCGCGACATGGTCGTGGCCGACGACGAGCCGCCCGCCGCCAAGGCCGGCGAGACCGATCGCCCATTCCCGCTCCGCAAGCTCGACGCCGAACTGGAAGCCGAGGAGGTCGTCGAAGGCACGCTGGTCGATGAGGACATCGAAGCGGAGGAGGAGGCGCCCCCCCGCCGCCAGCACAAGACGCTCGCCCAGCACATCCGGTTCTGGTTCAACACCGTCGCCATCGTCGCGATGCTCGGCGCTTATCCAACGCTGGTTGTCGCATCAAGCGATGTGGGTGACCGTGATTTCGATCGCCTGGTCAATCGCGCAGACTGGGCC
The DNA here is from genome assembly GCA_903842595.1 of uncultured Alphaproteobacteria bacterium. Classification (GTDB taxonomy): domain Bacteria; phylum Pseudomonadota; class Alphaproteobacteria; order Caulobacterales; family Hyphomonadaceae; genus UBA7672. The sequence goes on from CAIMMO010000035.1 coordinate 10,428, forward strand.
GCTCCATGGGTGGGTGGCGTCTCGATGCTGATGGAAGAACATTTCAACGCGCTCGGCTGGGCGCCGGACGCAGCGCCGTGGGAGCCGATGGCGCGCCTCACGGCGAAGCCCGCCTACCAGGCCGCCATGGCCGAGGCCCTGGGCGACGTCATCCGCGCGGCCGATACGCGCGCCAATACAGGCGGCCAGCCCGACATCGATCTTGCAGCCGCTGCGCGTCTGGTGAACGCTGATTCGACTGCGATCCAGCTGCGCGCCGCACGCGATGCGCTGGTGAACCATGACCGCCGCGTGCGCCGGCGCGATGCCGTGACCGACCTGTCTGCAACCCAGGTCGCTGAACAACTCGCACTGATTGCCGGCTGGGCCGCCGCCAGCCAGAATGCCATCGTGACCTCCGCCACCGCGATCGGCGGCAGCCCGATGGACGAAGAAGCCACGCGCGCCGTCTATGCCGCCAAGGGACGCGCAACGGTGTCATGGCTCCTGCTTGCCTCGATCAAGTGGCCCGCCAGCGCAGACGCCGCGAAGGCGCGTGATGTGGCCCTCAGCGCCTGGCGCGACGTCGCCGAATTCCATCCCCTGATCGTCTTCAACGGCGATGCGGATGGCTCGCTCTTTGGCAATCATGCAGCCTCGATGAGCTTCCTCATCGCTCAGGCCGAGGCGGCTACGGCCTCGCTCCTCAGCCACGTGAACGCCTCTGCTGCGACCCCATCCGCGCCGGCGCCAGCCGCCCCCTCCGGCGCCGCGCCCTGATGGTGCGGTCGCGGGGTCAAGCTTGACCTGACCGGCACAACAGCGCCTGATCCGCTCATGACAACGACGTCACGCAAATTCCTCGCCGTGTCAGACGAGACAGAGGAGTGCATAAGCGCGCTGCTTTTCGCCGCGATGCGGGCAAAGGCGGTTGGCGCGGGCATCGTGATCCTGCGTTGCGCCCGCGTGCCGGGTCTCGGCGGCTGGGTCGGTCTCGACAGGGAGATCAGCCAGGACGCGATCGATTCCGCGCGCCTTAAGGCCGTCCGACACGCCGGCGTCCTCGAAGAAAGGATCGGCGTGAAGCCCGAGATCGTGATCAGCGAGGAAGAGCCCGTCGATGCGATCCGCGACCTGGTCAGGGATGATCCCGCGATCAAGGTTCTGATACTTGCTTCCGCATCTGGCTGGCGGCCCGGGCCGCTGGTGTCCCGCCTCGCCAAGGGAAAGCCGATCGCCAGCCGCCCGATCGCAGTAACCGTTATCCCCGGCGGCATGAGCCAGGAACAGCTGGCCGAGATCGGCGGCCTGTCGGGGTGACAGCGGGATCGCCCGTTGCGACTTCGGAATTGCACACCGGCCCCGGCGGGGCCATGTAGCGGACAGACCCATGTCGTGGGCAAACGAGGCGGTATCCGATGTTCATCCAGACCCAGCCCACCCCCAACCCGGCGACGCTGAAATTCCTGCCCGGACAGGAGGTTTCGCCCGCAACGTCCTATGAATTCGCCAGCGCGGGCGAGGCTGCCGCGTCGCCGCTCGCTTCCGCCCTGTTCGGCGTCAACGGCGTCACAGGCGTGTTCTTCGGCTCCGACTTCGTCTCGATCACCAAGAACGACGACGCCGACTGGTCTGTCGTGAAGCCACAGGCGCTGGCTGCGATCATGGACCATTTCGTCTCCGGCGCGCCCCTGCTGGCGGATACGGCGCCAGGGGCTGGCCCGACGGACGGCGAAGACGACATCGTCTACGACGGTGAGACCGCCGAGATCGTCGCCGAGATCAAGGAACTCATCGCCACGCGCGTGCGCCCTGCCGTCGCCAATGATGGAGGCGACATCATCTTCAAGCGCTTCGACGCCGACACCGGTATTGTCTACCTTTCGATGCGCGGCGCCTGCTCGGGTTGTCCGTCATCCGCGATGACGCTGAAGTCGGGCGTTGAAAACCTGCTGCGTCACTATGTGCCAGAGGTTACCGCCGTCGAGGCGGCAGCCTGATGGGCAAGCCGATCGGAGACGCTGACCTCGACCTGATCTTCCGTACCGCCCGCACCCGCCGCGGCTGGACGGAGGAAGAGACGCCCGAGGTGCTGATACGCGCCACCTACGACCTCCTCAAGATGGCGCCGACGGCATCGAACATCTGCCCCGCGCGCTTCATGTTCGTGCGCTCTCCGGAAGCGAAGGCCCGGCTTGCGGCGCATGTCGATGAGGGCAACCGCGCGCAGACGCGAACTGCGCCGTGGACCGCTATCGTAGCCTACGACCTCGCCTTTGCAGACCAGCTCGAAAAGCTGATCCCGCATGCGCCAAGCGCGAAGGATTGGTTCGCTGGTGCAGAGAAGACTGAATGGAACGCCATCCAGTCAGGAACGCTCCAGGGCGCCTATCTCATCCTTGCGGCGCGCGCACTCGGCCTCGACTGCGGGCCCATGGGCGGCTTCAGCCGCGAGGGCGTCGACGCTGAATTCTTCGCGGACGATCCGGTGATGAAATCCTGGCGCTCGAACTTCCTCGTCAATATCGGTCATGGCGATGATGCACGGCTTCGCCCGCGCGCTCCGCGGCTCGATTTCGACGAAGCCTGCCGGATCGTCTGATGCTGATTCTCGGCATCAACACCGTTGCCGATGCCTGCCAGGCGGCGCTGGTGCGCGGGGGCGCCGTGCTCGCCGAACTGTCGGAGCCAATGAATCAGGGTCATGATGCGCGGCTTGCGCCGGTCGTTGAGCAAATCATGCGCCAGACAGGCATCGCTTTTGGCGACCTTCACCGCGTTGCCGTGATCGTAGGCCCGGGTTCCTTCACCGGCGTTCGTGTCGGCGTGGCGTTTGCGCGAGGGCTCTCGCTCGCGCTCGAAATCCCGGCGGTCGGCGTCACCAGCCTCGAAGCCATCGATGGACTGCCGCGCCAGGGCTATGTGCTCGGCCTGCTGCCTGCCAAGCGCCGTCCGCCGCATCGCACATGGTGGGGCCAGCTGATCGACGCGGGCAGGGGCGGCGCCGCATGCTTCGAGGCGGGCGAAGACGAACTTTCCTCGCTCGCCGCCGGAACCGATGCTGTCTGCGGCGGTCTGGACGACTTGCCCGGTCTTGGACGGCGCCAGATTGCGGGCGCGCCATCCGCCGCAGCTGCGGCGCTGTTCGCATCGCGCATGGCGGCGCACGATCTGCCGCCGCCGCGGCCGGTCTATGTCCGCGAGCCGGATGCGACGCCGATGCACCGGCCCGTCTCGCCGGTCGGGCAATGACGATCCGACCTGCCAGGCTTGCGGACGCCGCCGACCTCTCACGCATCCACACCGCCTCCTTCGACGATGGCTGGACGAGGGAAGATTTCGCGACGTGGCTGTCGCGTGCGGAAGGCATGGCCGTGTTGGCCATCCGCGAACGCGAAACAGTCGCATTCGGCCTTGCGCTGGAATCCGGCTCAGACGCTGAGCTCCTGACGATCGCCACCGCTCCGGCCCAGCGCCGCTCGGGATGGGGCAGGCAGATTTTTCGCGCGCTTGACGAGGAAGCCTGCACCCGTGGTCTCAAGCGCTGGATTCTCGAGGTTGCGCGCAACAACGTTGCGGCCCAGGGACTCTACCGCTTCCACGGATTCGTGGAAATCGGCGTCCGGAAGGACTATTATAGGGCAGGTGAGGGGCGCGTGGATGCCCTCGTCATGTCCCGAAGGGTCGGCCCTCACGGTGGACAGGACGGCGCCTGAGACGCATATGTGCCCGCGGTCCGGTCAACGCTTGGGGTTGGGAGCGGGCGTTCTGAGAGGAGGTCTCGCGTGATCGAGCAAAGGTGCATCGAGAAAGGCCTGCGCATGACAGAGCAGCGCCGCGTGATCGCGCGCGTGCTCAGCCAAGCCGAAGATCACCCCGACGCCGAGGAACTGCATCGCCGTGCGGCGGCGGTGGATGCAAACATCTCGCTCGCGACCGTCTACCGCACAGTAAAACTGTTCGAGGATTCCGGCATCATCGAGCGCCACGATTTCCGCGATGGCCGCTCGCGCTACGAGGAAGCCCCCGACGAGCACCACGACCACCTGATCGACGCCAAGAGCGGCGCGGTCGTCGAGTTCAAGTCGGAGGAGATCGAGAAGCTGCAGATCGAGATCGCGCGCAAGCTCGGCTACCGCCTGATCGACCATCGCCTCGAACTCTATGGCGTCCCGCTCACCGAGGACGAGAAGAAGTAAGTGTCCGTACCGAAGCCCCCCAAAGGCCTCTTCATCAAGACCTATGGCTGTCAGGCGAACGTCTATGATAGCGAGCGCATGCGCGACGTGCTGGCCCCGCTTGGCTACGCGCCGGTGGATTCAGCGGAGGCGGCTGATCTCGTCGTGCTCAACACCTGCCACATCCGCGAGAAGGCGACAGAGAAGGTCTTCTCGGAGCTTGGCCGCCTGAAGGAGATGAAACAGCTCAGCGGCGGCGCCATGCGCATTGCCGTCGCTGGCTGCGTCGCACAGGCCGAGGGCCAAGAGATCATGCGCCGCCAGCCGGCCGTCGACATGGTGGTCGGCCCGCAATCCTACCATCGCCTGCCGGAAATGATCGCGCGCCTCTCGCGCCAGACCGGGGACATTCTGGAGGTTGATTTCGCCGCCGAAGAAAAGTTCGACGCCCTGCCGAAGTCGCGCCAGGTCAGCGGGCCGTCCGCCTTCCTTGCGGTCCAGGAAGGTTGCGACAAGTTCTGCACCTTCTGCGTGGTGCCTTACACCCGCGGCGCGGAGTTCTCACGCAGCGCGGACGCGATCATGGCGGAAGCGCACGAACTGGCGAGCAAGGGCGTCCGCGAGATCGTCCTCGTTGGTCAGAATGTGAATGCGTGGCACGGCGCAGCGCCAGCACTTGAGGGCAGGGGCGGCGACTGGCGCCTTGGCAATCTGATCCGCCATATCGCGCGGATCGGTTTCGAGCGCATCCGCTACATGACATCCCATCCGCGCGACATGAGCGACGATCTGATCGACGCCCACCGCGACGTCGAAGCCCTGTCGCCCTTCCTGCACCTGCCGGTGCAAGCCGGGTCGGACCGCATTCTCAAGGCGATGAACCGCCAGCATACGGCGGCCGACTATCTCCGCATCGTCGAGCGCGTGCGCGACGCGCGGCCCGACATCGCCTTCGCCTCGGACTTCATCGTCGGCTTCCCGGGCGAGAGCGACAAGGACTTCGAGGATACGCTGGGGCTGGTGAAGGCCGTCGGCTTCGCGCAGGCCTATTCGTTCAAGTATTCGCCGCGCCCCGGCACCCCTGCCGCCGGCATGCAGCTCCAGGTCGAAGAGGCCGTGAAAGACGAACGCCTCGCCCGGCTTCAGGCGCTGATCAATGAACAGTCGCAGGCGTTCAACACCGCCACTGTCGGCCGCAGGCTTCCCGTGCTGTTCTCGCGCGCGGGCAAGCATGCAGGGCAGGTTCTCGGCTATTCGCCCTACATGCAGTCCGTGCACGTCGAGAATGGCGCGCACCTGTCCGGCCTGGTCGCCCAAGTCGAGATCGTGGGCGCGAGCATGACCAGCCTCACCGGTCGCCAGGAGAGAATATCAGTGGTGAACCAAGAGGCCTCCGCTTGAGCCGGAAACCAACCCAGGCCCGCGGCCAGCGCTACACGGTCCCCGTCGCCAGCCAGAAGATGCTGCGCGACATCTGCGGTCCCGCACACGCCAACCTGCAACTGCTAGAGCGAGCCTTCGCCGACGATGGCGTCCGCGTCGACAGCCAGGCACAGAGCGGCGAGATCATCATAACCGGCGAGGGCGATGGCGCGCGCCTCGCCGCCGACTCGCTCCAGGCTTTCGCGCGTCGTATTGCCAATGGCGCAGAGCCGACGCCCGCCGAACTCGAAGCTGCCATCCGCCTCACGGCCAGCCCCGCTGCAACGACGGGCACAGGCGAAGTCATCCAGGGACTACGCAAGCCAGTGATGGCTCAGACGCCAGGTCAGCGCGCCTATCTCGACAAGCTGCGGCAGGACGACCTTGGCCTCGTCTTTGGCGTCGGCCCCGCCGGCACCGGCAAGACCTATCTCGCCGTCGCCATCGGCGCTGCCGAACTGAAGGCCGGCAAGCGCGACCGCCTCGTCGTCGCGCGTCCAGCTGTGGAAGCCGGCGAGAAGCTCGGCTTCCTCCCCGGCGCGCTGGAAGAAAAAGTCGATCCCTACATGCTGCCGATCTGGGACGCGCTCAACGAATGCCTCGGCGCGCAGGAAGTCGACCGTCGCAAGGAACGCCGCGAGATCGAGGTTGCCCCGCTCGCCTTCATGCGCGGCCGCACGCTGAAGAATGCGTTCGTCATCATCGACGAGGCGCAGAACGCCACCGTGCCGCAGATGAAGATGGTGCTGACCCGCCTCGGCCGCGGTTCACGCATGGTGGTCACCGGTGATCCCTCGCAGACCGACCTGCCGCCCAACACCAAGTCGGGCCTTGGCCACGCCATGTCGATCCTGAAGGGCGTCGAGGGCGTCGCCATCGAACAGCTGACGCGCGCAGACGTCGTGCGCCATGAACTCGTCGGCCGCATCATCGACGCCTACGACAAGGACGCGAAAGGGGCGTCGCGCAAGTGAGCGATGCTTTCGCCAACGCCAGCCTGTCCCTCGATCTCAGGATTGCCGATCCGCGCTGGGGCGCGCTCGGCGATCTTGATGCGCTGGCCGCAGGGGTGCTGGGCTGCGCTGCAACTCACATGAAAACTGCCGGGGAACTGGCGATCCTGCTTACCGACGACGCCGAAATGCGCGCCCTCAACAGGCAATGGCGGCAACTCGACAAGCCGACCGATGTCCTGTCATTTCCCTCAGGTCAGCCCGAAATTCCCGGCCAACCTCAATACCTTGGCGATATAGCGCTGGGATATGAAACGGCTCTTCGTGACGCAGAAATGATGCACAGGCCATTCGAGGGGCATGTCAGCCACCTTTTGATTCATGGCTTCCTGCACCTGCTTGGCTATGATCACATCGAAACGGAAGATGCGCAGGTAATGGAACCTCTCGAAACCGAAATCCTGGCCGGCCTCGGTTGGCCCGATCCCTACGCCTCCGGCCCCTACGCCGGCGACGCCGATGCCCATGACAGGGCGGGTGACTGATCCATGCCGAACGATGGAGAGCCTCCCCAACGCGGATCCTTTCGCCAGCGGCTCGCTCGCCTGATCGCAGGGCAGGCTGAGAGCGTCGCGCCCGCGCTTGCAGGTAGCGCAGCGGTGACAGCGCCAACCGCTATCCGCCTTCGCCTCAAGGAGTTCGAGACCGCAACCGTGCGCGACGTGATGACCTCGCGCATCGAGATTGCCGCTGTCGAGATCGACGCGACACTTGGCGAGCTGATGAACCTGTTCGCGACCGAGGCCCACTCCCGCATGCCGGTCTATCGAGACTCGCTCGATGAGCCGCTCGGCTTCGTCCATATCAAGGATGTCGTCGCCGAAGGCGTGAAGCGCGGCTGGACAGCCGACACGCTTGCCTCCAAGCCGCTTGACCGGCTGGTGCGCGAAATCATGTTCGTGCCCGAATCGACGCCTCTGCCTGACCTCCTTGTCCGCATGCAGGCCAGCCGCATCCACATCGCACTTGTGATCGACGAATATGGCGGCACGGGCGGCATGGTGTGCCTCGAGGATCTGGTCGAACAGATCGTCGGTGAAATCGATGACGAGCACGACGAGGCGCCGCCGCTGATCGCGCGTCGCGGCAAGTCGAGCTGGGAAGTCGCCGGCCTCGCCACGATCGACGAGGTGGTGCGCCAGACCGGCCTGCCGGTTCTGGTCGAGGATTTTGAAACGGAAGTCGACACGTTCGGCGGCCTGATTTCTGCGATTGCCGGACGTGTCCCGGCCGCCGGCGAGACGATCGAGCACCCGCGCGGCCTGACCATCGAGATCATCGAGGCGGATCCGCGCCGCGTGATTCGTGCAAAACTGCGCGGCCCCCGTGCGGCGCCATCCGCGCTTGCGGAAGGCAAGAGCGCGGCGGTAGACCGTTGATCAGCCGCCGCCTGCGGTCGAGCGCCGGGCAGGGCGGGGAGGGGCGATGAACGAACCACGCACAGGCGCGCCGCAGCCGCACGGCCGTGGCCATATCCTCGCACCAGCCTATCTCTGGGTGGCCGGTCTGCAGGGCTGGCGCGCGCTGGCCTTCTGCGCTGCGCTGGGCGCCATCTCGAACCTTGCCTTTCCGCCCTTCCACATCTGGCCCGCTCTTGCGCTTGGCCTGTCTGGCCTGGTCTGGATGCTGGATTCGGCGCGCCTGACCGAACGGCCGCGCCGCTCCGCCTTCTGGCGCGTCGCCGCCTTTGGCTTCGCCTACTATCTTGTCGGCCTGCACTGGATCGCCTGGGCCTTCCTCGTGAACCCCGGCGCTCACCTCGTGCTGATCTGGATGCCGCTGGTCGCGCTACCGGGACTTCTGTCCGCCATTCTCGCTGGCTGCCTCTGGGCGATCTATCCCTACTGGTGCGCAGGACCCGCACGACTGGTCCTTTTCTCTGTCGCCTTCATGTTCGCCGAGTGGTTCCGCGCTTCGCTGTTCGGCATTGGCGGTCTGCCGTGGAACCTGCCGGGCATGATCTGGACGCCGGGTGAGGCAATATCGCAGTCGGCGTCCATCTGGGGCATCTACGGACTTTCCGCGCTCACCGTCATCGCGATGGCCTCGCCCGCCATGCTGGCAGATTCGCGCCCGCGCGGATCGGCGGCATCGCGCACGGCGCCGCTCATTGTCGCCGCCATCGTCTTCGGCGCTATCTGGGGATGGGGCGCGCGGCGCCTCGGCGAAACGCCCATGACAGAACCAACCGGAGCGATGGTGCGGCTCATCGACGTCGGCGCCCCGCAAGCCGCGAAGCACGACCCCAAGAATGCCGAAGCCATCGTCCAGCGCTTCCTCGACCTTTCCGGGCCCGACACCCAGAGCGCGCCACGAATCCTCATCTGGCCCGAGGGCGCGCTGCCCTACGATCTTTTCCGCTGGGACCCCGCGCTTCGCGCCGTCACAGAGGCTGTGCGCACACGCAAGCTGATCATCGGGTCGGCCCGCGTCGAGAATGCCGGCGGGCCTGACCAGAAGTGGTACAACTCGCTCACCGTGCTCGACGGCGACAGCGCCGTGCGAATGCCGGGCTGGTACGACAAGCACATGCTGGTCCCGTTTGGCGAGTTCGTGCCATTCGCGTGGGTGTTGAAGACGATCGGGCTCCAGACCTTGCAGGATCTCGCGCCTGGCGGTTTCGAGGCAGGCCCGAGGCCATCCACCTTCACCGCGGAAGGCGTGCCACCCTTCGGTCCGCTGATCTGTTACGAGGCTATCTTCCCGGGCCTCTCGCCCAATGGCGAAGATCGTCCGCAATGGCTGGTCAACATCTCGATCGACGCATGGTTCGGCGACTTGTTCGGCCCCGGACAGCACGCTGCACAGGCGCGCTATCGCGCCATCGAGGAAGGTCTGCCCATGGCCCGCGTCGCCAGCCGGGGCGAGACCGGCATGATCGACGCCTACGGCCGGTGGACAGCGCGCGCGACCATAGCCGACCCCGGCTTCTACGGAGCCGACCCCGAAGGCTGGCGCTCCGCTGTCGTCGACGCCCGCATCCCCGAAGCGCTGCCAGCCACGCCCTACAGCAACTGGCGCGACGGCCTGTTCTGGATCATTTTGCTGGGACTCAACCTCGGGTTGTTCGTCCTGCCGCGCCGCTAGGCTATTTGCTACGCAACTTCTGGCTGTGGCGGGTCGCGTCCTGGCCGCGCGGGGGCGAGCAGGCATGGAAACGCGCGATCCATCGGATATCGACCGCATTGTGAGCGAGCGCATCCTCGCGCGCCGCAACGAGCTCGCCATGTCCCAGCCTCAGCTGGCTGAACGCGTCGGCGTGACATTCCAGCAGGTCCAGAAATACGAGAACGGCAAGAACCGCGTCTCGGCCGGCCGCCTGTATGAGATCGCCAAGGCGCTGGGCGTCACTATCCAGTACTTCTACGAGAGCGCCCCCCGCCTCGCGAATTCGCGCCGGGGCGGCGCCGAAGAGCCGTCGGAATTCGTCGGCCCGGACACCGGCGAAGAACTTGAATTACTGGGGTTTTTCCGCCGCATCCCGCAGCCCGGCCCCCGCAAGGCGGTCATCGATCTTGCGAAAAAACAGTGTCGTCCGCAGCCAAAACCGCTTGCCGGGGCCCCAAAGCGCAAGCGCTAGGCTCAAGCCTCGGTTGGGTAGCGCTAAATCATATAAAGCTTTCCTTATATGGTGCCGCAGGCTATGGCGGGCGGGTTTCCGGATGAGGAGTTTCGCGTGGCGCGTTCCGAATACCTTTTCACCAGCGAATCCGTGTCCGAGGGGCACCCGGACAAGGTCTGCGATCGCATCTCGGACGAGGTCGTGGACCTCTATTACCGCACCACGATCGAGCAGGGTCTCGACGTCTGGTCGCTGCGGTGCGCGGCTGAAACCCTTGCCACCACCAACAAGGTCGTCATCGCCGGCGAATTCCGCGGCACCGACGCCGTCACAAAGGATCTGATCGCTCACCACGCCCGGATGGCGATCAAGGACATCGGCTATGATCAGGCGGGCTTCAGCTGGCGCGACGCCGACATCGAAGTCCTGCTCCATGGCCAGTCCGAACACATAGCCCAGGGCGTCGATGCATCAGGCAACAAGGAAGAGGGCGCAGGCGATCAGGGCATCATGTTCGGCTACGCAACGAACGAGACGCCCGAACTGATGCCGGCCCCAATTCAGTTCAGCCACAAGATCCTGAAGTTGCTGGCTGACGCGCGCCATGGTGGAAAAGAAACGACGCTGGCCCCGGACGCAAAATCCCAGGTCACTGTGCGCTACGAGAACGGCAAGCCGAAAGAAGCCGTCTCCATCGTGCTCTCGACCCAGCACACCGACGAAAAGCAGACCTCCGACGACATCCGCAAGATTGTCGAGCCCTACATCCGCAAGGCGCTGGGCGACACGCTGCCGATCGCGAAGAACTGCGTCTGGCACATCAACCCGACAGGCAAGTTCGTCATCGGCGGGCCCGATGGCGATTGTGGCCTCACCGGCCGCAAGATCATCGTCGATACCTATGGCGGCGCAGCGCCCCATGGCGGCGGCGCTTTCTCGGGCAAGGATCCGACCAAGGTCGATCGCTCGGCCGCCTATGCCGCCCGCTATCTCGCGAAGAACGTTGTCGCTGCCGGCCTGGCGGATCGCTGCGTGATCCAGCTCTCCTACGCCATCGGCGTTCCCGAGCCGCTGTCGATCTATGCCAACTGCGACGGCACGGAAAAGTGCGACCTCGCCA
>CAIMMO010000036.1 GCA_903842595.1 uncultured Alphaproteobacteria bacterium
CATAGAGGCCGCGTTCAACAGGCTGAAGGACTTCCGCCGCATCGCCACGCGCTACGACAAGCTCGCCAGAAACTATCTCGCCTCCGTCTGCCTTGTCGCAGCACTCGTCTGGTGGCTTTAATGAGTCTCGACCCTAGTTCGATGTCTCGAACAAGGTTTCCGTCCGTGTGATGACCGACGCGATCGGGTCTTTCGTGGCCGCGCTGGCTCTCGGCGCGTTCGTCGTCTTCGAGGCAAGGGGCGGATATGAGCCCTTGTTGGCCGCGCTTGAGGTGGCTGGCGCACATCACGTCCGGCCCCGTTTTGCGCGTGAGGAACGCGCGATCCAGCTCCCCCGGCCTTCGGCCGGAGGAGAAAATCAGGATGCGATCAGCCGTTGCTGAGTTCGGTGAAGCGGCGGAGGTGCCAGTCGGTGTTGCCGAACTGGCTTTCGATCATCGTCACGCGCTTGAAGAAGTGACCGACATTCAGTTCGTCGGTCATGCCCATGCCGCCGTGGATCTGGACGGCGTCCTGGCTCACGAGTTTGCCGGCCTTGCCGACCTGCACTTTAGCGGCCGAGGCGGCGAGCTTGCGGGCCTTATCAGCTTCGTCGAGTTTCAGGGTGACCATGTAGGTCATCGAGGAAGCCTGCTCGGCCGCCATGAACATGTCGACCATGCGGTGCTGCAGGACCTGGAAGGTGGCGATGGGCTGGCCGAACTGCTTACGCTGTTTCGCGTAGGAGATCGTCGCCTCATTGAGGACCTTGAAGCAGCCGACCGCTTCGGCGCAGAGGGCAGCGATGGCGTTGTCGACGACTTTTTCGACGAGCGGCAGACCGCCATCGACCTGGCCGATCACGGCGTCGGCACCGACGGCAACGTTTTCAAAATAGACCTCGGAGGCGCGCAGGCCATCGACGGTGGGGTAGTCGCGCGTGGTGACGCCCCTCGCGTTTTTCGCGACCAGGAAGACGGTGACGCCGTTCGCATCGCGCTGGCCGCCGGAGGTGCGGGCGGTGACGATGAGGTGCGTCGCGAAGGGCGCGCCGAGGACGACAGCCTTGTGGCCGTTGAGCGTGTAGCCAGCGCCGTCCTTCTTCGCGGTGGTCGAGACGTCGTTGATGTCGAAGCGGGATTTCGGTTCGCTGTAAGCGAAGGCGAAGCGTGTCTCGCCGCCGATGATGCCGGCGATATGCTCTTCCTTCTGGGCGTGCGTGCCGCCGTGCCGGAAGAAATTGCCGCCGATGACGACGGTCTGAAGGTAGGGTTCGATCACGAGACCCTTGCCAAATTCCTCAGAGATGATCATCGCCTCGATCGGGCCGGAACCGAAGCCGCCTTCGGCCTCGGTGAAGGATGCGCCAAGGAGGCCGAGTTCAGCAAACTGCGACCACATTTCGGGACGCCAACCTGGCTCCGACTTCGCGACCTTGCGGCGCGTGTCGAAGTCGTACTTTTGCGAGACGAGTTTGGCGACTGTGTCGCGAAGCTGGTCCTGTTCGGAGGTGAAGTTGAAATCCATCTTGTAGGTACTCCTTGCGCCCCTTCTAGGCCGCGATTTTGGTGTGGTGCAAGCGCCGTCAGGCGAGCGCTGCGGATGCGGATGCTTTGGCGGGCTTCGACTTGAGCAGTGTGGCGATGAAGAGTTCGGCGACGATGAGGTTCGGGACCCAGGCCAGCCAGGCGATGTACTGGTAGGACCAGTCGAAATCGGTCGGGATGACGCCCGCTTCTCCCAGTGGGCCTGCAATGGGCATCTGGATGCGCAAGGTGACGGCGGCGAACGTCAACCCGAAGGAGCGGATCATCCACCGTTCGTGGGCGACGAAATTCCTCCTCATTACGGAGACGAGCGCCAGCAGGGTGAACGGCGCCCAGAGAACCGCGAGCATGAACGAGCCCGCGCCAGCGATGAGCCCGGCTGTGGACGAGAGCGCGATGACGCCACCCGTGAGGGCGCCGATGACGCAGGCCAGAACATAAGCGCGGCCGGTCCAGCGGTGAAGCGACGGCGCCTTGCGACGCAGCGTCTTCGAGAACTGGAGGGCGCCGAGGATCATCGCGACGCCGGAGGCCGTGATGTGCGTGCGCAGGCCCCACGGCTCGAACATCGGATTTTTGAGCGGCAGATATATGAAACCGGTGAAGACGTGGAACAGCGCATAACCGCCCACACCCACCGACGACAGGACGATGACAAGCCAGATAGTGAAACTGCCGGCGCGTGCAGCCGTCATGCGTCCCTCCCCGCCCCTTTGACGGGGGCTAGTCGTTCCGGATGAATACCAGCGATCGATGGCGGCGAGCCATCGTACGACGGACTTGCTTCATCGCCCTCACAGCCCCAACACCATCTTGGCGATGATGTTATGCTGGATCTCGTTAGAGCCGCCGTAGATCGAGGTCTTGCGCATGTTGGCGTAGGTGGGCGCCGTAAGGTGGGCGTAGTCAGGGCCGATCGGGTGCTGATTGTCGCCGTCCAGAGGGAATCCGCGGAAGTAGGGTGCGCCGTAGACGCCGACGGCTTCGAGCGTGAGCTCCGTGATGCGCTGCTGGATCTCGGTGCCCTTGATCTTGAGGATAGAGGATTCAGGCCCCGGGCCCTTGCCCTGGCTTTCCCGGGCGAGCGTGCGGAGCTCGGTGTATTCGAGCGCCGTCAGATCGATCTCGAGTTCGGAGACTTTGCGGGCGAAGTCCGGGTTGCGAATGATGGGCTGGCCTTGATCCAGTTCGACAGAGGCGATCTCGCGCAGACGCTCGATGCCTTTCTTGGAACGGGCGACCCCGGCAATACCGGTGCGCTCGTGGGCGAGGAGGTATTTGGCATAGGTCCAGCCTTCGTTTTCCTTGCCGACGAGGTTGGCGACTGGGACTTTCACGTTTGTGAACCAGGTCTCGTTGACCTCGTGCCCGCCATCCATCGTGATGATCGGACGAACTTCAACGCCGGGCGTCTTCATGTCGACGAGGATGAAGGAGATCCCTTCCTGCGGTTTCTTCGCTGTCGGGTCTGTGCGGCAAAGGACGAAGATCCAGTCGGCGAAGTGGCCGAGCGTGGTCCAGGTCTTCTGGCCGTTGATGATGAAGTGGTCGCCGACGCGCTCGGCCTTGGTTTTCAGCGAGGCGAGGTCGGAGCCGGCACCGGGTTCGGAATAGCCCTGGCACCAGAAATCGGTGCCATCGATGATGCGCGGCAGGTAGTGGGCCTTCTGCTCATCGCTGGCAAAGGCCATCAGGACTGGGGCGAGCATGGCCATGCCGAAGGGCGGGATCGGCAGGGTTTCTGCGCGCGCGCATTCTTCCTGGAAGATGTAGCGCTGGGTGGCGGTCCAGCCGGTGCCGCCGTGCTTCTTCGGCCACGCAGGGGCTCCCCAGCCGCGCTTGTTGAGTGTCTTCTGCCATAGGAGAAAGTCTTCCTTGGAATACTCGTCGCGCGAATACTTGCCGCGCAGCTCAGCCGGGTATTCGGTTTCGAGGAAGGCGCGAACCTCCTCGCGGAAAGCAATTTCCTCTGGCGTGAACTGGACGTCCATGGTGGAATCTCCGGCGGCAGGATGACGTTGCGAAAGCTGTCATCGTATAACATGATATGGCGCGAATGCGCCTGTTTACGTGAGGTACGTCAAGGGGTTTAGCCCAAGGACGCGAGGACGCGTTGTCGCTACGGCAGGGTTCATTTTCGGTCCAGTGAGGGTAAAGGTGAGGGATGCACCACCCTATCAAGACCCCCTGCGTGAAGGTCTGCGTCGTAGATGGCCAGAGCGGCCATTGCCTCGGGTGCGGCCGGAACCTCGGGGAAATCGCGCGTTGGGCGAGGTTTTCGGACGCGGAGCGGGACTTGTTGATGGCCGCCCTGCCCGCCCGTATCGACGCACTGAAGGCAGCCGGCAAGCTGGGCTGACCCCGACTCGTGCTGCTGAGCGTTTGTTATCCCTGAAGACTTTTTCTGCTATGAGAGTAGCGAAGGTGCGGTTTTAGGAGTCGGCCGCTTGTTGAGAGCCATCGTTCCGGCAATCGCTCTTTTCGGTGCCGCGGCCCTTGGGGTTGTGGCCCTGCGCGGGACTGTGGACGAAAGCCTCGATGCGAAGCCTGCGGTCGCGGAGCCCGAAGCCGCCGAGCCGAAATTTGCCGAGGTGAGCCCCCACCAAATCCGAACCGCGTCGCTTCGCAAGGAAGGCGACGGGCATTACTGGGCGACGGCGCGGGTGAATGGCGCGGTGGTGAAGTTCCTGGTCGACACGGGCGCGACGATGATCTCGCTGACGAAGCGCGATGCTCGCAAGATCGGTGTCGACACAGACAAGCTGGTGCGCTCTCTGGATGTGCGGACCGCGGCAGGGCGCGTGAAGGCCGGCATGGTGTACGTGGAGAAGATCGAGATCGACGGCGTCGTGCTGGAGAATGTTCAGGCTGTCGTGCTGGAAGAAGGGCTCGAGTATTCGCTGCTCGGCATGAGCTTCCTCAACCGGCTGGAAGGCTGGGACGTGACGCCCGGGGCGATCATCATCCATCAGTAGATCCCGCTGCCCAGCGCTGTGACGCCCCAGCACGCTCGCACCCGACCGGGCTACTGCTAGCAGCAAGCTTTAACCTGCAGGAAACCGACCGATCGCCTACTGATCATATCGAGTCGACCGGGGTCTTAACTATGTCAGCCGCAGCATGTCCTGCGCCCGCAACGGGCCAGGAAACCAATTCTAATATCGCTGACTTCATCGCGCAGGCGAAGGTCGGTCAACTAGCCAATCAGAAGATCGAAGAGATCGAGCAGGTTACGCAGCGCACGCGCATCCTTGCGCTGAATGCGCTGATTGAAGCACAACGCGCGGGCGAGGCGGGACGCGGCTTTGCGATCGTCGCCCAAGAAGTCCGTGGCATCTCTGACGAGGTGCGGGAGATCGCCAGGTCGCTCAAGAGGGATTTGTCGGTCGAGATCTCCAAACTTGAATCCATGGCCCGGAAGGCTGCGGACGATGCGCGCAACAAGCGCCTCGTCGATCTTGCCCATACGTCCATTGAGCTTATCGATCGCAATCTCTACGAGCGCAGCTGCGATGTCAGGTGGTGGGCGACTGATGGCGCGATGGTAGACTGCGCCACTTCGGCGACGGCCGAGCGCGCGAGCTTTGCCTCGCGCCGGATGGGCGTCATACTGAATGCTTACACCGTCTATCTCGACCTTTGGCTGTGCGACCGCAACGGGCGGGTGATCGCCAACGGCAGACCGGATCGTTACCAAGTGATTGGGCACGATGTCTCCTGTGAACCGTGGTTCAAGCAGGCGCTTGCAACGCGATCAGGCGACGACTTCGTTTCCGGCGACGTCGAGATCAACCGGGAACTGGGTGACCGCCCAGTCGCCACGTTTGCAGCGGCAGTACGCGAAGGCGGCGAGTCGCATGGCCGCGCGACAGGCGTGCTGGCGATCCATTTCGACTGGAAGCCGCAGGCCCAGACGATAGTGGAGAACCTACCACTTGACCCAGATGAGCGCGCGCGAACACGCGCGATGCTGCTCGACTCGCGTGGCCGGGTCATTGCGTCCTCCGACGGCGCCGCTTCGTTCGGACAAAGGTTTGCGCTCGCGACCGAGGGACGCAAGCGTGGGAGCTATCAGACGCATGATGGCGACGTCATCGGATTCGCGCAGACACCGGGGTACGAAACCTATGCCGGCATGGGATGGTACGGGTGTCTCGTCCTGCGATCACGCCCGCATCCAGGCTAGGCACCGACGGTCAAGTCAATGGACTGCTGTGCCTGAATGCTGGCCAGCGCCCCATCGTAGACGCTGATTGCCGACGGACCACGCGCGCCTGGCGCTTTCTCTGACAGGATACGTCGCCACATGCGCGCGCCGGGCTTGCCGTGGAAGAGGCCGAGCATGTGGCGCGTCATGGAATGCAACGGCATACCCTGCTCCAGCCGCTTGATGATCCAAGGGCGGAAGTCGCGGGCTGCTTCGTTGGGTAGACGGATGCGGTCTTCGGAGGCGAAGAAGCGCGCGTCGACTTCAAGGAGCAGTGCGGGTTCGTGGTAAGCCGCGCGGCCAAGCATCACGCCGTCGACGCGGGGCAGTTCACGTGATGCGACGTCGAGGGTGGCGAGGCCGCCGTTGAGAATGAAGGTGAGATGCGGGTGCGTGCGTTTCAGCTCGGCGACGATGTCGTAGTCGAGCTCCGGGATCTCGCGGTTCTCTTTGGGTGAAAGGCCCTTCAGCCATGCCTTGCGGGCGTGGACGATGAAGTGGGTTGTGCCGGCCTTCGCCTGCGTCTCGACAAAAGAGAACAGACGTTCGCGCGGATCATCGTCATCGACGCCGAGACGGTGTTTCACGGTAACGGGCACCGTGACCGCCTCGCGCATAGCGGAGAGGCAGTCGGCGACGAGGTCTGGCTCGCGCATCAAGCAGGCGCCAAACGCGCCGGACTGCACGCGCTCCGACGGACAGCCGACATTGAGGTTGATCTCGCAATAGCCGTAGCCGGCCCCGATCCGCGCGGCCCGCGCGAGCTTCGAAGGCTCCGAACCACCCAGCTGCAGCGCCACAGGTTGCTCGACATCGTCGAAGCCCAGCAGGCGATCACGGTCGCCGTGGATGACGGCGTCAGCTGTGACCATCTCGGTGTAGAGCAACGCGTGTCGCGACATATGGCGGTGGAAAGCCCGGCAGTTCCGGTCAGTCCAGTCCATCATGGGCGCAATGCAGAACCTATTCGATTGAAACTGGGTCACTTTTTGTGAATTCTCAAAGTGTTGGCGCAGCAATCTGCACCAAGAATTTCGACATACGTTCCGGGTCGTTGCGATGGTTTCCGGACGCGGTGCACCAGATTTGGGCCAGGCTCAAGGCCAGAGCGATGCCCTAGCGATGGAGCGACCCTTGGCGACGTTCGCCAAACGCGCGGAGAGATGGCGGGCGCAAATCCGTCGCAACGGCCATACCCTGTCCAAGTCGTTTGGTCTGAAGACGGACGCTGAGATCTGGGTATGAACAGGCGCCGCCAGAGGACCCCGCGGGCTTGCTACAGAATAAATCTCGTAGAACGCCTATGGGCGCCTTGACCTCACGCCGGTTCACAGGCGGACCACTTCAAAGGGGGCGGATCACGGGGTGGAGAGCCTTCCACCGCATCGCTAGCGGTCGTTGGACGAAGTCAGCTGACGCAACCTCCGACGGCTGACTTCGATGCGCAGCATTCTCTGCCCCACCGTGCTTGCGTCACCCAACGGTGGCCGCCGCCAACAACTGCTGCCTGGACCGGAAGCAATCAGGCGTTGTCTCGTTTAGCGAAGACAAGCATTCTGTTGTTGGCAGGCATCTCGATCGTTTCACGCAAAACCAGACCCGACACCTCACCGAGGCGCTCAAGATCGGCGATATCGCGTAAGCCCCATGACTGGTTTCGCGCCTTGAGGGACACATCGAATGCAGCGTTTGAGGGCGCATTGTGTGCGCCGTCACGCGTGAATGGGCCATAGAGGATGAGAAGCGCACCGGCACGAAGCAGTCGGCCGGCGCCAGCGAACAATCCGAGGCTCGCCGACCACGGCGCGATATGAACCATGTTCAGCGAGATCATGACATCAAAAGGCGCATCCTGCTCCACGCACCATGTGCTTGCGCAGACATCGATATCCAGCGGCGCAGATACATTGCTAAGGTCGGCAAAGCTGATCCAGCTTGACGCGCTCGCGCGCGCGTCAGGATCGGGGTCGCTCGGGCGCCAAGTGAGCTGCGGCATCGCTGCCGCGAAAGAAACAGCGTGCTCGCCCGTACCGCAACCAATCTCCAACACTGAACCGCTTGAGGGAAGGACGCGCTGCAGAATAGCAAGGATCGGGGCCGCATTTCGCGCCGCCGAAGGCGAGAACATGCGCTGGTCGGCGCCAACGCCGCGCTGCTCAAGAGCAACAGGCGGGCGATCGTCGCTCTTTTCGATCATCCATCGTCCTTTATCTGTCCCGATTTCTACCTTGTCGCCGCGAGGTTACGACCGGGGTGGTTGTTCAACAACGGTCATACCTAGAAGCAAGATCGTTCAGGTCGGAAATCGCCAACAGCCACTGCCCCGTATTCAAGGCGACACGTTCAGACGCCCTCGCCGAGTGACGTACACTTTGAGCTGGCTGAATCGGTAAATCTGCGCAATTTGAGACCGGCTCGCATTTGTCCGACACCACCATCGAGGGGACTAGAACCCGTGACCAGGCCCAAACTGTTCGGCATTTCGAACTCCCGCGCGATCCGCGCCATCTGGGGCATGGAGGAAACGGGCATCGACTATGAGCATGTGCCAGTCACCTATGGCGCCGACTCCAAGGGGGCAGACTATCTAGCCGTCAACCCTAATGGGCGTATCCCAGCCTTGATCGACGGCGACCTGCAATTGTTTGAGTCCATGGCCATCAACCTCCATCTGGCCAAACGTTATGGCGGAGCGCTCTACCCCTCTACAGACGAGGATGAGGCGCGGACCTGGCAATGGAGCGTCTGGGGCATCAGTGAGATTGAACCGCTGCAGATGCAGATCGTGATCCAGAAGCTTTTTACACCTGAGGACAAGCGCAACCCCAAGGTCGTTGAGCACGCCACCAAGAACCTGCAACGCCCGCTGAAGGTGCTGGACACAGCGCTACAGGGACGTGACTGGCTGGTGGGAAGCGCCTTTTCGGTGGCAGATCTAAATGTAGCTTCGGTGATGCATCTGATGGGAATGATCCGCTTCGACTATAGCGAGCATGCCAATGTGCAGCGCTGGACCGATGCCTGCTACGCTCGCCCGGCGTTGGCACGGGCATTGGCGAAACCCTGACACCGCTGCTCGCCTGACCTGCCCCAGACTTTTTCGATCCGAGCGCTTCAAGAACCTTCGTTCTGGGGCCCACGTCGCCCCTATACCATGATGTTTCAGATGGCGGAGTCGCGCGTTAACTGCCGGTCGCGATGGCGGGCTCAAACAGGCGGGGCTCGCCAACTACAGCCGTTCATTGTGTTTCGGTTTCCAGGGCAAGATTCGACCTTCCCCGGCGGGTCATGTAACCCTGCGCCCCATACCAGCGGGGTCGGGCGTGCCGGACATCTTTCTCTCCTACAATCGCGAGGATCAGGCGCGCGCCAAGCTCTTTGGCGAAGCTTTCCGCACCCAAGGGATCGAAGTCTGGCGGGATGTGGACCTGAAGACTGCAGAGGTCTATGACGACGTGACGGAGACGGCGCTTCGGACGGCAAAAGCCGTTGTCGTGCTCTGGCCGAGGACATCGGTAGTGTCGCGCTGGGAGCGGGCCGAAGCAACTTTGGCGCATGAAGCGGTCCGCGAGGCGCGGAAAGCCAAGCACAACGAGGGGCTGGACTTCGGGCTGGGCTTGGCCCGGGGCATTTACATGTCCGAGGTGCTACTCCGGTCATTCTCGCAGATCCTCAGTGACGCGTGGAACACCACAGCTCGGGATTCCCGCACATGAGCAAGCCTGCCGTCCTCGCTCCTCCCGCGCCGCCTGCGCGCATCAGTCTTGCGATCACCGGTCATCGGGAGGGCAATGCCGCCTTCACGGCCAACCGCGTTCGTATCGCGAGTGTGCTGGGCGAGGTGCTCGACATCATCTCCGATGCGGCGAAAGCCGAGGCGCCGCATGTCGAGATTGCGCCCACACGCCTTCATTCCATGCTCTCGGAAGGCGCCGACCTGATGGCCGCCGAACAGGCCCTGACGCGCGGCTGGGAGCTGGTCGCGCCGCTGGCGTTTGGCCTCGATCTGAATGTTGCGATCAATGCGCTGCCCACGACAGCCGACGATGCACGCGCGATTATTGCGGGGTGCGATCCAGCCGATCCGAAGGTGAAATTCCGCGCCGACAGCATACGCAGCATGGCGGCGCGCGCTCGCCTGTTCGAATTGGCAGAGCGTGACGCCGCCATCGGGGAGCTGTTTGTCGCCGGTCTCCATCATCCGGACGACCGGCGCAAGGTGGACATATTCACCGCCGAATCTTCGCTGCGCGTCGAACAGGCTGCGCGCGTGATGCTGGAGCATTCCGATGTGCTGATCGCAATCTGGGACGGCGTGACCCGCGCATTTGTCGGCGGCACCGGTCACACCGTGCAGCTGGCGCTGGAGATCGGCGCGCCGGTTGTGTGGATCGATGCGAACACGCCGGACCGATGGCGTATCCTGACCAGCCCGGAATCGCTGGCTCGCGTGCATGCGCCGGCCGTCGCCCCACGCCCCCGCCATACAGAACTGCGTTCACTGGTCAGGGCCGCGATGAGACCGGCCCCTCCCCGCCAGTCGCACGGCAGTCATGGCGATCACGGCACGAGCATGGAGGGGCCAGAGGCATTCAAGCGCGAGCGCTGGCGCGCCGGGAGCGATCCGCTGTTGCACGGATACCGTCGCATCGAGGCACTCTTCGGCGCCGACACATGGAGGGGCCGGTTTCGCAAGCTGCGCCAGACCTACGAGACACCGGACGCCATCGCAGGCGGCAGCGCTGCCGGCATGCTTGCCCATGCCCGCGCGCTGCCGGGGCTAGACACAGCATTTGTTGACGCGGTCGAGAGGAACATCGTGCGGCGTTTCGCGTGGGCCGACGGTATCTCTGCCTATCTCTCTGACGCCTATCGCGGCGGGATGACGCTGAACTTCCTGCTTGCACCATTGTCGATCGTGGCTGGTCTCGCATACCTACCATTCGCAAAGTCGAGCGCGACGTGGATCAGCGAGAAGTGGATCTTTGCAACGGTGGAGCTTGCACTGCTGGCCAGCATCGTGGCGCTCACCATCACGGGCCAGCGTCGCCGATGGCATACGCGCTGGTTCGAGACGCGGCGTGTCGCCGAGTATGCGCGGCATGCCCCGATCATCCTGCTTCTCGGCGTTGTGCGGGCGCCGAACCGTTGGCCGAAGGGCGCCGAGACGTCGTGGCCGGAATGGTATGCGCGCCGCAGCCTGCGCGAGGCAGGCCTTCCGCACGTGAAGATCACCAAGACCTACCTGCGCGACGTTCTCCGCAACCTGCTAGCTCATCACGTGGTGCAACAGCGCGACTACCACATCTACAAGGCCAAGCGGCTTGCTGCAGCTCACCGCAATCTCGACAAGCTGTCAGAGATACTCTTTACACTGGCGGTGGTCTCGGTGTCGCTCTACCTCGTCCTCAAGCTGGGCGGAACGCTGCACTGGTGGTCGAAAGATTACGCCGAGACATCGTCATATCTGTTCACGTTCCTGGGCGTGGCCTTGCCGACATTCGGCGGAGCGATAGCCGGAATCCGCTATTTCGGAGATTTTGAACGCTTCGCCTCGATCTCAGACGTGACATCTGAAAAGCTCGCGACGATTCACACGCGAATGACCGAGCTGCTCGACAGTCACGACTCTGCTCTCGACTATGGCCAGGTCGCAGACCTGGCGCGAGAGGTTGACGGCGTCGTCGTCGGCGAGATCGAGAGCTGGCAGGCGGTGTTCGCAGGTAAGCACGTCGCGGTGCCGGTCTAAGAGGTGGAACCAATCACGCCACCAAGGGCGAAGGGCTGTATCCATGCCGTATCGGGGATTCATCAGCTATTCCTGGCAGGACAAAACCTGGGGACGGCGTATCCACAGATGGCTTGAGCTGTACCGCGTACCCGACGGCGTCGGGGAAATGGCCGACCCATCAAGACGCCTCGGCAAGTTCTTCCGCGATGATGACGACATGCCGGCCGCAACCGATATCGGGCAGGTCGTCCGCGGCGCGATCGAAAGTTCGAAAAGCCTGATCGTCGTCTGCTCGCCTCGCGCCGCAACTTCGAAATGGGTCAATTCCGAGATCGAACACTTTCGCCGCAATGTCGCTGGCGGGCATGTCTTCGCGCTGATCATTGATGGCGAGCCCAACGCGAAAGACCCTGAAGACGAGTGTTTTCCGCGCGCCCTACGAGTTGCCTACGATGAGAACGACCCCGAAGCCATGCCGGTGGAACCGGTCGGAATTGACCTGCGCCGCGATGGCCGGGATCGCGCCTGCGCCAGGCTGGCTGCCGGCATGCTCGGCGTCAATTTTGACGACCTGTGGCAACGCACCCGCCGCCGCAATGAGCTTCGGCAGCGCGTTCTTGTCGGAGCCCTCGGCGCAATCTCGGTCACGTTCGGCGTCCTGCTGATGTGGGCGCTCATCAACGGCCAGCGCGCGCACGATACGCTGAGCCGGTTCTTCGCGGAACGCGCCTGGGAGAAACTGGAAACCGGGCAAATCCTCCCGGCAGCGCGCTTTGCGCTTGCCGGCTGGCAGATCGCACCCGGCAACGAACCGCTCTATCTCGCCGCGCTTGGCGCCGTGCGCCTTGCGGCAGGAGTGAGCGAGCCACCATTGCTCCATCAGGATAGAGTGACGAGCGCTGCCTTCTCTCTGAGCGGGGGCCTGCTTGTGACCGGAAGCAATGACGGCAAGGCGCGGATATGGGATGGCGCAACCGGAGAGCTGAAGCGTGAGATTCCGGTAAACGACGCTGGTGTTACAGGGGTGGCTTTCAATTCCGATGGCACCAGGTTTGTCACAGCGGATGCCAGCGGCGACGTACGTGTCTGGCGCAGCGCAGACGGCGCTTCACTCTCGACCTTCAGCATTGGCCAGCAGAATATACTGCAGGCAGGTTTCTATCCCGGCGGCTCACGCGTATTCGCACTGGGACGCGACGGAGCCATCCGCGTCTGGAGCACGCAATCCGGCGATGTCGCGTTTGAGATCCCGGCGACGAACATCAAGGTATGGGCGGTTTCTGTTTCGGAAACCGGATCAAGCCTAGTCCTTGCACGCGACGACAAAACTGCGCATGTCCACAACGCGGATGCCGGCACCCTGCAACACATCCTGTCTGGGCATAAGGACGCCGTTTTCCAGGCGCGCTTCTCGAACGACGGCAAGCGCATCGTGACGGCGAGCGAAGATGGTAGCGCCCGCACATGGGACGCGCGCACAGGAAAGCTTCTGAAGGAACTGTTGGGCCATCAAAGGGAGGTGCTCTCGGCTACCTTCTCACCCGACGGAGCCCGGATCCTCACCGCGAGCGTAGATCGCACCGCGCGGCTATGGGATGCATCCAGCGGCAAGGAGCAGGCCGCGCTTCAGGGCCACACGAAGTTTGTCAGCGATGCCGTTTTCTCGGACGACGGCCAACGCATCCTGACGTCGAGTGAAGACGGCGCAGTCCGGCTCTGGGATGGTCTGGACGGACATTTGAGGGCGACGCTTCGCGGTCATGACGGTGCGGTTTCCGCAGTCTTCTCTCCCGATAGCGCCATTGTTCTGTCATGGGGCGACGACACTGCCGCGCGGCTCTGGCGTCTGGGCTCCGAGCGGATCCTGCTCCAGGCTACGGACGGCGAAAGTCTTTTCAGCGTCGGTTATGCGCCCGATGGCAAGACTGTCGCGGCCTCTTCCAGCAGCGGCACGGTCCGCGTTTGGGAAACGGAAACCAACGCACTTGTCTCTCGCCTCGAAGCGCCGGGCGAAGAGATCTACACGGTCGCGTTCTCGCCGGACTCGCAAAAGATCGTGACTACCAGCGGAGACGGCGCTGCTCAAATTTGGGATCGCGCAACAGGGACGCTGCAGAGGCGGATCACCAGCGGGGACGCGATCAATGCCGCTCAGTTTTCTGCCGACGGGAGACGCATCCTGACAGCTTCAGAGGCTGGATACGTCGAGCTCTGGCCTGTAGGAAATGGAGGACCAGTCCTGAAACTGGAAGGCCACACAGGGGCCGTCTTCGCCGCAGCCTATTCGCCTGACGGCGATATCATCGCCAGCGGTTCGGAAGATTCGACGGTCATTCTCTGGGATGCATCCACCGGCGCAGTCCTCTCAACGCTCAAGCATCACAGCCGCCCAGTAGGCGCACTTGCCTTCTCTCCGGATAGCGCCAGGCTCGTTACCGCCAGCGATGACACAACTGCGGTGATCTGGGATGTCGCACGGCGGAGTGTAACAGCCATCCTGCCCGGAAACGGAAGCCCAGTCATTTCCGTCGCATTCTCTCCTGATGGGTCCCGCGTAGCCACGAGCGATGACCGCGGCCTGAGCCAGATCTGGGACGCGCGCGACGGCCGATTGCTTGCAACGCTCCCAGGCTGGTCCGGCAGCGGTGTCGAGATCGCGATCTCATCCGATGGCTACACGCTTGCAACAGCCGGACAGGATGGACTGTTGAAGCTATGGGATATCCGCGCCCTCGTCCAACCCTGGCCTGCCCTTGCGCGGGATGTCTGCAGCAGCCTCCTCGGGAAGATGCAACGCACATTCTCAAGCGACGAGATCAAGTCGGACTCCCTGCTTGGCTCGCTATGGCCGGACCCAAATCGTGATGTGTGTTCAGGACTCGACCAGGCTCCCGCAGCGCGTCGCTATTGACGGCGCGGATTAGACGACGGCGGCGGTGGCGGCGGACGAGGCGGAATGCGGCGTGGCCGCGCGCCCAGTCCATCCGCGGCAGCCGCATCCTGCTCCGCCCCTGCAGCGCCATTCTCCGGTTCGCCGAACAGGTACCAGTCAACCTCCTCATAGCAGGCGACGATCTCCCGGCGTGACGGATTGTAGACGAATCCCGGCGATTCACGACCGCACGGTGCGCCGCGGAGGAGAACGTCGACGGGCAAACCGATGTACTCGACCAGGTCTTCGCGAAGCGCGTCGAGCACGCTCGAGTCGATGAGGAACTCGCGCGCCTCGGCAAGAGCGGGCCCCACAGAGTCATACTGAACGCGGACGCGCGCGACGGGTTGATCGCCGATGTCATCGGCGTCCCCGAACAGCTCCTCCATCCCCTCGTCGAGAGACAGATAGGTTTGGCGGCAATCCGCCACCTCGAAGCGAAGCGCCGCGACCGCTTCCAGAGGCGCAAAGGCATTCGGCTCCGAGTCATCAGAGCCAAACAGCAGGCAGGCGATCCGGGAGGCGCGTGTCACCGCGTCCGGATAGACGTCCACATCCGGCAAATGCGCCGCGCCCACATCGTCGCCAGCATCAGCCATCTCGAGCCAGCCGCCGATCGCAGCAACAGCTTCCGAACTCTCGATTTCCTCTGCAGGGTCAGGCGAGATCAGCCACGTGGCGATGTCGTCTGCAGATTGCTCAGCCTGCAGACGATTGCCACGCTGGTCGGCTTGCACAATCTGGTCGAGCAGCAAATGGCCCACCTCGTGATAGGCCAGAAAAACCAGGTTGCCGATGACCCACTGGTCTTCCAGTGCAGCCTCATCCGGGTCCTGCCCCCAGGCAGGTGACACCGCAAGGCCGACGAAACCTGCAGCAACGAGGCCTCGCCACGAGCGGGCTAACGGCATGTGACAGCTCCCATTCCCTGAGGGTCACCAATGGTTGCAGCTGTATGTCAGCTGTCAACGCACAACATGCAGGTGGCGCAAGCCGCCCTGCCCTGACCTTGACGATCTTTGCCCGCGGCCGATATCTGGAAAATAGCCACGGATTACGTTGGCTTTCCAGGTTTCGACGCCACAGACGACATCGGCAGACCATTCTGAACTGATCGCTCAACGTGATGGCGGCCCGCGGCGCTGGCCCGCCGCCCGCTTTCACAGTGCTGGGCGTTTTGGCCTTCCGCGCTGCACGGGGCTATGCATTGATGCGTCATCCAGACACGCGGGGAGTCGGGCATGGCGGACAAACTCAGATTTTCGGGCTGGTCGACCATCATTGCGACCTGGGTCGGCATCGCTGGCGCAGGCGTCGGAGGCTGGACAGCGATCGAGCAGCAGCAGAAGGCAATCGAGGGCGAACAGAGGCAGGCGCAAAAGGAATTCGAGCAGGCAGAGAAGGAGTATGGTCAACAGGAACGACAGTTTCTCGCCGAGGTGAAAACCACCTACATCGAAACCTTCAAGATGTTCGAGATCTTCAACCGGAGCGACCAGCTCGCGGCGCGCGAAAAGATCTATGATTTTATCAGAGAGCCCGCGAAGCAGAACCTGAAGTTGAACGACGTTTTCATCTTCTTTGACTTCTTCGATGCGCTGCAGATCTGCGTCATCAACGAGATCTGCGACGAGTATGTCGCGACCGAGCTGTTCAAGCCCTACGCGGAGGACGTCTGGAAGGTGCTGCAAGACGACGTCGCGATGTATCGAAAGGAGACGAATCCCAAGCTTGGCATTGGCGTGGAATGGCTGGCGTTGCTGACGCCCAGCCCACCCGGTGAAGAGGCAGTATCGACTGAGGGCTCAGCACCCTCGTCGGCAGCGCAGCCCTGATTGCAGTCACCGGATCAGGTCCGGCCTGCCTAGAGCATTTTGTGAGCCGGCTGAATCGATTTTTGGATTCCAGTCTAGGCCGAAGTCTGATTCATCATGCTGGCTGGGTTGGAGGCCAGCATGGATGCCGGGCAAGCCACGATCTGAAGACCTGCGGGTTCGCGCGATTGCGGCCGTTCTTGAGGAGGGGCTGTCGCGCCTTGAGGCGGCGCGGCGTTTCAAGGTTGGCGATGCGAGCGTCATCCGGTGGGTCGCGGTTTATGAGGAGAGCGGCCGGACCCAGCCTCTGAACTCTGGCGGAGACAAGCGCTCGAAGCTGAAGCAACATCGCGACTGGCTACTGGCGTTACGCCGGGCAGAGAATGACCTGACGCTCGAAGCGGTGGCCGCACGTCTGCTGCAGGAGAAGGGCGTGAAGGCTGACGCCTCGATGCTGTCGCGGTTCTTTGCCTCCGAGGGCATCAGCTTCAAAAAAAAGCGTGCACGCCAGCGAACAGGAACGGCCGGACGTGGCCGAGGCGCGCGCCGAATGGAGAAGGATGCAGCCTGATCTTCCTCGATGAAACAGGCGCCAGAACGGATATGACGCGCCGCCATGCCTGGTCGGACGTTGGAACGCGCGCACTTGGCCGTGCGCCAGGAGGACACTGGAAAACCACGACCTTCCTCGCGGGCCTCACCGCCGAGGGGCTGATCGCGCCATTCGTCCTCGACGGTCCGATGGATCGCGCCGCCTTCACCGAATACGTCCGCCAGGTGCTCGTTCCCGAGCTTCGCGCAGGCGACGTGGTCATCCTCGATAACCTGCCCGGTCACAAGGGCGAGGAAGCCGCCGAACTGGTCGAAGCGTGCGGCGCGAAGCTAATGTTCCTGCCGCCCTACAGCCCCGACCTCAACCCGATCGAGATGCTCTTCTCGAAACTAAAGACCTTACTCCGCAAGGCCGAGCGCCGCACCAGAGACGCGCTCTGGAAAACCATCGGCGACCTGATCGACGTGTTCACGCCAGACGAATGCGCCAACTACATCCGACATGCAGGTTATGCTTCATGACGATCGCAAAACGCTCTAG
>CAIMMO010000037.1 GCA_903842595.1 uncultured Alphaproteobacteria bacterium
GATCGCGCTGAACTCGGCGCCCGAATAGCCGGTCACGGCCTGGAAGCTTTCCGAAACATCGAAGCGCGGCACGTCAACCTCGGGTACATCCCAGAGCCCGACGCGCGCCGCCTCCAGCGCGACACCGGCGCGTGCGGCGCTGTCGACGATGGCGTTGTTGGCGAGCGTGGTCTGGTCGAGGAGGTAGTCCCGCGACACGCCTGACAGCCATGCAATGGCGCCAAGACCCAGCGTGACGGCAATCAGGACGATGAACACGCGGATGACATAGCTCTCATGGGAATAAGTCGTCGGCTCGCCGATCACGCCAAGCGCAGCCAGTACGGATGTCCCAATCGCCAACACGCCCAGTGCCGCGCTGAGGACGCGCGATTTCGGCCTCTGGAAGAGTGCGGCGATTCCGGCGATGACCGGCAGTGAAAACACGACCGGCGCGATAATGCCTGAATTGACGTAGGCAATCAGAATTGCCGAAACCAGGCTCGCGCCCAGCAGCCAGTCGAGCGCCACACGCGGATCACGCTTCCAGCGCAAGTGCAGAAACCCGATGATGCAGACTGCGGCATTGAACGCGGCAAGCGCGATCACGGCATAGGTCAACGGATTGAGCCACAACACAGTGATCCCACCCAGCGTCCAGGCAAGCGCGCCCGCGAGGCATATATAGCCGGCTGCAACCTGATGAGCCGCCTCCGGAGCGTCGCTGAAGTGGAAGACATCCGAATAGAATTGCCGGCGCGGCCTGCCTGCGAACAGGGCTCCGAGCACGGCTAGCGGATCGCCCAGCGTTGCGGCGGGCAGGAGAGGCCCTGGCGGTCGCCGGGCAAGACTGGCGGTCTTGACGTCGATGGTCGGCTTCCCCGGCTAAGGTTAGCAAACTGGCGCCTAGCGTTTACGATCTGCTTGACGCGTAACGGCGACGTATCGCCGCCATGTCTGCTCGGCTCGGATTTGGCCGCTCAGTTCAGATAGGTCCGCGCGATGGCATCGGAAAGTTCCCGGCCCCTGCGGGCGATTGCCGCCTCGATCGCCGGCATGCCTGCAGTGCAGCTTGAGGTTTCGCGGTTCTGGCCGCGATAGCCGCGGTTGAACGCGTCGGTCAGCGAGGCGCGCCGGTCGCCGCCCGGCGCCTCGTAGGACATCAGGTTCAACATGTAGTTCCGCCACGTCGAATCGGTGTCGCCATTGCAGAGCGTGCGGACGGCATGAGCGCGGCCGAGCGTTTCGGCGAGGTCGGCGACCATCTCGATCGGCGCGTTGCGTGGCGGAGCGGGCTCTTCAAGCTCCGGATCCTGCGCGAAGGCGGGCGTCGGGATTGCAGCCATGGCAGCGGCGAGGACGAGGGCGCGGAGCATCATGCTGCAGTGTTAGCGTTGCGCCCGCTGCAATGCAAAAGGCCGGAACAGGGGCGTCCGGCTCAGCCTGCCTCAGCAATCCCACCTGTTGCCGAGCGCGCGGGTCGAAGTGATTGAATCATTAACAAATGAGGCCCCAACGTTAAGCCTTTTTCCATGCCTCCAGCATACATTGTCCGCTTGTAGTCAGTGGGAATGGGTACGAGATCATGGGCGTTACAGCACGTTATCTCGTCGATACTGGACCGGGTCTCCACGCCGGTCCGTCCGCGCCGGCCGCCGAAATCCTGTTCGTGCACGACGGCACCGGCCTCGACGCGCTCGCGCTGCCCGCGCTTGGCGACATCTACCCGCTGAGAACCGCCAGGCTTGAGGAGGCCGGGCCGCTCTTGTCCAACAGCACGCTGGCGGTTGTGTTCTGCGTGGACATGAGCGCGCCGGACACGATCCGCAAGATCCGGGACCAATTCGTCGATGCCGGCGCCCAGGCGCCGCGGATCTTCATCCTGCCGACCGCCGACCGCCGCTCGATCGTGCAGGCATACTCCGCCGGGGCTCACCAACTCCTGGTCGCGCCAGTTTCTGTGGCGTCCGCCGAGCAGGTGATCGGCCCGCTCGTCAACAAGTCCGCCGAAGGGCTGTGGGGCAGGTTGACCGACGTTCAGCAGTCGGCGCTTCGCATCAGCCTCAAGCTGTTCGAGGACACCCGCGCGTCGAGCCTTCGTGGCGAGGGGCTCGACCGATCATCGGTGACGCGTGCGTGCAATGGCGTGATCTCTGCTGTGTCGCATGACGACTTCCCCAGCCTGCTCAACGCGCTGCGGTCGCATCACAACTACACCTTCCGGCACAGCATGTTCGTCACTGGGACACTCGTGTCGTTCTGCGATGCGCTGGGCTTCTGCCAGGAGGACATCAGCCGCGCTGCGACGGCGGGTATGTTGCATGACATCGGCAAGGTGGTGACGCCGAACGCCATTCTCGACAAGCCGGGCCGGCTCGATCCAGCGGAGATGGCGATCATGCGTGGTCATGTCACTGCGGGGGGCGAAATCCTCAGCCAGAATGGCGACTGGCCTGCGGATATCGTCCATGCCGTGCTGCATCATCACGAGCGGCTGGACGGGGCTGGCTATTGCAATGGACTCTCGGGCGCAGCCATCACTGATCTCACGCGCATGGTCAGCATTGCGGACGTGTTCTCCGCGCTGATCGACAAGCGCGCCTACAAGCCGGCGATGTCCGGCCGGGACGCATACCAGATCATGCTGAAGGCCGAAGGCCAACTCGACATGGCCCTGGTCGCCGCGTTCGAACCGATCGCGCATTCGATCAAATAGCTCGGACCTGGTGCGGGCGCCCGGGGTCGAACCGGGACGGGCCTTGCGGCCCAACAGATTTTAAGTCTGGTGCGTCTACCAGTTCCGCCACGCCCGCGTGGCTTTGTTCACGCGCATTGTGGGGCAAAAGGCAAGCCCGGCGTGGGCGGTCATCTCAGCATCACGATCTCGACGAGGTCGCCGGCCTTGGCGGCCGGGGCCTTGATGGGGCGGCGGATCAGGCAATTGGCGACGAGGAAGGGCGAGAGGAGGGAGGAGTCCTGGTTCTCGGCGGCGCGGACGGTTGATCTGCCATCATCGCCGAGGCTGACGATCGCGCGGAGATATTCCTCGCGGGCGCCGGCGGCGGGGATGTCGTCATGGGTGAAGGCGCGTTGGGGCTCTGTCGGGTCTGGCGCCGCGCCGGTCAGGGCGGCGATCAGGGGGCGCAGGAAGAGTTGCGCGGTGACCATGGCGGCGGCGGGATTGCCCGGGAGGCCGAGGGCGAGGACGCTGTCCTTTGCGGAGAACCAGGTCGGCTTGCCGGGCTTCACGGCGATCTTCTCGAACACGGGTGCGAAGCCATCAGCGGCGAAGGCTGTGCGGACGACATCGTAGTCGCCGACGGATGCGCCGCCGATGGAGACGATGACGTCGCAAGAAGCCGAGAGGCGCTTGCGGACGTCGGCTTCGGTGTCGCGGCTGACGCCGAGGTCGATGGCGTCTCCGCCCCAGCGACGGATGAGGCCGAGGAGGGCTAGCTGAATCGAGTTGACGATCTGGCCTGATGAGAGATCAGCGCCAGCTTCGGCGAGTTCATCGCCATTGGCGAGGACGCCGATGCGGGGCGCCTTTGCGACCGTTACTGTTCCGTTGTTGCCTGCGGCGGCGAGCGAGATGGCGCCTTCTGTGATGATGCGGCCGGCGGGAATGAGTTGGGCCCCGAGGCTGAAGTCCATGCCGCGCCGGCGGATGTTTTCGGGTTTGCGCTGCTCGAAGGTTATGATGACGGTGTCGCCTTCGCGCTTCGTGTCTTCCTGGATGAGGATGTGGTCGGCGCCTTCGGGGAGGTGGGCGCCGGTGAAGATGCGGATGGCGTCGCCAGGATTGAGCTTGTCTTTCGATGGCTCGCCGGCGCGGGATTCTCCGGAGACGCGGAGGACAGCGCCCATCTCCATATCGGTGAAGCGGACGGCGTAGCCATCCATGGCGGAGACGTCGGCGGGCGGTTGAGAGACGCGGGCGAGGACGGGTCCGGCTAGGACGCGGCCGAAGGCCTGCGCCAGCGGCACGGTCTCGACGCCGAGGCGTCGCGATGCGGCCTGTTCGGCGATCAAGGCGAGCGCCTGTTCGACGGAGGCCATGCGGATCATCTGGTGTCCCTGCGGTTATAGCTGGTAGAGGATAGCGACCTGCGAGAGGAAAACCATGGCCGACAAGCTGACCCATATCGACGCGGACGGACGCGCCCGCATGGTGGACGTGTCCGACAAGGCGGCGACCAAACGGATCGCGAAAGCCGAAGGCCGCGTGCTGATGTCGGGCGTGGCGCTGGAGCTTGCAAGATCGAAGGGCGGGAAGGGCGATGTGCGCGCGACTGCGGAGATCGCCGGCGTCATGGCGGCGAAGAAGACGTCGGATCTGATTCCGATGTGTCATCCGCTGGCGCTGTCGAGTGTGAAGGTGCGGATTGATGAACTGGGCGATGGGTCGGGGATCGGGGTTGTCGCCGAGGTGGTGACGACGGGGCCGACGGGTGTGGAGATGGAGGCGCTGACGGCCGTGTCGGTTGCGTGCCTCACGATCTACGACATGCTGAAGGCTGTCGATCGCGGGATGCGGATCGAGGGCGTGCGGTTGCTGGCGAAGTCTGGTGGGGCGAGCGGAGATTTTGTAGCCGGCGCATGAAGGCGAGCGCATCGGGCGAGGGTGGCGGTACGCTAGTCGATTTTGTAGTGAGACAGTCAGCGTTGCGGAACCGCGCGCGTCCGTGACGTTCCGCTTGGGCCAACCTCCTTCTGGCCGTACCGCTGTTGCAGCGCATCGGCCATAAAATCATAGACGCGTCGTATGCGCGCGCTCGTCTTGAGCTCCGCGTGAGC
>CAIMMO010000038.1 GCA_903842595.1 uncultured Alphaproteobacteria bacterium
CGCCGAAGCTCGGCCGCTGACATGTTCAAGCGCGTGATCGCGACGCTCATAACGGGCTCCCTTCGATCGGTCATCGAAAGGAATCAGCCTTCGTCCAGTCCGGAAACTCACAAACGAGTCAGAAGCTGCGGCCGCTGGTATGAGTGATCAGTGACCTCCATGGATCGAACCGGGTGCGAAGGAATGCACCCGGCTCTTTCGATACCTGCCGACAGACAATGGAGCGCCGCCATGCGTACCGCGTTCGCAAATGTGCTCCGCGCCGTCGCGCTGTCTGCCGGCCTCACCCTCGCAGCGCCCATCGCGATCACCGCAGCCGCGCAGGCGATCGACGAGATAGATCCCGCACAGCCGATCACCGATGAA
Source organism: uncultured Alphaproteobacteria bacterium (assembly GCA_903842595.1). Lineage (GTDB taxonomy): Bacteria > Pseudomonadota > Alphaproteobacteria > Caulobacterales > Hyphomonadaceae > UBA7672. Next base: position 367 of record CAIMMO010000038.1, read on the forward strand.
GTCATCAATCTCGCCGCATGGGTAATTGCTGCTGGCGACAATCGCGGCCTTCCCTTCGCCGTGGTCGACAAGGAAGCCGCGCAAGTCCTTATCTTCAGCGCCAACGGCAAGCTTCGCGGCCTCGCCCCCGCTCTCATCGGCTCCGCCGTCGGCGACGACAGCGCCCCCGGCGTCGGCGACCGCGAGCTCAAGGACATCCCGATGAAGGACCGCACCACGCCCGCCGGCCGCTTCCTCGCCGCCTACGGCCCCGCCGCCGGCAAGCAGCGCGTGCTGTGGGTCGATTACGAAACAGCAGTCTCCATCCACCCGCTCGCCGAAAACAGCACGCCGAAGGAAAAGCGCAAGGAGCGCCTTGCCTCGCTCGATGCTCGGGACAACCGCATCACCCACGGCTGCATCAACGTCTCGCAGACTTTCTACAGGTCGGTCGTGAAGCCAACCTTCGAGAAGGGCGGCGTCTTCTACGTCCTCCCGGACACCAAGACGATCCAGGCGGCCTTCCCCGGCTACGACCAGCGCCTCTTCGTGTCCTCCGCGACAGAAGCAAACAAGACGTCGAACCCCAGCCTTCTCGCGCGCTAGTCCAGCGCCTTCTCGTCCCGCTCACCCGTGCGAATTCGTACCACCTCGGTAAGCCCGGAAACAAAGATCTTGCCGTCCCCGATCTTGCCCGATCCTGCCGCCTTCTGGATCGCCTCGATCACCGCCTCCGCCATACCGGACTGCACCGCGACGTCGATCCGGATCTTCGGCACCTCGGCCACCGCATACTCGTTCCCCCGGTAGAATTCTGTCTGCCCCCGCTGCCGGCCAAAACCCTGCACCTGCGTCGCCGTCACGCCCGACACGCCCAGCTGTGTCAGCGCCTCGCGCACCGCCTCATAGCGGTGCGGCCGGACGATCGCCGTGATCATGCGCATCGGGTGCTCCTGTTCATGCTGCAGCCCCAGATAGACCAGCCTGCGGATCGCCTCGGACCGGCTGGGCAGGTCCTGCTGTCCGCGCCGCCAGTCATCGACGTCCCGGCCAAAACTGGCTGAAGCGACGAGCTGGATGCGCTGGTCGAGCTTTTCCTCGTCACTCAAAAGGCTGGTCTCCTGTTCGGGGGCTATACCTAGCAAGTTACACACCTGAAGCCAACGCCCTGATTCCTTGTGCGCAGTTAACCGTTCTGCGCGCAGAAATCCGCGAAACCTAAACGGTTAAATTACCTTGTCGGTTTACCGTGATCCCAACTCAGAATCGGTGGTTACGGCAGCCTGATGTCAGACGAGCGTACGATTTCCCCGGATCTGCTGAAGCGCATGAAGGTCCTCATCGTGGACCCCAACGCCTTCATGCGCGGCGTCGTCGCCGACAGCCTGCGTCGCCTCACCATCACCAACATCAACGCCACCGCCAACGCCATCGAGGCCTTCTCCGTCGGCCGCACCTTCAAGCCTGACCTGATCTTCGTGGACTGGGACGCAGGCCGCATGTCGGGCCTCGAATTCACCCGCGAGATCCGGCGCAACACCACAGGCATCGCGCGCGAGACGCCGATCATCCTGCTCGCCGGCATCATCGACCACGACCAGCTGATGTCCGCCCGCCAGAACGGCATCAACGAATTCCTGCTCAAGCCCGTGAGCGCACACGGCGTGCTCTCGCGCATCGAGGAAATCGTCCTGCGGCCGCGCAAGTTCATCGACAGCCGCAACTATGTCGGCCCGTGCCGCCGCCGTAAGGAAGACCCCAACTACGCCGGCCCCTGGCGCCGCCTCACCGACGAGCCCCCGCAGAAGGCGAAGTCCGAACAGTCGCAGGAAAACGCCTTCAAGCTGCGCGGTATCATCGACAACCTCACCGCCTACGCCAACCGCGCCAACGAAGATCGCGGCGCCGGCATCCGCGGCATGTACCGCCTGCTCCAGCAGAACGCCCCCGAAGTCAGCCACATCGGCGACGACACGATCGTTCGCGTCTGGAACTCTGCCCTGCGCTACATCGAAGGCGTCGGCATGACCGACACCTACGACATCGAAGTCGTGAAGTATCACTTCCAGACGATCGCAATCATCCTCGACATGCCCGAGGAAGCCTTCATCCACCGCATCTCCGTCGCCAACGAACTCGACCGGCTGGTCAGCAAGAAGATCCATTCGGCGCACGAGAAGAAGAGCGACGTGGCCTAGCGCAATCGCACTGCGCTCCCCACAAGGCCGCATGGCCATGACAAGCGCCCAAGGCCACAGCAGGCGACCGCAAGCACCACCTGTCCCAGCGTATGTTGCCGGCCACGTCCTGCTGCGGGATTGGCCCAAAGCGCGCGGTCATCATTCAGGCGTAGAGCGGCCTGAAAACCCTGGGGCAGATCAACGATCGATGCTGCGGCGAACCCGTTGTCCGGCTGGATGTTCGCGCATGATATCTGCCGAATTGGTCGATCGGCGGGGCGCCAATTCGCGCGCCCGCCACCCCTATTGGGCCAGCTTGCAACTCGGCTACCCTTCGCGACGAATGGTTCGCAAGACCATCCGCTGCGCAAGACCCTCGATGAGTAGCAGAGCCTGGCGCGCATCTATCGGCTTGTAGATTACGAAGCTGGCCCCTGCTGCAAGCAGCCTTTCGCGGGCGGCCGGAGACTGGTCAGACGTGCAGGCGAGGATCGGAATAGCCGACAGCGACGGATCCGTCTCCTCCCGTAGCCAGATCGCAAAGTCCGAACCCGGCTCTTGTGGGTTGGCCAGGTGCTCATCAATGACAACGACGTCGACATGGTGCTTTCCAACCAGCGATTTCGCTGAATCGATGTCGCGCGCAGCGATAGACGCCACGCCTGCCGCGGCCAGCAGCACGCCCCAGATGACCTGAATCCGATCGTGATCGTCGAGAACCAGAACAGTAAGCCCTTCGATTGATCGGTCCACGGGCCACATCCTCCACTGGGGGAGAACACTGTCCCATCTGCCGGCCTGCTTCTTGTTCCGGGTCAATCACTGCTGCGACACTTGAAGCCGAGCCACCGTCCCTGTCTGTGATGTGGCCTGTGCAGCTTGACGCGCAAGCAAGCCCCCTTCTGCCTATGCTGAACCCATTTATCGATGGTTTAACGCAGCCCGCCAAAGGCAGGCATCTTTTGTCCGAGGAACCGCCGACTTCGCCACTGAAAGTCACTGTGTGATCCTGGCCGGAAGTCGCGCGCACGGTGCGATGAAACTGAGCGGTAGCTTTGCCGCTCCCCGATCATCCGTAAGGTTCCACCGTGAAGGCGCGTCCTCGCCCTCAAAGGCTGGTTGTCACCTGTCCGGGCCACGCTGCTGTCCGGGCCACGCTGCTCGAAAGCCGAATGCGCAATCGACGACTTTGGTCAACGATGACAGCTGGCGGCCAACGTAGCGATCGTCGCTCGCCAAGCTAGAGATAGACGACATCGCTGTCGCCCGCGATATCCAACGCCGGGCGGATGTGGAGCGTTTGAAAACTCTCCATGACCCGGAGCGGATTTTCGGCTTGCGGGGAGGCGGCCTGCCTCTGGCCGAAACCCGCCAGCCTCTCGAGTTCCGAAATCACGGATGCGCCTGGTGCATCGACGTGCTCCCCGCACATGCTCCATCCGGAAAACTGGCGACAGGCAGCATGCCCCTCCCAGAGCACACGAACAGAGTGATGACGGGTGTCATGGCAAATCCGCCCGAACGTCTCCTGCACAGCGGACCTGCTACCCTCCAGTGTTTGCAAGAACATGTCGGCGAAGCTCAGCAAGGCCCCAGTAATTCCGACCTGCTCGTTGCGCATTTGCGAGCAAGCCAGAATGTTGCGAAAGGACCGTACAGCGGGCACATAGCGGCGGGCTCGGCTAGTGTAGACCAATATATAGAGACCTGTCTCTGCCGCTTGACTGGATCGCACGAGCCGCTCCGATTTCTCGGGGAGATGTATCTCTCAGCAGGTTAAGAAATCGCATCGATTTGTTGATGATTGACGCGGCCGGCCAGGGCCCAATGTCCGCGGCGGCGCGCCAGGGTTTCCTCAGTGGCTCCCCGTTTCTGGAAGTCCTGCACCCGCGCTTCGATGTGTGATCACGGCGGCGCGCGGGCGCGACTTGTTTTTCAGGGGCAGCGCGTCCGCCCGCCCGATGAGGACGATGACCTCACAGGCCCGCTTCTGCCCGTCGCCCGCCGCCTCCGCACCACACGCTGGGCCCCGTGCCTGCCTGGAGTTCGACAACGCGTGCATCCTCGCAAAGCCCGTCTTCGCGGCAATTGACCGCGCCTACGCCCTGCCGCCGCATGATCCGGGATAGCCAAACCCGTCCTCGCCAGAAGCCAGCCAACCCGCGGGAATACGAGCCTGTGCACGGGCGCCCTGAATCCCATTCCCCCTAGACGTGACCGCAAATCTGGCGACCATGCCGGCATGAACCGTCGCCATTTCCTCGCCACGTCCGTCGCCACCGCCGCCCTCGCAGCGTGCGCCTCGCCGATACAACCCAGCGCCTCAATGCGAAAACCCAACGTCATCCTGATCCTTGCTGACGATCTCGGCTATGGCGATCTCGGCGTCTTCGGCAACAGCGTCATCCGTACACCGAACATCGACCGCATGGCTGCGGAGGGCGCGCGCCTTACCACCTTCTACGCCTCGGCCAATGTGTGCACGCCCAGCCGCGCGGGACTACTCACCGGCCGCTATCCGATCCGCACCGGCCTCGCGCGCGACGTTATCCGCCAGAACGACACGAACGGACTGCCCCTCTCCGAGATCACCATCGCCGAGGCGCTCAAGCCGGACTACGCAACCGCCCTCGTGGGCAAATGGCATCTCGGCCACGTCGCGCCCTTCTGGCCGCCGACACAGCACGGCTTCGACCTGTTCTCCGGCCTGCCCTACAGTCACGACATGAAGCCGATCGCCTACTACGCGGCGGGCCCCGGCGTCGAACTCACCGAAGAACCAATGGCGATGGACCGTCTCACCGAGAAGTTCTTCGCCCGCGGGCTCGACTTCGTCGACGCCAACAAGGACAAGCCCTTCTTCCTGCTGCTCACCCTCACCGCCCCTCACATCCCCCTCGACCCCCATCCGGATCATGCCGGCAAGAGCGCCGCCGCCGAGTACGGCGACGTCGTCGAGGAGATCGATGCAAACATCGGCCGCCTCATCGCGCGCCTGAAGCAGCACGGCATCGACGGCGACACGCTTGTCATCCTCACCTCCGACAACGGCCCCTGGTGGGAAGGCTCCGCCGGTGGCCTCCGCGATCGCAAGGGCGGCGCAGGATGGGAGGGCGGCTATCGCGTCCCCTTCATCGCCCGGCAGCCGGGCCGCATTCCAGCGGGCATTGTGAACGATGCCATGGCGATGAACACCGACCTGCTCCCGACCCTCGCCGCCTGGTGCGGCGCGCCAGCGGTCTCAGCGGAACTCGACGGCGGCAACATCAGCAGCCTGCTCACAACGCGCGGGGCCGCCTCGCCGCATGACGAGCTGCTTCTCTTCCTCAACGAGGACATCGCCGCCATCCGCACCCAGCGCTACAAATATGTTGTCCGCTCGCATTACCGCTCACTCGACGCGCAGCTCGATCTGCCCGGCCGCACGGACTGGCCCGTCCTTGTCGACATGGCGAATGACCCGGGTGAATCCTATGACGTCTCCTCCCGCCACCCGGACGTTCTGGCCGATCTGACAGCGCGGCTGGAGCGTGCGCGGGCGAAGTTCGATCCGCTGCGAACACCTAAGCCCGGCTAAACCCACACACGCTTGCGCGTGGCGCACGAGCCGCCTAACCAGCGCTCATGGCCGTCTACACTGACATCGACGACATCACGCTGTCCGCCCTGCTCGACGAGTACGATCTCGGGCCGCCTCTGGCGTTCAAGGGGATTGCGGAGGGCGTGGAGAATTCCAACTTCCTTCTGGAAACGCCCAGGGGCCGGTTCATCCTCACCGTCTTCGAGAAGCGCGCGAAGAGGGAGGACCTGCCCTTCTTCATGGGAATGATGGGCCATCTTTCTGCCAAAGGCTTCCCGGCCCCGCTGCCCGTGCCCGCGAAAGACGGAAACCCGCTCCGCACCGTGCACGGCAAGCCTGCAGTCATCTGCACCTTCCTGCAGGGCATGAGCCCGCGCCGCCCGGACGCCGACCAGTGCCGCGCCCTTGGCCAGGCCCTCGGCCGGTTCCACGTGGCGCTCGCAGACTTTCGGCTCCGCCGGCCGAATGACCTGTCGATCGGCGCATGGCCAATTCTGTGGGAAGGCCGCGGCGCCGAAGCCGACGCGCTCTCGCCGGGGCTGTCGTCCCAGATCGACGGCGACATGGCCTTCCTGAAGGCCAACTGGCCAAAGACGCTGCCCGGCGGCGCCATCCACGCCGACCTGTTTCCCGACAACACCTTCTTCCTCGATGGGAAGCTGTCAGGCGTGATCGATTTCTACTTCGCCTGCTCCGACTTCCTCGCCTATGACATCGCCGTCTGCCTCAATGCCTGGTGCTTCGAGCGGCGCGGCGAATTCAACCTCACCAAGGGCCGGGCGCTCATCTCCAGCTACGAAAATGTCCGCCGCCTCGAACCGCGCGAGCGCGCCGCCATCCCGGTCCTCGCGCGCGGCGCCGCCATGCGCTTCTTCCTCACCCGCCTCGTCGATCTCGCAGCGACGCCAAAGGACGCCCTCGTCAAACCACACAACCCCCTCGACTACGCCGAACGCCTCGGCTTCCATCGCCAGGCCAAGTCGCCGGAGGATTATGGGGCGTGAGTCCTAAAACTGGCTGGCAATCGCGACAAACACGCCAACAGCGACGAAGGCGAGGATGAAAAGTCCGATTTTCCAGAGCGGCACATAGCCTTTATCGCCAGCCGCTCTTGTCACGGCCGCGGCAGGCGCCGCCTGCCCGCGAAGTCTGACGGGTCCTTCCGGCTCATAGTCCGTCATCGATCGCCGCTCGCCCAGGCCAATCGTGTCGAATTCGTCCTCTGCCAGCGTGCGGGCGACGCCGATCCGGCGCAGCGCCTGGTTGATCGGGCCGGCGCTCCTTGCCGTCTGCGGCGCGACAACCTCGAGCCCCTCCACAAAGGCCATGGCCGTTTGCGTCCCTGTGCCGCCGAAATACTCCGTCTCGACATAGGCAAGCCCCTCGCCACGCGCAGTCACCGCCGCGATGGCCTCCGACAGGCCAAGCGGCGAGACGTGGAGACCGGACGGCCGCACAGCGCCGGGATACCGCGCTTCGATGGCCGTATACAGCGCTTCGTCCACAGGAATTGCCTGCCACCCGTCGCGCAGCTCCACCACGCGCCCAACCGGCCATTCGCGCAGGAAGCTGGCGATGGCGGAGCCCTGCCCGATGATGAGCTGAACGCTGTGTCCCATGCATCGAGCCTAGCACGAAGCTTGACGCGAAGCGCAAACGCCCCGACCTGACGGCATGGCTGATACAATCGAGATCTGGACGGATGGCGCGTGCTCGGGAAACCCGGGACCCGGCGGCTGGGGCGTGCTGATGCGCGTCGACGGCGCCGAGACGGAACTGCACGGCGGCGAGCCGAGCACGACCAACAACCGAATGGAACTCATGGCCGCCATCTCGGCTCTCGAGGCGTATCCTGCCGGCGCGGCAATCATCCTCCATACGGACTCCACCTATGTGAAGGACGGCCTCACGAAATGGATTCTTGGCTGGAAGCGCAATGGCTGGAAAACGGCCGACAAGAAGCCTGTGAAGAACCAGGACCTGTGGATGCGCCTTGACGCCGCCGCCGCCTCGCACAAGGTCGACTGGCGCTGGGTGAAAGGTCATTCCGGCCACGCCGAGAATGATCGGGCCGACGCTCTTGCCCGCCTCGGCTGCGAGGAGAACCGTCCACGTCGATAGATGCCGCCTTGCGCGCGCCTGCAGCGCTCACCATCCTTTTGCGCAGGCGATGACGCTGGTGTAGCCTGCCGTCAAAGCCGGGACGGTCAATGAACGTCGAACTCGCCGAAGAACGCATTCTCCTGCTGCCGGATGTGCTTGGCGCCGAGCAGGCGGAAGCTCGCGCATGGTCCAGACGCACGGATGCGTTCGGCGCATTTGCAAGGCTTGGTGGTCTGCTGCAGAAGCCGAAGGACGAGGATTTCGAGATCGTCTACCGCGAGCTGCGCCTGCAGCCCTTCTGGCGCCTCAGCGCCGCGACGACCTACGTCTACGAACGCCAGCGCGAACACAGACTGAAAGTCGGTTCGGAGGTGAAGTCGGTTTCCGTCGGCGGGCAGTCTTTTGCGTCCACAGACAAGCAAGCGACAATCACCGTCACCGAGTGCTGCAATGAAAGTAGCCAGAAGGACTGGCTTTACGACGCGATCACGAAGAAGGGCGATCTAGGACTCAACTCCTATCTCGCCATCGCAAGCGAGCAGGTCACGGCGGAAGACCTCAACGAACGCGCCCGCGCCGGCGCCGTCGTCGTGCCGCCACAGGCCAAGGCATCGATGCTGGCGCGTGAAGTCATCTCGCGTTCCATCCGCAAGATCGAGGCTGATCGCATAATCGAGGAGAAGGTCCACCTCGAAGCGATCGACCTGTTCTACCGCCCCGTCTACGCCGTTCGCTACAGATGGCAGCAGAAGGAGGCGGTAGTCGAAGTGAATGCAGTCACTGGCGAAACACAGACCGGAGGCACGACGTTCGAAAACTATGTCGGCAAGCTGGTCGACCGCGACTTCCTGCTCGACGCCGGCGTCGAGGCGGCAAACATGTTCATCCCGGGCGTGAACCTCGCCAAGATCATCGTCTCGAAAGGCCTCAAGCTCAACGCCAAGGCCTAGCCCAGCGCGATCTTCAGCATCCCCTGCCCGGAGCCGGTGACGACAACCTGGTCGCCCTCGACGATCACCGTTTCGTCCGACTGCATGGCCAGCCACACCGTGTCGCCAAGCTTCACCTTGCCGCGGCCCTGTTCGAAATTCGTGGCCGCCTCACCGCGCTGTCCCACCATGCTGGCGAATCGGTCGTTGAGATTTGGATGCGATGTCGACCGGTTGCGCAGCCCCTTGAACAATGTTCGCCCCGACAGGACGAAAGCGATTGCCATGATCCCGAAGAATGTCAGCTGCCCCTCCCAGCCATTCATCGGAGCCGGGACAATGATCATGAACAACGCGGTCAGGAACGCGCCCGCCGCAACCCAGAGCAGATCGAAGGTGCCGACCCCGACCTCGATTGCGAGCAGCACAATGCCAAGGCCGATCCAGTGCCAGATGGTCAGCCCTTCGAGAAAGCCGATCACCATCTCCATGACCTAGCTCCGCGTGACGAATGGACTGCCCGGCGGCCCGCCGCCGCGTGGCGTCTGCGGCGGCGCGTCGGGCCCTCGCTTCACGTTGTCGGTCAGCGCCTTCACGCCCTCAATCGCGCCCACGAGCCCGGCGAAGTCAGCAGGCACGATCACGGTGCGCTGCTGCGGCGAGCTTGCAAGCTTGGCGAACGCCTCCACATATTTGAGGCCGAGGAAGTAGTTGATCGCATTCACGTCGCCCTTGGCGATGGCTTCGGAGACAACCTCCGTCGCCTTCGCTTCCGCTTCCGCTGCCCGCTCGCGTGCTTCAGCGTCGCGGAAAGCGGCCTCCCGCCGACCCTCGGCCTCGAGAATCTGCGACTGCTTCTGGCCTTCGGCCTTAAGGATGGCGGAAGCCCGGTCGCCTTCAGCCTCGAGAATCTGCGCGCGTTTCAGGCGCTCGGCCTTCATCTGGCGTGCCATCGCTTCGGTGATGTCCGCCGGCGGCGTCAGGTCCTTGATCTCGATTCGGGTGACCTTGACGCCCCACGGCTGCGTCGCCGCGTCGATCACGGAGAGCAGGCGCGCATTGATGTCGTCGCGATTGGACAGCACCTGGTCGAGGTCCATCGAACCGACCACCGTCCGGATGTTGGTCATCGACAGGTTGCTGATCGCGCGGATCAGGTCGTTGACCTCGTAGGCCGCCGGAACCGGATCGACGATCTGCGTAAACACGACGGCGTCGCACGACACCATCGCATTGTCCTTGGTGATCACTTCCTGGGTGGGAATGTCGAGAACATTCTCCATCATGTTCAGCTTGTGGCCGATGCGGTCCATGAACGGCATGATGAAGGCTAGGCCAGGCTGCAGCGTCCGCGTGTAGCGCCCGAACTGTTCGACCGTGTACTGATAGCCCTGCGGCACCACCTTCACGGCGCTGAAGATCAGGACAACGCCCAGCAAGACCAGCAGGACCGGCACAAGCACCGGCGCAAGACCAGCTAAGTCAAAGTCCATTCCACCCACTCCTCAACGGCTGGGGGAGGCTAGTCATGGTGACCTGTGTGGGTCAATGGCGGGGCCGCCTGCCCGGCCCCGCCCGACATGCGCCTGTCGCGAGCTGCAGGCCTAAAGCTTGCCCATCATATAGTCGGCCGACGAGACGTCGAACTCGCCCGGCTTCTCGACATTGAGCTGCTTCACGACGCCGTCCTCGACGATCATGGAATAGCGCTGCGAGCGCGAGCCCATGCCGAATTTGGAGCCGTCCATCTCGAGGCCGATCGCCTTTGCGAAGGCGCCATTGCCGTCAGCCAGCATGACAACGTCATCGCCGACCTTCTGGTCCTTGCCCCAGGCGTTCATGACGAACACATCGTTCACCGACACGCAGGCGATCGTGTCGATGCCCTTGAGGCGGAATTCCGCGGCCTTCTCGGTGTAGCCCGGCAGGTGGCGCGCCGAGCAGGTCGGCGTGAAGGCGCCCGGCACCGCGATCAGCGCGACTTTCTTGCCGGCGGTCAGCTCGGCGACGGTCATGCCGCCCGGCTTGCCGTCTTTCATCACGCCAAAGGTCGCTTCCGGCAACTTGTCGCCTACCTTGATCGTCATGGCCCGTGTCCTTCGAGGGATTTGATGAGTGAGAGAGCATCTAGTCGATTTTTCGTCAAAAGCGAATCCGTTTCGCCCGGGCGATAGCCGCTTGCAATGCCCGCCGCGAAGGACCAGCATGTCTCTTCCGTTCGACCCAGAGAGGCCGCTTCGCTTGGAAGGCTCGCTTGCCGGAAAGCTGCTGATCGCCGCCCCAGCGATCGAGGACCCCCGGTTCAGCCGGGCGATCATCCTCGTGTGCACACACAATGCCGACCACGCGATGGGCATCGTGCTGAACAAGGCGAGCGAGGAAGACAGTCTGCCCGAGCTGCTCGACCAACTCGGCGTCGATGGTCATGACGCGCCCGAAGATGCACACATCCTGATGGGTGGGCCCGTTGGCCGTGAGCGCGGCTTCGTGCTTCACTCGGAAGACTATGACAGCGAAGGCGCGACGCTGGCGGTCTGCGAGGGCGTCTGCCTCACGGCGACCCGCGACATCCTGCACGCGATGACGTCCGACCACCCGCCTGAGCGTTTTGTCCTGGCGCTCGGCTATTCCGGCTGGGGCGCCGGGCAGCTGGAAATGGAGCTGGCCGAGAATGTCTGGCTTGTGGGCGAGCCGGATGTGGCGCTGGTTTATGACCCCTCGCTCGACACCAAATGGAGCCGCGCTCTCGCCGGGATCGGCATTTCACCCGACCGCCTGCAGATTTCGGGGGGAAGAGCCTGAAAGCTTGAGTTAGCGGGCGAGGCCGTCTAGGGCAGGCGCGTGGGAATTTTCCCCCACGACGTACATCCCAGGATTCTGGCCCGAGGGACTCGCAGTGAGCGTCGACAAGAACACGGTTCGCAAGGTTGCCCGGCTGGCCCGCATCGCCGTTCCGGAGGAACGTCTCGAGCCGCTGGCCGGCGAGCTCAACGGGATCCTCGCCTGGATCGAGCAGCTGAACGAAGTCAATGTGGACGGCGTCGAGCCGATGACCACGCCGGTCGCGATGACGCTGCCGATGCGCGAGGACGTCATCTCCGACGGCAATATCCGCGACCAGGTCCTCGCCAACGCCCCGCGGACGGAAGACGGCTTCTTCGTCGTGCCCAAGGTGGTCGAGTAGATGTCCGCCGAAAACGTTAGCGAGGAGCCGCGCTGGCAGGCGTTCAACCAGGACGGCTTTCCGTGCTCATGCGGCGAGAGGCATGTCGGGTTGTTTCCTGTCAACATGCTGACGCCCGCCATGTGGGACGGTCCGAAGGAGTATGCTCCCGACGAGGAGATCCAGCTCGACCGCACCTTCATCTCGGAAAGCTACTGCGTCTGGCGGGGCCAGAATTTCGCAATGCGCATGCGCCTGCCCTTGCAGATGCGCGGGGCTTCGCCTACCGCCTTCATGTACACGGTCTGGGCGGCCGTTGAACGCGCTGACCTGCAAGCCTACATCACGGCCAAGGCGCAGAACACTCTCAGGAACGACGCCCGTTTCCCGGCTCGCCTGGTCAGCCGCATCGCCGGCCATCACGACACGGTCAACCTGATGGGCCTCGCCTTCCAGCAGGAAGACGGCTGGCCGCCGCTCCTCCTGCTCGCCGGGACGCAGCCTTACACGAACCGGCCTGACCATCCGCTGCTGCTTGAACAGCGACAGGGCATCGGCCTCGACCGCGCTCTCGAGCTTTTCGCCGCCTACGGCCACAACATGCGCCCCGCCGCCTCCGCCAACAACAACTGAACGCCGCACACAGATGACCGACCTTACCCAGCTCACGCTTTCCGACGCCGTCGATGGCCTCAAGGCGAAGACATTCTCCTCGCAGGAAATCACGCAGGCTTTCCTGACGCAGATCGACACATCGAACGAAACGCTCAACGCGTATGTCGTTGTCACCGCCGACAAGGCGATGCAGATGGCAAAGGCGTCCGACGCGAAACTGGCGAAGGGCCAGGGCGGCAAGCTCGAAGGCGCCCCGCTCGGCATCAAGGACCTGTTCTGCACCAAGGGCGTTCGCACAACCGCCTGCTCGAACATCCTCGGCGAGTTCACGCCGACCTATGAGAGCACCGTCACGCAGAACCTGTGGGACCAGGGCTCGGTCATGCTCGGCAAGCTCAACATGGACGAGTTCGCGATGGGCTCGGACAACGGCACATCGCGCTTTGGTCCGCCGACCAATCCGTGGCGTCGCAAGAACTCCAACGTCAAGCTGACCTCTGGCGGCTCGTCCGGCGGGTCCGCCACAGCCGTCGCCGCCGACCTCTGCCTCGCCGCGACAGCTTCCGACACCGGCGGCTCCATCCGCCAGCCGGCCGCGTTCACCGGCATTGTCGGCATCAAGCCGACCTACGGCCGCGCCAGCCGCTATGGCATGGTGGCCTTCGCCTCCTCGCTCGATCAGGCTGGCCCGCTCGCCAAGACGGTGAAAGACGCCGCGCTCATGCTCGAAGTGATGTGCTCGGGCGACAAGAGGGATTCCACCAGCCTGCATCTGCCCGTGCCGGAATGGACGAAGTCCGTCGGCAAATCGATCAAGGGCATGAAGATCGGCGTCCCGAAGGAATACCGCGCCGACGGCATGCCAGAAGAAATCGAGAAGCTCTGGCAGCAGGGCATCGCCTGGCTCAAAGCCGCCGGCGCCGAAATCATCGACGTCTCCCTGCCTCATACCAAATACGCCCTGCCGGCCTACTACATCGTCGCCCCTGCGGAGGCGTCATCCAACCTCGCCCGCTATGACGGTATCCGCTACGGCGCACGCCAGAGTGGTGACGGCTCACTGACCTCGACCTACGAGACGACCCGCGCGAAGGGTTTCGGCGCCGAAGTGCAGCGCCGCTTGCTCATCGGCACCTACGTGCTGAGCGCCGGATACTACGACGCATACTATCTGCGCGCCCAGAAAGTGCGGACGCGGATTCTCCAGGATTTCGAGGAAGCCTTCAAACAGTGCGACGCGCTGCTGACCCCCGCCACGCCGAGCGCGGCGTTCGGCTATGGCGAGAAGGGTGATGATCCGGTCGCGATGTATCTCAACGACATCTTCACCGTCACCGCCAACCTCGCGGGCCTGCCCGCCATCGCCATGCCCGCCGGCCTCGACGCCCAGGGCCTGCCGCTCGGCCTGCAGGTGATCGGCAAGGCGCTCGACGAAGAGTCCTGCTTCAAGGTCGCCGCCGCCATCGAAGACGCCGCCGCCTTCAAGGCGCGGCCGGAGAAGTGGTGGTAATGGAGCGGCCCAAGCCCTCGCCCGCGATCATGTCGCTCATGGGCGCGATCCCTGCGATCTCCATCAGCGCGGGACTGCTCTCCCTGTCGCCCGGCAGCGCGCTGCGGCAGCAATACTGGCCGTGGCTACCCCTGGTTACGCTGCTCGTCGGCATGGCGTTCAGCCTTTTCTTCTGGTTCGTCCTTGCACCCCGCCGCAAGCGCAAGGACTGAGCGCCGCGCCAGGTTCAGCCCAGCTAATCGAACCGTCGCGTTGACCTCGCCCCGCCTCCGGGCTTTGTGCGGCGAATGATCAGCTTCGCAGACACCCTCCATCTGGACGCCGCCGGCGAGAACCTCTGGCGCGGCGAGGTCGACCCCGCCTACAAGGGTTTTGGCAGCCAGTTCGGCGGCTGGACGGCGGCCGCCCTCTTAAAGGGCGTGATGGTCGAACCCGACACGAATGGCGATCCGCTCTCGCTCAGCGTGCTCTTCCTCGAAGCGATCGGCGAGGGGCCGTACGAAATCTCGACGCGGCTGCTGCGGTCGGGCGCACGCCTGCAATTCTGGCGATCGGAACTCAGCCAGCGCGGCAAGGTCTGCGCCCACGCCCAGGCGACGTTCGGTATACGGCGCGAAACGACGCGCTTCACCGACGTGTCGATGCCCGAGGCGCCATCGCCCGACACGCCATCGCTTGGCGAATGGGCGCCGCCCGCAGGCTTCGGCGCCCAGTTCCAGTCACGATGGACCACGCCAACGCCCCGCTCACCCGATCTCGACAGGACCAAGCCGGCAAGCTCGCTTGTCTGGCAACGCGACCGCGCAGGTCGTCCGCTCGACACGCTGATGCTTGCGGCGCTTGCCGACCTTGCCCCGCCCCGCGTGATCTGGAAACGCGAGATGATCTCCGGCTCGGCGACCGTCTCCATGACAACGCACTTCCACGCTACGCCCGATGAGATGACAGCCGTGGGCTCCCGCTTCGTCCTAAGCGAAGTCCACTGCCGGCGCTGCGAAGGCGGATACTTCGACCACGAGCTCAGGCTCTGGTCGCCCGATGGCGCGCTGCTCGCGACGAGCGAGCAGGTGGCGGCGTTCAGGGACTAGGCGCTACTCCGGCTTTCCGAGCAGCGCATTGAACGGGAGCTTGCCATCGGCGGGCTTGTAGCCACTGAAGTTGATGGCGCTCGCCTGCCTGATCGCCTCTTCCTCGCTGAGTCCCTTGTGCTTCACGAGGTAGGCCGCCCACATGTGGCTGGCGCGCCAGCCGACGGTGCAGTGAAGCAACACATCGCCATCAGCCTTCGCGATGGCGTCAGCAACCTTTTCGACAGCTTCCGGCGTGTAGGGCGTGTCCGCCCCGCCGAGCGGGACGTGGACATAATTGATGCCCAGCTCCTTCGTGAGCGCCGCCTCGTCAAACGGCACCTGCCTGCGATTGTCCATCTCTTGCTGGGTGCGCAGATTGATGATGGTCTTGACGCCCTTGGCCTTGAGATCGCGGATCGCCTGCTCGCTCGGCTGGCCAGCGACATAGACAGGGCCCACGTCGGAATACGCCATCTGATAGCCAGCCGCCCTGGCATCGAGCTTCTCGGGAAACTTGATGGCGTCCTGCGCGAAGGCTGGCGCGGTCAGCAGGCAGGCGGTCAGGGCGAGAAAGGCAAGGCGCATGGGGTAGCTCCAGAAGATTTGGCCCGGATGTTTTGCGGAATAGGCCTCTGTGCCGCGCCTTTTGCAAGTGACGGCTACATCACGGATCGCGGCGCTGACGCTGCGGGCTGATCGCCAGTCCTACCCCCGGCGCGGGCTGGCCATTGGACCTCCTGGGGCGACTTCCGCCGAGAGCTCACTCGCCGCTTCGGGCGAAACACCGGACCGCGTCAACGCCTCGATCAGGGCTGCCTCGGGAGCGACATCGATATCTGGGACAACGCCAACGGCTTCCCAGTCTTGGCCAGTGACAGGATCAAACGTGCGTCCCACGGGGATGAACGCCGTGAACCCGCCGCCCAGGTCCTGGTCGCCGCCGAAATGGTTGGCCCCGAAGGTTGCTTGACCGATCAGGGTTCCGCGCCCGCTTTGCTTCATGGCAAGCGCGAAGTGTTCCGCCGCCGAGCCGGTGAAACCCGACGTCAGCACAAAAACCCTGGCGTCAATGAGACGCGGGTCGGGTCCAGCCGTCGCCCAATGCTCACGCGTGACGAAATTCGGATCCCCCTGCACCCTGCGCAGTGCGGGGCCATCGCCAACCGGAGAGCCCCCCGCCTCATCAACAGACTTCCGCGCCGCCATGGAGACAAGCCGCGTCGGCGTTGCAAAAAGCCAGGGGAAGATCACATCCATTTCGTCGAGGCCGCCACCCATATGGGTCCGCAGGTCGAAGATGATTGTGCTGGCGTCGGCATGCGTCGCCATGAACGCGCGGGCAGCCTCAGTTGCCTCGGGCCCGCCGGGAAAGAGATTGAAGCGGACGAAAGCGATGCCAGGGGCCAGCCAGCGGGCTTGCTCGATCGCCGGCGGCGGCTCCATGCGGATCATCCTCGGTTGACCTCCCGGAGGGGGAGGCCCGTCCGGCGTACCCGGTGGGGGTCGGATGACGATTTGCGGTCCGCCGCCGCCCTCTCCCTGAAACATCACCCGCAGGTGGCCATCGGGGGCGACGCGTTGAAGATCCTCAGTGAGCCTTCTGGCAAGATCGGTCCCGTGGATGGCATCATATCTGCCAGCATCCGCATTCGCGCGAAGCGTCGCGGCATATTGCCTGCCTTGGTCGGGATAGACGAAATCGGATTCAAGACGCGCTGCAAGATCATTGGCGATCGCTCGGGAACCAATCGTCGAGGCGGTTGCGGTGACCTGCGCAGACGCGGCAGACGACGATGGCGCGCCCCCCGTCGAACATGCCGACAGCGCGAGGGGCGCCAGGCTGGCGACAAGCGTCGCCATAACGAATCTCGGCGGTTTCATTTTCATCTTCGTCTCCATCTCGCGACCGACCATGCGACAGCAAGCACAAGCGTCCAGCACCGGAATGGCAAGTCCTCCCGCGCCCGGACGCCGCCCAAACGCTGTCCGGACGCGATGGCGGCGCATCCGCATGACAAGCGCGGCATTTTTCGCTAGGGCACGACCATGCCGATCGTTTCGTTGCACGAGCTGCCGCCACGTGGGCCGCTGCTGGGGCTGGACCCCGGGGCGAAAACCATCGGCGTTGCCGCCAGTGACGCTGGCCGACTTATCGCCAGCCCGGTCGAGGTCATCCAGCGCGGCAAGAAGCTGGCGCCGTCGCTGGACAGGCTCTTTGCGCTCTACGATCTGCGCCAGTGCGTCGGCCTCGTGATGGGCCTTCCGAAGAACATGGATGGCAGCGAAGGGCCGCGTGCCCAGTCCGCGCGGTCACTTTCCCAGAACATCCTTCAGCGTCGCGATATTCCCCTGGCGCTGTGGGACGAGCGGCTTTCCTCGGCCGGCGTCGAGCGAGCGCTGCTGGAGGGCGATGCGAGCCGCGCCCGCCGCGACGAGGTGATCGACAAGCTCGCCGCCGCCTGGATCCTGCAGGGCGCCATCGATCGACTGCACAATCCGGCATGAGCGGGCTTTTCGTGGCGCTCGCGCCGGTCTTTCTCGCCATCCTCGCGGGATGGAGCGCCCGCCTTACCAGGGTCGTGCCGGAGGCCGCGTGGGCCGGCGTCAATCGCCTCGCCTACATGATCCTGGCGCCGGTTTTCATGTTCACCGAAATCGTCCGGGCGGACCTTTCGTTCGCACAGCTGTCGTTCGCGGCTGCAGGCGTGTTGTCGTTCATCGCAATGGGCGTGTTGGGATTCGCGCTGTTGCCGATCGCGCGCGGGCCGGTGTTTGCCAGCGTGCATCAGGGCACGATCCGGTGGAACACGTTCGTGATCCTGGCGGCCGCGGCGGCCGCGTTCGGACCCGAGGGATCGGCGCTTGTGGCGCTGCTGATGGGGCCGGGCATTCCGGTCGTGAATGTGATGACTGTGGCGGTCCATTCGCGATGGGGCGAGGGACAGAACCCCAGCCTGCGCGGGGTGACCCGGAGCCTGCTGACCAATCCACTGCTGGTGGCATGCGTGCTGGGACTGGCGATCAACCTGTCTGGGTTGGAGCTGCCGCCATCGGTGATGGATGTGCTGACGATCATCGGGCGCGGTGCGCTGGGCGTGACGCTGATGTGCGTGGGGGCGGGGCTGGACCTGAAAGCGATCTCGGCCAAGCCCGGCCTCATGGCGGCAGGGGTGGCGATGAAGCTGCTTGTGGCGCCGCTGGTATTCATCGGAATCGGCCTGGCGCTGGGGCTGCAGGGCGTGCACCTGGCGGTGCTGGCGATCTGCGGCGCCGCGCCCTCGCCGCCGGCGGCTTACATCCTGACACGGGAGATGGGGGGTGATCCGCGCTTCATGGCGGGCCACATTACGGCGACCACGCTGTTGTCAGCGCTGGCGATTCCGACGGCGATCTGGCTGGCGGGGCTGGTTGGTTAGGACTGCAAACAGGGCATTTTTGCGCCCGCCTTGCCGATACGCCACTCCCCCGTTATGACCGCCAAAATCGCGGGCAATGATCATGGCGGACTACGCCTTCCCCCATCGGCACCTTCTGGGTATCGAGGGCCTGAACCGGCTCGACATCGAGACATTGCTGGAGCTGGGCGACAGGTATGTCGAGCTCAACCGCAGCCGCATAAAGCACGCCGATGTGCTGGCCGGGCGCACGCTGGTCAATCTGTTCTTCGAGAACTCCACCCGTACACAGGGATCGTTCGAGATCGCGGGCCGCCGTCTGGGCGCTGATGTCGTCACCATGCCCATCGCCACCTCGTCCCTGAAGAAGGGCGAAACCCTGATCGACACGGCGATGACGCTCAACGCCATGCGGCCCGACCTGCTTGTGATCCGTCACGGCTCATCCGGCGCGGTGAAACTGCTGTCGCGGAAAGTCGACTGCGCGGTGATCAACGCAGGCGACGGGACACACGAACATCCGACACAGGCGCTCCTTGATGCGCTCACCATCCGCCGCCGCGTCGGCGATATTGGTGGCATGCGGATCGCCATCTGCGGCGACATTCTCCATAGCCGTGTCGCCCGCTCGAACGTCGCATGCCTGAATGTGCTGGGCGCCGAGGTTCGGCTGATTGCACCGAGAACGCTCACGCCGCCCGGGGCTGCCGAGTGGGGCGCCGAAGTGTTCACCGACATGCGCAAGGGTCTTGCAGGCTGCGATGTCGTGATGATGCTGCGCCTCCAGCAGGAGCGCATGGACGGCGCTTACCTCCCGTCGGCGCGCGAATACTTCCACTTCTGGGGACTGGACGAGGACAAGCTCAGCCATGCCAGGCCGGGCGCATTCATCATGCATCCCGGCCCGATGAATCGCGGCGTCGAGATCGAGAGCGGCATCGCCGACCACAAGACGCGCTCCCTGATTACGGAGCAGGTCGAGATGGGCGTTGCGATCCGCATGGCCGTGCTTGAGACGCTGGCACGCAACCTCGCGGCACAGGACGCCAAGTCCGGAGCGAAGCAATGACCGGGCGCACCGTCATCTACAACGCACGCGTCATCGACCCGGCATCCGGGCTCGACGAAAAAGGCGGCGTGCTGATCGAGAACGGCGTCATCGCCGATGTCGGCGCAGGCATCGCGAAGACCATGGCGGGCGATGTGAAGATCGACGCCAAGGGCAAGGCGCTGGCGCCCGGGCTCATTGATCTGCGCGTGAAGACGGGCGAGCCTGGCGCCGAAAACAAGGAAACCCTCGAGACCGCGGGCGATTCTGCGGCAGCGGGCGGCGTCACGACATTCGTGGTCATGCCGGACACGAACCCGGTGATCGACAGCGTCGCTCTGGTTGATTTCATAACGCGCCGCGCCGAGAGCGTGGCGAAAGTGAAGGTGTTGCCGACCGCCGGGCTGACGATCGGCCTTGACGGCCTGAAGATGGCCGAGATCGGTCTGATCCGTGAAGCCGGCGCCGCCTTCTTCACCAATGGCGACAAGCCGGTCGAAGATGCAGGCGTGCTGCGCCGTGCGATGAGCTATGCGGCCAGTTTCGATGCTCTTGTTGCATCGCGCCCCGATACGCCGGCGCTATCAAGGAACACCGTGATGAACGCCGGCGCCTTTGCAGCGCGGCTCGGCCTGCGCGGCACGCCGCTGGAGGCGGAGTGGATTGCGCTCGAACGCGACCTGATGCTGGCCGAGACGACAGGTGTGCGCCTGCTGGCAGACTGCATCTCGACGGCGCGCTCGCTGGCCGCGGTCGAGCGGGCCCGCAAGGCTGGCGTGAAGGTGGCGTGCTCTGTCGCGAGCTACTCGCTGTTCTTCAACGAGCTCGATGTCGGCGACTACCTTACCTACTGCAAGGTGCAGCCGCCCTTCCGCGGCGAGGCCGATCGCATGGCGCTGATCGATGGCCTCAAGCGCGGAGCCATCGACGCCGTCGTCTCGGCGCACGATCCGCAACCGACCGAGGACAAACGCCTGCCGATAGCGGATGCAGCCTACGGGGCCGTCGGACTGGAGACGCTTTTGCCAGCGTTGCTCAGCATCGCGGTGCGGGAAGAAATCCCGCTGGCCGTCGCACTGAAGCCCGTGACCAGCGGCCCAGCGGACCTTCTCGGCCTGCCGCAAGGCCGGTTGGCCAAGGGCGCGCCTGCTGACCTCGTCCTGTTCGACCCTGCCGCGCCATGGGCATGCGACAGGGACGACCTGTCCTCGCGCTCCAAGAACTCGCCCTTCGACGGGCGCAAGCTCGAAGGCAGGGTCTTGCGTACCTGGGTGAACGGCGCGACCGTGTTTGAGCGCGGCTGAGGACATCGCATGACCGATCCGGGCTGGATCTCCTACTTCGCTGCGGCCGTGTGCGGCTATCTGCTGGGTTCGATCCCGTTCGGGCTCGTGATCACGAAGATGGCCGGGCTCGGCGACATTCGCGCCATCGGGTCGGGCAATATCGGCGCAACCAACGTGCTTCGGACGGGGCGCAAGGATCTCGCCGCTGCGACGCTGCTGCTCGATGCAGGCAAGGCGGGGCTCGCCTTCTGGCTCTGCGTCTGGGGCGTCAGCGCATACGGCGCCAACACCGGCGCGACCTACGCTCCCGGCTCGATTCAGTCAGTCGGCCTGATCGGTGGCGCATTCGCCTTCGTCGGTCACTGCTATCCGGTCTGGCTCAAGTTCAAGGGCGGCAAGGGCGTCGCCACCTATGTCGGCCTGCTGCTGGCCGGTATGTGGCAGGTCGGGCTGGCCTTCTGCGCGGTCTGGCTGATGACCGCCGCGCTGTTGCGCATGTCGTCCTTCGCGGCGCTCGTGGCCACGGCTGCGGCGCCGGTGATCGCATATTTCCTTGACCCGCTGGGCGACGGCTGGATCGTCACAGGAGCGCTGGCCGCGCTGATCTACTGGCGGCACCGCGCCAACATTCAGCGCATACTCGCCGGGACAGAACCGAAGATCGGCAGGAAGAAAGATACCCCGCCTGCCGAGACCTGACGCTCAGCGCGCATTGTTGCGGCAATAGTTGAGCGCGCCGACGAGATACTGGAAATCGGTCCAGGGTTTCAGCCACGCCTCAGAGGCAAGGTGGAGCCGCGCGCCAGCCGACTTCGCCCAGGCGACTGCCGCCTTGCGCATCAGCCAGACCGGCATGCCCTTGATGCGCCTGCCTCCCGCCGGGATGGACGCGCCAAGCATGTTCGCACCATCGCGCTGTGACAGGTGCGCCCAGGATTCCCCGAGCGCGCGGTAGTAGTCCGCGACATAGCCCAGCCCAAGACGCTTCTCCGGAATGAGGTGCTTCACGCGCGCGCCGGGGACCCAATAGCCTTTGCGCCCCTCAAGCAGCACCAGGACGACAGCTGTCTCCTCGCCCAGCCGCTTGTGCATCGGCCCAACGCCGAGTTCGGGATCATAAAGCGCTTCAAGCTGCTCCTGCTGCCGCACGGCGAAGTTGGCGCCGAAGGGAAGGCGCTGGCTCGCAGCGGTGAGCTCAATCTCCTCAGCGCCAAAATCCCGCGCCGCATAGATATTGCCCAGCCAGCTCCGGTTGCTGAACCACCACTGCGGCGGCTCCCGCTCGAACACCGGCTCGATGACACCGCCGAACACTGTGGCTTCCGGATGCCGGGCGAACGCCTCGGCATAGGCGACAAGCCAGTTCGCGTCGATGACCACGTCGTCGTCGGTCCAGCAGATATAGTCGCCGCGTGCAGCGGCGACGCCACAATTGCGGGCGTTCGACAAGCCAGGGGTCAACTCAACAACTCGGCGGATCGGCAGCCGGCCTTCGAAATCGGCGACGACATCTGAGGTGTGATCCGTGCTGCCATTGTCGACAAGCACCAACTCCCAGGCCAGCCCGTCGGGAATGCGCATGCGCGTCGCGCTCTCGAGCGTGCAGCGCAGCTGCTCGGCGCGGTTGCGCGTGCAAAGAACGACCGAGATCTGCATCGCTTGGCTCACGAGGCCTCGCGCCTCATCCTCGGGTTAAGCCAGCAGCTTCCATGCCATCACCGCTGCCGTTAAGGATGATCTGGGCAGGCCCCGCGCGAAGGGGTGGGGGTTCTTGTCGGAAGGGGGACGGGGATGCCGCACACTGACAGGCGCCGAACGCGCCGACTGGCGTAGCCTTTCGCGCCCGCGCCGGATCGGGCCGATCATCCGTCTTTCCACCTGTTGAACCGTTATGGCGCAGCCGGAGACGTGCTGGCCGATCTGCCCGCACTCACGAAGAAGGCGGCCGGCAAGGCAGAGCCAAAGGCGCCATCTGCCGGCGAGAGAAAACGGGAGATCGACACGACGAAGAAGATCCGCGCCATGCGAGAAGCGCGCTTGCCAACGCCGGTCCGCGTCGACGAAATCGTGCACGCGGTGGATGCGCCGCACCGTCTCGTGCACGCCGCGGGCGCGGAACTGGAACGCGTCGGCGAGGCCGTGAAGCATGTCGGGGGAAGCGCATTGCGGGCCGTCTGAGAGGCTGATCTTCACACCCTGCAAATTATCTCCCCCTACGGGGGAGGCCCGGACCGTCATGGTCCCGCGAATTGACATTCACCGCGTCGCCCCCCACTTTCCGCCGCATCCTCCCCAAGAATGCATTGAAAATACGAGGAAAAATGCAGGTTGTCGTCGTAGAGTCGCCTGGAAAGGTCAAATCCATCAACAAGTACCTGGGCCCCGGGTACAAGGTGATGGCGTCGTACGGCCACATCCGGGACCTGCCCTCGAAAGACGGTTCCGTGAAGCCCGACGAGGACTTCGCGATGACGTGGGACATCGATGGAAAGTCGATCAAGCACGTCAAGGAAATCGCCGATGCGATGCGCGAAGCCGACGGTCTGATCCTCGCAACCGACCCTGATCGCGAGGGCGAGGCGATCTCGTGGCATGTGCTCGAGGCGCTCAACAACCGCAAGGTGCTGAAGGGCAAGACGATCCAGCGCGTGACGTTCAACGCCATAACCAAGCAGGCGGTAACGGAAGCGATCCAGAACCCGCGCCAGATCGACCAGCAGCTGGTGGACGCCTATCTCGCCCGCCGCGCGCTCGACTATCTCGTGGGCTTCTCGCTCTCGCCCGTCCTGTGGCGCAAGCTGCCAGGCTCGCGCTCGGCTGGACGCGTGCAGTCGGTGGCGCTGCGCATCGTGGTCGATCGCGAGATCGAGATCGAGAAATTCATCACGCAGGAATACTGGGATGTTGCTGCGCGCCTGTCCGTCAACGGATCTGAATTCGAAGCGCGGCTGACGGAACTCGACGGCCAGAAGCTCACGAAGTTCTCGCTGCCGAATGCCGAGAGCGCCGCACGTGCACTCGCCGCAGTTCAGGCCGGCAGCTACAAGGTTGCCTCGGTCGAGGCCAAGCCGCATCGCCGCAATCCGCCGCCGCCTTTCACCACCTCGACGCTGCAGCAGGAAGCCGCTCGCAAGCTTGGCTTCTCGGCATCGCGTACCATGCAGGTGGCTCAGCGCCTCTACGAAGGCGTCTCGATCGGCGGAGAGAACACCGGCCTCATCACCTACATGCGTACCGATGGCGTGCAGATGGCGGAAGAAGCCTACGCCGCCGCTCGCAGCGCCATCGGGCGCAACTATGGCAAGAACTACCTGCCCGACGGTCCGCGCCGCTACACGTCGAAAGCCAAGAACGCGCAGGAAGCCCACGAAGCGGTGCGTCCTACCGACTTCGACCGCAAGCCAGGCCAGGTCCCGATGGAGCCCGACATGGCGCGGCTCTACGAGCTGATCTGGAAGCGCGCGGTCGCCTCGCAGATGGAAGCAGCGCAGATCGAAAGGACCACCGTCGAAATCCCCTCGACCGATGGCCGCGCGACGCTGCGCGCGACCGGCCAGGTCATCAAGTTCGACGGCTTCCTGACGCTGTACCAGGAAGGCAAGGACGAGAACGACGAGGAGGATGGCGGCCGTCTTCCGGCCATCAACCAGGGCGACACGCCCAAGCTGGTCGAAGCCGTCCACGCCCAGCACTTTACCGAACCGCCGCCGCGCTATTCGGAAGCGTCGCTGGTGAAGCGCCTGGAAGAACTCGGCATCGGCCGTCCGTCAACTTACGCATCCACACTGTCGACGCTGATCGACCGCGACTACGTGCGGCTGGAACAGAAGCGCTTCATTCCGGAAGACAAGGGCCGGCTTGTCACCATCTTCCTGGAAAAATTCTTCCCGCGTTACGTGGAATACGATTTCACGGCCTCGCTGGAAGAGAAACTCGACCTCGTGTCCGACGGCAAGCTGGCGTGGAAGGACTTCCTCCGCGACTTCTGGACCGAGTTCTCGGCCGCCATCGGCGCGACGACCGAACTGCGCGTGTCCAATGTGATCGATGCGATCAACGATGTGCTCGGCTCCTACCTCTTCCCGCCGCGCAACGATGCGGACGGCAACGCGGTCGAACCCCGCCAGTGCCCCACATGCGGCAGCGGCCAACTGTCCCTGAAGCTCGGCAAGTTCGGCGCTTTCGTGGGATGCTCCAACTATCCCGAATGCCGCTTCACCCGCCCCTTCGGCGGCGACCCGAACCAGCAGAGCGACATTCCTTCTGACGGCAAGGTGCTCGGCAACAATGAGGACGGTATCCCTGTCCTTCTGAAGTCGGGACGTTTCGGCGTCTATGTACAACTCGGGCCTGACCCGATCGAGAAGAGCGAGAAGCCGCGGCGTTCGTCCATACCGAATGGCTGGCCAGTATCCGAACTGAACCTGGAACAGGCGCTCAAGCTGCTCTCGCTGCCGCGCGAAGTGGGCAAGCACCCCGAGGACGGCGAGCCGATCGTCGCCAATCTCGGCCGCTATGGTCCCTACGTGCAGCACATCAAGACCTACGCCAACGTGCCGGATGTCAGCGAACTCTTCGAGATCGGCCTCAACCGCGCCGTCTCCCTGATCGCGGAAAAACGCGCCGGAAAGGGCGCCGGACGAGGCCGCGCCGCGGCCATCGCCCCGCTCAAGGCGCTCGGCAATCACCCCGACGGCGAACCCATCAACCTTTTCAACGGCCGTTACGGCCCCTATCTGAAGCACGGGACGATCAACGCGAACATCCCACGCGGCGCAGACCCGGTCACGATCACGCTTGAACAGGCGATCGAACTGGTCGACGCCCGCGCAGCCGCAGCCCCCTCGACCAAGATGAAGGGCAAGAGGCCCGCCAAGAAGGCTGCGGCCAAGGCGCCAGCCAAGAAGGCTGCCGCCAGATCCATTGGAGAAACGAAATCAACGACCACCAAAAAAGCCCCCGCCAAGAAGGCGCCGGCAAAGGCAAAGAGCGCGAAGGCGACAAAAGCGGAAGCATGAGCCGGGCGCCCCGACCCCCCCAAAAACCAACAAGGACTCCCCCGAGAGAGGGTCCGCCCACCCGCGAGATCGTCCTCGACTATCTCGCCAGGAACCCGACCCACGGCGCCAAGCGCGATATCGCGCGCGGCCTCGACGTGTCCACCGAGCACAAACCCGAACTGCGCCGCATCCTTAACGAGCTGGAAGCCGAAGGCGCGCTGGTGCGCACAGCAAAGCGGGCCTTCTCGCCGGCCGAACAACCTCCGCCCACCGGCATCGTGCGCTTCGAACGCATCGACCGTGACGGCGAGCTGATCGGGCGCGCCATGGGCAAGGACGGTCCGTTCGGACCCGACATCATCTTTGCGGGCCCCTCGGGCGCCAATCATCGCAAGGGCGGGATCCCGCTGGCGCTTGGCGTCGGCGAGCGCGCGCTCTGCAAGATCGAGAAGGGGCGCGATGGCGTCTGGAAAGCGCGGGCGATCAAGAAGATCGACGCAGCGCCAGAAACATCCCTGATCGGCGTCTATCGCGCCAATCGCTATGGCGGCACGGTCGAGCCGACGTCGCGCAAGGAAAAGTCCGAATTCATCATCGAGAAGGGCGACGCCCGCAACGCGCAGGATGGCGACATCGTGCGTATCCAGGCACGCCCGGCCCGCGGCTATGGCCCGCGCCGTGCGAGCATCGTGGAAGTGATCGGCCGGCTGGATGACCCACGCGCTGCGTCGATCATCGCGATGCATACGCACGGCGTACCGGATGAATTCCCTGAACAGGTGATCGAGGAGGCCAACAAGGCCAGACCGGCGCAATCACCGCGCGAGGACCTCACCCGCATTCCGCTGATCACCATCGATCCGGAAGACGCACGCGACCATGACGACGCCGTCTATGCCGAGGCCGACGGCCATGGCGGGTGGCGCGTGATCGTGGCCATCGCCGATGTCGCAGCCTATGTGCGCGTCGGCACGGCGCTGGATCGCGAAGCCTATCGGCGCGGGAACTCAACCTATTTCCCGGACCGCGTCTCGCCCATGCTGCCAGAACACCTGTCGGCGGACCTCTGCTCACTGAAGGAAGGCGAGCTGCGCGAGACATTTGCAGTCGAGATCTTCTTCAATTCCGGTGGCCACAAGACGAAGCATCGGTTCATCCGCGGCAAGATGCGGTCGGCGGCGAAGCTCTCTTACCGCCAGGCGCAGGACGCGATCGACGGCAACCCCGACGACAAGACCCAGCCGCTGCTGGAGCAAGTACTCAAGCCGCTATGGGCCGCATACCGCACTGTCTCGAAAGCCCGCGACCAGCGCGCGCCGCTGGACCTCGACCTTCCGGAGCGTCGCGTGCGCATCGGCGAGGACGGCAAGATCGCCTCGATCAGCCTGCGCGAGCGTTTCGACGCGCACCGCCTGATCGAAGAGTTCATGATCCAGGCCAACGTCTGCGCCGCTGAAACGCTGGAGGACAAGCGCACGCCGCTCGTCTACCGCGTCCACGAGGAGCCGAGTGAGGAAAAGGTCAACACGCTCGCCAACTTCCTGCCGACGATCGGCCTGAAATGGACGCGCGGCGAGACGATCACCGGCCAGCGGTTTAACCGGCTTCTTGCGGAAGTCCGCGCCTCCGAAAACGAGCACCTCGTCAACGAGATGGTTCTGCGCACGCAGGCACAGGCCCGCTACGCGCATGCGAACCTCGGCCACTTCGGCCTCAACCTCCTGAAGTACGCGCACTTCACCTCACCGATCCGCCGCTACTCCGACCTCATCGTCCACCGCGCCCTCATCCGTGCGCTTGGCCTGGGACAGGACGGCATGTCGGACAATGATGCGGTGCGGCTCGAAGAAATGGCCGAGCACGTCACGATGACCGAGCGCCGGTCCATGGCGGCCGAGCGTGAAGCGACTGACCGCTATCTCGCGATCTACATGGCAGACCGTATTGGCGCGATCTTCGATGCCCGCATCGCAGGCGTGACGCGTGCAGGCCTGTTCGTTCGTCTCGCCGAGAATGGCGCGGACGGCTTCATCCCCGCCTCACGCCTGTCCGAGGAATACTGGGTCCACGATGATCGCAGCGCGGCGCTCGTCGCTCAGCGGTCCGGCCAGCGTTACGAGATGGGCATGAATGTGCAGGTCAAGCTGATGGAGGCGACGCCGGTCAATGGCGGCCTGCTGTTCTCCATGCAGTCGCCCCCGCGTCCCCGCCGGAAGGACCTGAAGATGCCAGAGCGTGAGGCACGCTTCGAGCGCTCGGGTCCGGCTCGCAAACGCCCGGCCGATGGCGGCGGTCGCCCGCCCGGCATCCGTCACGCGTCTCAGCCCGGGGGAGGCGGCAAGGGCAAGCCCAGCTACGGCAAGAACAAGAAACGCAAAGGCAGATAGGCCGGTGAGGCCGCACCGCCGTTGACTGAATCTCCGGACGGGTCCAACTCAAAAGCATGACCAGGCCGTTCGATCCGGATGACGATCCCGCGCAGGAGGCTGCCGCCAAGGCAGCCGCCGCGAGAAGCTTGAGCGAAGATGACCTGCTTCGCGAGGACCCCGCCAATCTGGTTGCCAATCCCGCGACGCCACGCGATGCAGCCACGCTGATCCTCTACCGCCAGACCTCCGACGGGCCGCGCATACTGATGGGGTGCCGGTCCGAAGGGCATGACTTCATGCCGAACAAATATGTCTTCCCGGGCGGCCGCGTCGACGACGAAGACGAACTGGTCCCGGCGCTCACCGAGCTGGCGGAAGGCGAGGACACCATCGTGAAGATCGGCGCTGCCCGCGCGACGCGCGCCTTCCCGCTGACAGCCGTGCGCGAAGTGTTCGAGGAGACCGGCCTCATCGTTGGCCGCTCGGCTGCCGGCTTTGCAGGCGTCCCGGCTGCATGGTCGGGCTATTTCGGACAGGGCGCCGCGCCCTGCCTCGCCAATTTCCGCTTTCTGGGCCGCGCGATCACCCCGCCCATGCGCCACAAGCGGTTCGACGCCCGCTTCTTCATGGCGGACGCCGACGACGCCCTGATCGACGACCGTCCACCCATCGACGGCCGCGAGCTAGCCGACCTCCGCTGGTTCACCCTGCCCGAGGTCGCCCAGCTGGATCTTCCCAACGTGACCCGCTTCGTTATTGCCGAGGTCGAAGCCCGGCTGGTGAAGCGGGAGGCCCTGAAGCCATTCCACCTCTACTGGACCCAGGACGGGCATGTGCGCGAGCGTCTCGGCTGAGGCCAAAACGCCAATAAATCAACAAATTGCCGCCCCCGCTTGACTTCATCGCCGCGCGCCTGTCTAAGCACGCTTCCGAATTTGCAGACCAGTCCGAGACCGACCATGGCCAAGCCAGCAACCATCAAGATCCGCCTGAACTCGTCGGCCGACACGGGTTTCTTCTATGTCACCAAGAAGAACCCCCGCACGCAGACTGAAAAACTCGTCCTGAAGAAGTACGACCCGGTCGTGCGCAAGCATGTCGAGTTCAAGGAAGGCAAGATCAAGTAGGGCTTCCTCCCGATCGGGAAGAACAGAATCGAAAAGGCCCGGAGCGATGCTCCGGGCCTTTTGCTTTTGGCCTCTACTGCGCCCCGTCCGGCAGGGCGTAAGCGATGACATAGCCACCCTGCGGATCAGGCGAACCGGCGTCAGCCGCCGACACGCGCGGGTAGCGCCAGCCGGGCGTCGGCACCGTTATCACGACGTACTGCTTCCCGTTCTTGCCCACATAGCTCATGGGCGTGGCGTGGGCGCTGGCCGGAAGTGCAGCCTCCCATTTGACCTCGCCATTGCGCAGGTCGAAGGCCCGGAAGGTGGCGTCCATGGCGCCGCCGTGGAAGATCAGCCCACCACGCGTGGTCATGTTGCCAGCCTGCACCGGAGTTCCCACCTGCGTTGGCAGGCCGAGCGCGATGCCGAACGGACCGCTATCCTTCAGCGAGCCGATGCCGCGCTTCCACAGCAGCCTGTTGGTGTTGAGGTCGATGACGCCGATCTGGCTGAAGGGTGGCTCGAAGCACGGAAGGTCAGTCGACACGCTGAAGAAGGGCAGCGGCAGACGCCACTCCGACATGAACGGCGCCGTATCGCCTCGGTAAAGCACGCGGTCCTGGTCGAAGCGCGCCGCGTGCGCCTTGGCTTCCGGGCTTTGCTGGCGTCCGCCAGCGCCGCCGGGGCCTCCAGCAGGAGGCGTCGCCGGCCCTGCGTGATCGTCCTTGGCAGCAGCAGCCGCGCGCCGTTCCGCGTTTGCCTTCTGCATCGCTGCGCGGTCTTCAACGCTGCGCAGCACGATGCGGTTGCCCATCAGCATGGGCGCGCCGATCAGAAGGCCATTATCGGGATCGACTGAAACGGACCCCCAGTTGAAGCCGCCTGCGTTGCCCGGATACTGGAAACTGCCGCCCCAGCTATCCTCAGCCTGGCCGTAGCCGCCGCCGCCGCGCATGGGCGGGGTGAAGTGTCCCTCATAGCGCATCTTCTTGAACTCGATCCGGCAATGGAGCAGGTCGAGCGGGGTCAGCCCCCACATGTCTTTCTCGACCCGGTCGTCGCGGAAGTGCGGCAGGGGTGAGAAAGGCTGCGTCGCGGTGACGAATTCGCCTTTCTCCGGGTTCTGCGGCACATCCATCTCCGGCGTGTCGTAGATCGGCACGCCCGTGCGGCGGTCGAGCAGGAAGATCTCGCCGCGCTTGGTGGGCTGCGCGACGGCGGGGATCAGTTCGCCCTCGCCATTCTTGCGGATGTCGACAAGCACGGGTTGCGATGGCGCATCGTAATCCCAGATGTCGCGATGGACTGTCTGGTAGACCCACCGACGCTGTCCCGTTGCGGCGTCGATAGCGACGACTGCCGCGGAGTTCTCTTCCGCCTCCTTGGAGCGAAGATCGCCGTCGAAATAGTCCGGCGATGAGTTGCCTGTTGGTGCGTAGATCAGGTTAAGCACCGGATCGTAAGCGGTGTTGGACCACACGTTCGGCGTGCCGCGCGTGTATTCGCCACCCTCGTCGGGAAGGCCCTGATAACCTGGATTGCCCATGTCCCATGCCCAGGCGAACTGGCCCGTGATGGCGTCATAGGCGCGGAGCACGCCCGAAGGATTGCCGATCTGCTGGTTGTCGGTCACCCAGCCGCCAACCACGATCTTGTCTCCCGCAACAAGCGGCGTCGATGTCACCATGAAGTTGCCCAGCGGCGAGTAGCCAAGACCCGAGACAAGGTTCACCTCGCCGTCGAATCCAAAGGACGCGCAGCGGCGGCCAGTGAGCGCATCCACAGCGATCAGGCGAGCGTCCACCGTTCCCGTGACGACCCGCTTGGCGCATTCGCCAGCATAAGTCGCCGGAGCCTCGTGATACCCGACGCCGCGGCATGTTCTTGCGAACGTTGAGCCATTGGCAAGGCCGCCGGGCACGTTGGTCTTGGTGTCGTGGCGCCAGCGTTCTTCACCGGTATCGGAATCGACAGCGATCAGCGTGTTGCCGGCCGTGCAGATGTAGACAAGCCCATTGGCCATCTGCGGCGTCTGCTTGAAGTCGTAGGCGACGCCGGTGCGGAATTCCCAGGCCTTCTCAAGCTTGGCGACGTTGCCGACATTGATCTGGTCGATCTGGGCGAAGCGCTGTCCGCTCGACACGCCGCCATAATGGCGCCAGTCGGTGACGGCAGGCCCGGCGGCGACGGCATTCCTGGTGCCCTCGACGACCGGGTAGGCCTGGAACGCTGCAACAGCGAGGAGCAGCCCCGCTGCAAGGCTGGCAAAGCCGGGCCAGCGGCCGCCCGCGTAGAGGGGCTGCTTTTCGCCCGTCTTCATTGCATTGCGATGCCATGGTGCAATGAACCACAGACCGAGCACGATCCATCCATCAAGGCGCGGCAGTAGCGCGAGAAAGTCGAGCCCCGTCTCCATGAACGCCCAGACGATCGTGCCGACTGTGATCACGGCAAACACTGTCGCCGAAAGCGGGTTACGCAGCATCAACAGCGCAGCAACAACCGCCAGCGCGAGGCCGATCACCAGAAAGTAGAAATCCCCGCCCAGCGAGAACAGGATCCCGCCATACCAGATGTTGTAGGCGGCGATCACCGCCAGCAGCGCCGCGAAGGCGGTGTTCAGGCCAAGCTGGAGCGCCAGAGGCTCCTGCCTTCGAACCAGCACAACAGCGTGCGCCGTGGCAGCCGCAAACGCCAGAGCGGTGACAAAGTAGAACATCGCCGCGGTAAACATGCCGGAGTTCACCAGCGGCGGCAGCGGATTCGGATCGAACTGCGACGGCGGCGGCGCCGGAGGGACCAGCGCCGCAACGCCTCCCCAGATCGCGATGATTGCAACAATGCCGTAAACGGCCGCAAACGCCCATGGGGCGACCCGCGAAGCCATGCTCTCCTCCCGTTTAGACCTTGTGCCCTCGCCCAACCCCGGCGGGACCGGCCCTTTGCGTCAGACTAGCGCCTTGGAACCCAGCATGCAAAGCCGGTTAGTGGCGCGGCAAACGGCCCTTCTCTCCGGGGCATGGGTCACAAGCGCGTGCACGGGTCACGCTTTGCGCGTGTCAGGCGAACGGCCTGATCGGCTCGCACTTGTGCTCGGCATAGACAGTCTCGTCGTCCGCCTCCACCAGCCGCACTTCATACCCCCACAGGTCGGCAAGATGCTGCAGAACGCGGTCCGTGTCCTTCTCCTCGAGCGTCACCCCCTCCATCACATTGTGGCGCAGTTCCAGCCGCCGGTCGCCGGCGAGATCGACATCCACCACCTGGATGTCCGGATCGCTGCGGGCGACATCGTACTTGCGCGCCAGCGCCCTGCGCACCTCGCGATAACCCCGCTCGTCATGGATGGCGGCCACCTCCATCTCGTCCTCGGCGTGGTCGTCAACGATGTGGAACAGTCCCATCTTCCGGATCAGATGAGGCGACAGGTATTGCGAGATGATGCTCTCGTCCCGGAAGTTGGCCCACACGTTCTTCAGCGTACCATAGGCATCGCCATTGCCCGCGATGTCTGGAAACCATGAACGATCCTCGTCCGTTGGCGTCAGCGAGATCCGCTCGATATCCTGCATCATCGCAAAACCAAGCGCGTAAGGGTTGATCCCTGAATACCGGCGATCATCGAACTCCGGCTGCATCACCACGCTCGTATGGGCGTGCAGGAATTCCAGATATGATCCGTCGCTGATCTGCCCCTTCTCGTGCAGACGCGTCATGATGCGGTGGTGCGTCCACGTCGCACAGCCCTCGTTCATCATCTTGGTCTGGCGCTGCGGGTAGAAATACTGCGCGATCAGCCGGATGATGCGGAGAATTTCCCGCTGCCACCCCTGAAGCCGAGGCGCCGTCTTCTCGAGGAAGTAAAGGATATTCTCCTCGGGCAGTTTCAATATTGCCTTGCGGCGTTCCTCATCAATCTTCTTCTTGGTCGCCGGCTTCCTGTCCTTGGCCTGCGGCACCGTGCGCCACAAGTCGTTGAACAGCGCCTCGCCATGCGCCCGGCGTTCCTTCTCGCGCCGCTCCTCGGTTGCAAGGTCCATCGAGCGCTTGCCGGGATAGCGGTGAACCCCGTGGCTCTGCAGCGCATGCGCCGCATCGATCAGCCGCTCCACAGCTTCGAGGCCATATCGCTCCTCGCATTTGGCGATGTAGGCCTTGGCGAACGAGAGATAGTCCGCAATCCCGCTCGCATCGGTCCACTGCCGGAACACATAGTTGTTCTTGAAGAAGTGGTTATGACCCATCGCCGCGTGGGCCAGCACCAGTGTCTGCATCGTCGCGGAGTTCTCTTCCATGATGTAGCAGATACACGGGTCGGAGTTGATGACGATCTCGTAGGCCAGCCCCTGATAGCCCTTGTTGTACATCATCTGGTTACGGGCGAAGTCCTTGCCGAAACTCCAGTGCTTGTAGAAAAGCGGCATGCCGACGCTGGAATAAGCGTCGAGCATCTGCTCGGACGTGATCACCTCGATCTGCGTGCGATAGGTATCGAGCCCGAGCTCGCCCTCGCCGATCTCACGCACCGCATCGAAGATCCGGCTGAGCGTTTCGAAATTCCAGTCCGGTCCGTTGAACAGCAGGCTCGATGGCGCCGGAACCGGCGCCGTCACCAGCCTGGACTTCTTCTTCCGCGTCAGGACTGCGTCGTCGCTCATCTCAAGCCTCCGCTTCCGCCCCGGTCCCGCCGGCTCCCTCTTTCGCGAAGAGTTCGCGAAAGACGGGATAGATATCGCGGCGATGACTTACCTTGCGCATTGCCATGCGCTCGTCAGATGCCACCACCGGCGCGTAAGCGCGCCACAGAGATGACCCCTCACCGCCGCCATCGTCCCGCGAATGCCCGACCTCGAGATAGGCGTAGTACTGGCACAGCGGCAGGATGACGGACTTCAGCAGGTTGATCGTGTTGAGGTTGTCCATCGGCAGGTTGTCGCCATCGCTTGCCTGCGCGGCATAGATATTCCACTGATTTGCGGGGAAGCGATCCTGGACAATGCGCGCCATCTCCTCCAACGCCGTCGACACGACCGTGCCGCCGCTCTCGCGCGCGTGGAAGAACGTCTCCTCGTCGACTTCTTTCGCTTCGTGGGTATGGCGAATGAAGACGACATCGACGCGCTTGTAGCGCCGCTTCAGGAACAGGTAGAGCAGCGAGTAGAAGCGCTTGGCCAGGTCCTTCATGTGCTCGTCCATGGAGCCGGACACGTCCATCAGACAGAACATCACCGCGCGCGCCACCGGTCGCGGAATCTGGTCATACCGCCGATACCGGACATCCAGCGGGTCGATGAACGGTACGACGCGCATCCGCGTCCGCTTGCGCTCCAGATCGGCCCGCAGGGCTGTGGCCTTGTCCTCCTGTCCGTCAAGCCCGTCGAGCCGCGCGATCTCCGCTTCCATCGCGGCGATGTCCTGCGGCCGCGGGCGGCCAAGCGCGGTCCGCCGCGACAGGGAATTGCGCATCGTGCGCGACACCGACAGCGACGAGGGCGGTCCGGACGATCGGAATCCCGCGCATACGGGCCTGGTCTCCTCGACGCCCATCACCTGGCGCTTGGCGAGGTCGGGAAGCTCGAGGTCTTCGAGGAACAGGTCGAGGAATTCCTCGTTGGACAGTGCGAAGCGAAAATCGTCCTCGCCCTCACCGTCCGCCGAAGCGCCAGATCCACCACCCTCTTCATCTGGCCGCTGGATGCCATCGCCGCGCACATACTTCTTGTTGCCCGGCAGCACATACTCGCGCTTGCCGCCCTGACTGCCCCGGCGAAGCACCGGCTCGCGCACCCCATCAGCCGGCACGACGATGTCGCCGCCCTTGTCGATGTCCTTGATCGACCGCTTTCCCGACGCCTCGCGGACGGCACGCCTCACCAGCGCGCGTGCGCGCCTTATGAATCGCTGGCGGTTCGCCAGCGACTTGCCTCCCGGGTCCCGACGTCTGTCGATGATGTTCATGGGTAGGTCCTAGCTGGCCTGCTTGACCCGCATGTACCACTCGACCAGCCTGCGCACCTGCCGCTCGGTGTACCCGCGCTCCACCATCCGCTGCACGAATTCGTCGTGCTTCTTCTCGCTCTCCGAATCCTTCTTCGAACCGAACGAGATCACCGGCAGCAGATCCTCGACCTGGCTGAACATCCGCCGCTCGATCACTTCGCGGATCTTCTCATACGACGTCCAGCTCGGATTGCGGCCCTTGTTGTTGGCGCGCTGACGAAGCGTGAACTTCACCACCTCGTTACGGAAGTCCTTGGGGTTGGCGATGCCGGCCGGCTTCTCGATCTTCGAAAGTTCCTGATTCAGCAGTTCACGATCCAGCATCTGGCCGGTGTCCGGATCCTTGAAGTCCTGATCCTCGATCCACGCGTCGGCATAGTCGACATAGCGATCGAACAGGTTCTGGCCGTAGTCGTGATAGCTCTCCAGATACGCCTTCTGGATTTCGTGGCCGATGAACTCCGCATAGCGCGGCGCGAGGTCGGCCTTGATGAACTCCAGGTAGGCGCCCTCGGTATCATCCGGGAACTGCTCGCGCTTGATCGCCTGCTCCAGCACGTACATCAGGTGGACCGGGTCGGCTGCGACCTCCTCCGTGTCGTGGTTGAACGTTGCCGACAGCGCCTTGAACGCGAAGCGGGTTGAGATGCCCTCCATGCCCTCATCCACGCCGGCAGCGTCCTTGTACTCCTGCAGCGTGCGTGCCTTGGGATCGACCTCCTTGAGGCTTTCCCCGTCATAGACACGCATCTTCGCGAACAGGTTCGAGTTCTCGTGCGGCTTGAGGCGCGACAGAACGGCAAAGCGCGCCAGCATTTCCAGCGTGCCCGGCGCCAGCGGCGCTTCCGCCAGTTCCGATCCACGCACAAGCTTCTCGTAGATCTTCGTCTCCTCCGTCACACGCAGCGCATAGGGCACCTTGATGACGTAGATGCGGTCGATGAAGGCCTCGTTGGTCTTGTTGTTCTTGAAAGCACGCCACTCGCTCTCGTTCGAGTGCGCCATCACGATGCCGGTGAACGGGATCGCCCCGATATTCTCGGAACCGACATAGTTTCCCTCCTGCGTCGCCGTCAGCAGGGGGTGCAGCATCTTGATCGGCGCCTTGAACATCTCGACGAATTCGAGAACGCCCTGGTTCGCCCGGTTGAGACCACCCGAATAGGAGTAGGCGTCCGGATCGTTCTGCGAGTGCATCTCCAGCTTGCGGATATCGATCTTGCCGACCAGCGAGGAAACGTCCTGATTGTTCTCGTCGCCTGGCTCCACCTTCGCCACGCCGATCTGACGCAGGCGCGACGGCTTCACCTTTGCCACCCGGAATTTCGTGATGTCGCCGCCGAACTCGTCCAGCCGCTTCAGCGCCCACGGGCTCATCAGCCCGGTCAGCCGCCGGCGCGGAATGTTGTAAGCCTTGAACAGCGTCTCCGCCTGCATATCCGGATCGAACAACGCCAGCGGGCTCTCAAAGACGGGGGAGATATCATTCCCCGCCTTCAGCACATAAATGTACTGGTCCTCGATCAGCGCCTTGATGCGCTCAGCCAGCGATGACTTGCCGCCGCCGACCGGGCCGAGCAGGTAGAGCACCTGCTTGCGCTCTTCGAGCCCCTGCGCGCCCTGCCGGAAGAACGCGACGATCCGTTCGATCGTCTCTTCCATCCCGTAGAACTCGGAGAAGCGCGGATAGATACGGATGGTGCGGTTCGAGTGGATGCGCCCAAGCCGTGAGTCCCGCGACGTGTCGACCATCTCGGGCTCGCCGATAGCGGCGAGCAGTCGCTCGTGTGGACCTGCATACATCAGAGGGTCGTGTCTGCAGCCTTCCAGATATTCCTGGATCGTCATGACCGTCTCGCGACGGCTCTCGAAGGCCTTGGTGTAGCTATCGAACAGATCGCGCGACATCATCGCTCCCATCTTTGCCCTTCAGGGCGCCAGAGGCACGTACTGGGCTCGCCGGAAACTCGCGGTGCGAGCCGTGCAGTCCCTCGTAAGCTGCACCCGGTCGGGAGTAGCGCGCCCTGCCTCGTAGCGGGTGCGGCGGGGCGCGACCCTGAGTGGTGCGATGAGGAACTGTTTCCTCAAATGTCGGCGCCGCGGATGACAAATTGAAGAGGGGCTCTGCAATCCGCACCGGCGCGTCACTCAGGATAATAGACGAATCTCGAACTTGAACCAGCGCCTGCAACATTTGAACGAGCTGCTTTTCCCTTCCGTCGCCCGCGTGGTGCATTGGCAACAGCGGGTGCGGATTGATCACGCAGACAGGCCTGCGACAGGCCTTTGCGTTGTGCATCGCCGCCACAATTCGACGTAAGGGGCTTGATCGTGCCCTGACGCAGGGCATGGCGCCGGTTGCCACCCGCTTATGCCGCAGGCCAACGGCGTCTGGCGCTCAACATGTGTGAGTGCTGACCACGACCCCTCAGGCGCTCGCCGCACTGGACAAGTCAGGGGGCGGCACTAGCCTTGCCGCATCGAGATACGGGGGAGTTGTGATCGTGAGCCTTGCGCGTGCGTTCGTCCTGTCGCTGACAGCAATGGTGATCGGGCCAATCCCGCCCGCACTCGCGCAGGGTCCGGACTGGCTGGCCCGTTGCCGGCTCCAGCTGGCTGATGAAAGCAAACCGGAATCGGGCAGGTACCTTTTCCAGACGCGCGGCAAGGCCGCCGGTGCGGAGGCCAGGGCGCAGCTCGACTACGGCAGTGGCGTCTCAGCACGCGCAGCAGTCTACCCCACCGAAGCGAAAGACCTGCTCAATCCCTATTCTAACGTTTCGCTCAGCGTCAGTTACTTCATTCCCGGCGACGGCAAGGGCAAGCCAATGGTCGGCGCAGTCAGCTACCGCGCTATCGGGGCGGGCTTCGCCGCAATTCCCGGATCTCCCATCACCATGAAGCTTACGGTCGACGGGACGAGCTTTGGCCCGTTCGAGCCCGCTCCGGTGAGTTCCGGCATGTATTCCGTCTGGCTCGATACGCCGGAAACCGACGGCGACGGCAAGCCGCCCAGATTGGGCGCCGCCGACTTCGGCAAGCTGGCGAGGGCGATCGATACAATGAAAGCGGTTGAGATCGCATTGGTGCGTGATGGCGTGGAGATTGTTCGCGGCGCCATCGAGACACCGCAATCCGCCCCGTGGCGTGACGGGCTGAGCGCGTGGGCCGCAAGAATGAACCCCGGCATCGGCGCAGCTACCTTCTGCCCCGGTGGCGACATCCTGAACTGACACCCTTGGTGTCCTCTCCGAGAGCAGAAGCAATGCCGTCTCGCCGCGCGTCAGGCACTCAGCTTCTTCTACGGCGCCAGTTCGCCAGGCAGTTCCTCCTCAATTGTGGCGCGTGCCTTCAGCTCACCCTCGAGCCGCTGGAGCAGCTTCTTGCGGGCATCAGCTGCGCGTTCGCTCGTGTCTGCAAAATCTCTCGGGAGTTTGCGCAGTGTCTCGTTGTCTTCGAGCAGAAGCGTGATCGCACCTACGGTCATTTCTCCTGATGCTCGAACTGGCTAGTGACGCCGCGCGCGCTGGAAGCTCCAGACATAGTGGAGACCATCATCCGCATCGCCGGTCCACGTCAGGTCGGAATCCGCATAGCTCGTGTCGTCAGCGCCCTCGCTATCCTCAGTCTTTGGCCCCCAGCCGTCGAAATTGTGCGGAAGTCCGTCGATCCACGACGGCTTTCCAGCCAGTCGATGATCAGAGGCCGTCGGGTTATCGTTGTCATGCAGATCGCTGCGATTGATGTCGGCCATGGCGCGCTCCTGTGGGTTTCGCTGAGGCATGCGCGATAACGCGCGAAACCGCTTTCGGTTACATGACGAAAGCGGTTGGGCGGGGATGGAATTCGAGCTTGGCTGGCGGCAGCGCGCGGTCGCGCCTGCACCGCTTTGGCGTTTGGCAGCGGACGACGGCGGGTCGTGTCCCAGGACGTGGTGTAGGAGTTTAGCGAGGGGCGGCGCGCGGACCGCAAGAGTCAGCGCGCGCCGGCCCTTGCGCTGGGTTGTCATCGGGAATCGCCGGTAGGGTTGGGTTGCAACACCAGCAACCTGAACCGAGGATTCACCGATGACAGACGACACGATGGCGCTTCGTACGCTCCTGGAGAAGAGCCCCGACGCCGATTTCCTGCGTGACATGATCGGCTTCGCGGCCGAGCGGCTGATGGAGCTGGAGGTGGCGGGCCTCACCGGCGCCGCCCACGGCGAACGCAGCGGCGAGAGGATCAACCAGCGCAACGGCTACCGCGACAGGGCGTGGGAGACGCGCGCGGGAACCGTCGAGCTGCGGATCCCGAAGCTGCGGAAAGGCTCGTACTTTCCGGGATTTCTCGAGCCACGCCGACTGGCCGAGAAGGCTCTGACCGCCGTGATCCAGGAAGCCTACGTCCAGGGCGTCTCGACCCGCTCGGTCGATGATCTCGTCCAGGCCATGGGGATGACAGGCATCTCAAAGAGCCAGGTAAGCCGCCTGGTCGCCGAGATCGACGACAAGGTGCAGGCCTTTCTCAACCGCCCGATCGAGGGCGACTGGCCTTATGTCTGGCTCGACGCCACCTATGTGAAAGTGCGCCAGGCTGGCCGCATCGTCTCGGTGGCGGTGACCATCGCTGTTGGCGTCAACACCGATGGCCGGCGTGAGATTCTCGGCCTCGATATTGGCGTCTCCGAAGCCGAGACGTTCTGGACAGCCTTCCTGAGAAAGCTGATGCGACGAGGCCTTCGTGGCGCGAAGCTGGTCGTCTCCGACGCCCACCAGGGCCTCAAGGCGGCGATCGCCAAGGTGCTGGGCGCCACCTGGCAGCGCTGCCGTGTCCACTTCATGAGGAATGCTCTGGCGCATGCGGGAAAGAGCGGCCGGCGCGTCGTCTCGGCGTTCATCGCCACCGCCTTCGCTCAGGACGACGCGGGCGCTGCCCATGCCCAGTGGCGAGCGGTCGCCGACCAGCTGAGGCCAAAACTACCGAAGCTCTCCGCGTTCCTCGATGAGGCGGAGAACGACGTCCTGGCCTACATGGACTTCCCCCGCGAGCACCGCTTGAAACTGCACTCGACCAACCCGCTCGAAAGGCTCAATGGCGAGATCAAGCGCCGAACCGAGGTCGTCGGCATCTTCCCGAATGAGGCTGCGTTGATCCGGCTCGTCGGCGCCATCCTGCTTGAGCAGAACGACGAATGGGCGGTCCAGCGTTCGCGCTACATGACGCTGGAAACAATCGCACCGATGAGCGATGATCCCATCGTCAGCCTGCCGGCCTTGCCTGCAGCATGACCGGCCCAGCCTGGCGGCGAGGCCCGGGACGAGTGCCCGCTCGTACACCACTCAGCGGGACACGACCA
>CAIMMO010000039.1 GCA_903842595.1 uncultured Alphaproteobacteria bacterium
CCGCCCGCTATCTCGCGAAGAACGTTGTCGCTGCCGGCCTGGCGGATCGCTGCGTGATCCAGCTCTCCTACGCCATCGGCGTTCCCGAGCCGCTGTCGATCTATGCCAACTGCGACGGCACGGAAAAGTGCGACCTCGCCAGGCTTGAAAAGCGCCTCGGCGAAGTGATGGACCTGCGCCCGCGCGGCATCCGCACGCATCTCGGCCTCAACAAGCCGATCTATGCCCGCACCGCCGCCTACGGCCATTTCGGCCGCGAGCCCGACGCCGATGGCGGCTTCTCATGGGAGAAGACGGACCTCGTCGCCTCGCTCAGGGACCTGGCCTAGAGCATTTTGTCAGCCGGCTGGACCGCGGCTGGAGCCCAGTCTGGGCCGAAGCCTGCTTCATCATGCACGCTGGCTCGTAAGCCGGCATGGCTACCGGGCAGGCTGCGATCTGAAGATCTGCGGGTACGCTCTGTTGCAGTGGTTCCGCAGGACGATCTGTCGCGGCGCGAGGCGGCCAGGCGCTTCAGGATTGGCGATGCCAGCGTGATCCGCCGGGTCGAGCTCTGCGAGGAGACCGGCCGGACCCAGCCGCTGACCTCGGGCGGAGACAAGCGCCCGAAGCGGAAGCCACATCGCGACTGGTCGAGGCGCGCAGCGCGAAACGCATGTTCCTGCCGCCCTGAAGTCCTGACCTCACCCCGATCGAGAT
Organism: uncultured Alphaproteobacteria bacterium; assembly: GCA_903842595.1. Lineage (GTDB taxonomy): Bacteria > Pseudomonadota > Alphaproteobacteria > Caulobacterales > Hyphomonadaceae > UBA7672. The sequence goes on from CAIMMO010000039.1 coordinate 700, forward strand.
GCTGTTCGCGAATCTGAAAACCTTACCGCGCGGCGTCGGGCGCCTGACCAGATCGGCACTCTGGCAAACCATCGGCGACCTGATTGGCGCGTTTACGCCCGACGAATGCGCCAACGCCATCCGCCATGCCGGATATGCTTCATGACGATCGCAAAATGCTCCAGCCGGCCGATCCACGTCGCAATCCGCACCCCGGCTCAATCACCGTCATGGCTGCTGCCCATACAAAGGCGTTGCCCGAAGCCGGTGAAGCAGCACAGCCGCCGGCGCGATCGGCAGGTTCGGCCCGATCATGCGCCCCACAGCACCGGGTTGAGCGGCGAGGCGGCGATGTCGCCGGGCTTGAGGCCGGGAAGCCATTTCGCCAGATCGCCTTGCTGCATCGCGTTGACCGGCTCGCTGACCACCATGTTCGCATCCATGTAGATCACCGTCATGACCGAACGCGGGGTCGCGCTGCGGTTTGCGCCAGCGCGGTGGAAAGTCCAGCCGGCATGAAAGCTCACATCGCCCAGGGCATAGGGGGCCTCGTCCATGGGAAAGCCCCGGGCTTCCATCGCGGCCGTGATCGTCGCCTCGCTCTCGTCCGAGATCGGCAGGTCGCGCCCGATGGCCGTCTGGTGACTGCCCCGGTAGAAGGCGAGCGGCCCCATGTCGAGCGGTGTGGGCTGAAGCGGGATCCAGACCGTGATCGTTCGTTCAGAAGCGAAGGGCCAGTAATACTGATCGGCATGGGCAGGCGTGATGCCGCCGGAAGGCTCCTTGTAGAGCGACTGATCATGATAGAGCCGCACACAATCAACGCCCATCAGCGCTGCAGCGATGCCCGCAAGCCTTTTGCTGAAAACAAGCTGTTTCACCTTTTCGGACGAACGCCACAGGTTCATGACCTGCAGAAAGGCGCGATCATAGGTGGCGCGCTGTTCCAACACCTTGTCCTGTGTATTGAGCGCCAGCGTGAGCCGGGTGATTTCTGCGCCATAGCGAGCCAGCATCCTGGCCTCGAGCACGCCTGACATCCGGATAAAGCCCTCGGCGCGGTAGCGCCCGATGATGTCCTCTGAAACATCCAGAGGGGTGTCCAGATCAGGCATCAGTCGCTTCCATCTTTCTCTAACCTGCCAGGCCTGGCGCAGCCTTGCATGTCCGCTCGATGAACTGCTCGTGGGTTGGCATCACGCTCGCTGCCTGGCTCATCGTGCGGCGAAGGCTTTCGAGATAGCGCGAGAATTCCGCGCTGTGCCTGAGATCGACAAGCGGGGCATAGCGCCGGGGTATGATGTCCTGGCCAATGAACACCGCCAGCCAGCTCGGATTCTGGAACAGCTCGAGCCCATCGCTCACAATGTTGCCGGCCTGCGAGAATTGTTCGAGCTTGTAGGAGAGGGCGTCAGGAATATCCATTGCGCGCGTGTGCCGCCACAGCGCGGAGTCCTCGCGCGTGCTGGCATGATAGTGCAGGATGATGAAATCCCGCACCCGTTCGAACTCGACCTGCGTCAGCCGGTTGTATTCAGCAACGCTCACCGGATCTGGCTCCCGACCCGGGAACAGGGCGAGGAACCTGGCGAGCCCGCTCTGGATGAGGTGGATGCTGGTTGATTCGAGCGGCTCAAGAAATCCAGACGAGAGCCCGATGGCGACGCAGTTCTGGTTCCAGTGCAGCCGGCGCCGGCCAGTGACGAATCGCAGGCGGCGGGGAGGGGCCAGCGGCTCGCTTTCGAGATTGGCGAGCAGCACCTCCTCGGCCGCATCATCCTCCATGAAGCGGCTTGAATAGACATGGCCGTTTCCCACCCGGTGCTGCAGGGGGATGCGCCACTGCCAGCCCGCAGCGCGTGCAGTTGACCGGGTATAGGGCGTCAAAGGCGCAGTGCGTGCACACGGGACGGCAACGGCCCGGTCGCAGGGCAGCCAGTGCGTCCAGTCGTCATATCCCGTCTTCAGCGCCTCCTCGATCAGGAGGCCCCTGAAGCCGGAGCAGTCGACAAAGAACTCCGCCTCGAAGCGCCGGCCGTCGGCGAGCTGAACAGCTGAGATATCGCCCGTGTCCGGGTCGCGCGCGACGCTGGCAATGCGTCCTTCGATGCGCCTGACGCCGCGCTGTTCGGCGTAGCTGCGCAGGAAGCGGGCATAGAGCGAGGCGTCGAAGTGATAGGCATAATCGAAAGTCGACTGGATCATGCGCGGGTCGCGCGTGGGGTGATCGAAGCGGTTATCGCGCGCCGCCGCCCAGGCCATGGAATAGTCCTGCCAGGGCGTCGTGTCGCCTTCGGCGCGCGCGCGTAGCCAGAACTGATGGACCGGGACGACGTCAAACTCGACGCCATACTTGCCGAAGGGGTGAAAATAGCGGTTTCCAAGCCGGCCCCAGTCAACAAACTCGATGCCCAGCTTGAAGGAGCCCTGGGTCGCCCTGACGAAGTCAGTCTCGTCAATTCCGAGCATCTGATTGAACATGCGGATCGGAGGAATGGTCGCCTCACCGACCCCGACAATCCCGATCTCTTCGGACTCAATGAGGGTGATTGCGCAGGCCCCGCGCGTGGCCTGGGCGATGGCTGCCGCGCTCATCCATCCAGCGGACCCTCCTCCGACGATGAGAAGGCTGCGCAGCGCGCGCGGACCGAGTTCATGCGGCATGGCGAGGCCCGTTTGCGGCGATGGAGGGGATCCGGTTGAGCAGCGGGCCGGTCATGAGGGTCGTTCCAACTGCCATGATCACCATCATGGTGAACACATCCTGCGGAATGACGCCCATGCTCAGTCCGATATTGAGTACGATAAGCTCCATGAGAGCACGTGTATTCATCAGGACGCCAAGGCCTGCCGCCTCATCGCGCCCGAGGCCTGATACGCGCGCGGCCAGATAGACCGGGCCGATCTTGCTGATGACGGAAGCGGCAAAGAGACCCGCGCACCACATCCACTCGGCAGGCGTATCAAGCCCGAGCAGGTTGGTGCGCAGTCCGGTAAGGGTGAAGAAGATGGGCAGGAAAAAGACGAGGACGAATTGCCCGATGCTCTTGCGCCAGGCGTCGACGAAGGTGGTGTGTGAATGAAACAGAAGCCCGATCAGGAAGCCGCCGAAAATCGTGAAGATGCCCAGCTTCTGCGTCGCCACGCCGGCCAGGAAGACGAGGGCGATCACAATGGCGATGAGGACGGGGGACATGTTCAGATCCGCCGGCGGAAAGCGCCTGACCAGCCAGGCGGTGAGCGGACGGCCGAGGATCCAGAGCCCCGCCAGGAGGCACACGAGCCCGAAGATCTGCAGAGCAAACGCTCCTGGGGAAAAGCCTGCCGACACGATGGCTGCAATCAGGGCGAGGATTATCCAGCCGACCACATCATTAGCCGCGGCCGAGGAAATTGCGACGACCCCGATCCGTGTCCGGGTGAGCCCGTACTCGGCCAGGATGCGGCCGAGGATGGGCACAGCCGTGATGGCCATTGCCACAGCCATGAACAGGCTGAAGCTGAACTGATCGATGTCAGGGGCAAGGGTTGGGGCGGCGAAACTGCCCATCGTGAACCCGAGCAGCAGCGGACATGAAAGGCTGGCCAGCGTCACGAAGACAACCGACTTGCGGTTCGCACGCTCACGAAGAAGCCTGAAATCGAAATCGCTTCCGATCTGAAACATGAGCAGGATCAGCCCGATCTGGGCCAGCATCCACATGGTCTGGGCAGCGTCTGCCGGAAACAGGAGGGCAGACAGGTCCGGGAACAGGTAGCCGAACAGGGAGGGACCGAGCATCAGTCCGGCGACGATTTCTCCCACAGCGCGCGGCTGGCGCAGCGCTGCTGCGCATGCGCCCGCCGCCCGCGCAACCAGAATGACGATCGTGATCTGTATGAGGATCGAGGCGAGAATTTCCTCATTGGTATGAATGGATGTGGTCATGCCCCGCTCCTTGCCAGAGCTGTCGTGAAGGTGCTCCGGTCGCACAGGGGTATCAGCCTGAGAGCGGTTGTGATGTTTTCCCGCAGGCACGCAACCCGATCGCAGGCTCTGTCCGGTTTGCTCATGTCAACCTCATCGCGCAGCCATGCGTCTGCCTGTGCGCCATGCGGCCTTCGTGAGCGGCCCCAGCTGGCCCTTGTGCAGGTCCCGGACAGCAACGCCCGGAAAGGCCAGGGGGCGGGCCCGCGCCATCAGGCACGCCTGCTCCGGTCTTTTTCATGTCCGCAAGACCCCTGTCATGAAAATGGCAGCCGTGCTTTGGCGAAGGCTTACCAGAAATAGACATAGACCCCTGCGATGATGGCGAGGATGACGCATGAGTGCACGATATCCCACACCCCATAGCTGGCCCGGACCTCCGCACGCTGCTCGGGAGAAAGGGTGTCGCGGGTGAGGCCCGCGATCCTGGCCGGGTCCGCCTTTGGCGTGAACGCGCTCACCACCAGGATGACGACACAGGTGAAGACAAAGAGCAGGACGGCAAAGTAGAGCCAGTTGATGTCCACGAAAGCCTGGATGACGGGTGGATAGACCGCCCCCGTGAAGTCATGCGTCGTCTGCAGGAACAACCGTGTCATGCCGACGAGAAAACCGGCGATCAGACCGACCAGTCCTGAGACAGGCGACACTGCCCTGGAGGCGATGCCGAGCAGGAAGACCGCTGCGATGGCCGGAGCAATCAGCGACTGCACCAGTTGCAGCGCGGCATAGAGCTGGCCGCCGGAAAGCTGAAGCAGGACCGGGATCCAGGCCATGCCAAGCCCGACCACGACGAGCGTCGCCAGACGCCCGACGGCGACCAGATGCGCCTCGGACGACTGTGGGCGGACGCGTTTGTAGAAATCGATGGTGAAGAGGATAGAGGTCGAGTTGAACAGCGACGCCAGCGAGGACATCAGCGCCGCCAGCAAGCCAGCGAGCACCAGGCCGCGCAGGCCCTCCGGCAGCAGATAGGAGACCAGCATGGGAAAGGCCTGGTCCGGGCTCGTCATCTCCGCAAAACCCGGGGCGCCCTGTTTCTGCAGCGCGATCGCGATCATGCCCGGGATCAGGAAGATGAACACCGGGAACAGCTTCAGATATCCGGCAAATATCGCACCGCGCCGGGCCTGCTGCAGGTTCCTGGCCGTCAGGACGCGCTGGACGATGTACTGGTCGGTACACCAGTACCAGAGGCCGAGGATCGGCGAGGCGAGCATCACGCCGAGCCATGGCGTGTCGGACGGATCGAACAGGAAACCTGGAAATCCGGTTGTCTCGCTGGTGGTCGACAACGGTCGCCAGATGGAGATGGTCTCAGCATTTGCCGCGCGAAGGGCTTCCATTCCCCCGATGCGATCCAGGCCCACGATCAGGATCACGACAGATCCGATCAGCAGCAGCGGCGCCTGCAAGCCTTCTGTCCAGAGCACAGCCTTCATGCCGCCGATGATCGTATAGACGCCGGTGATAACCACGAGCCCCAAGGCCGCGACCCAGAAGAAGTCGGTCGCACCCACGCCTGGAACGAAGATGGTATCGATTCCCAGGATCGTCTTGATGGTTATCGCACCGGCATAGATCGTCACCGAAGCCTTGGTCAGGATGTAGCTGACGAGGAAGATGAGGGCCAGTGTCGTACGCGTCGCTGGCGTATACCTCTTTTCCAGGAACTCCGGCGTCGTGAATATGTTCGAGCGCAGATAGAATGGCGCGAAGATCCACCCCAGCATGACGCAGAGATAGGAATGGAGCTCCCAGTGGGCATAAGCCATGCCCGAGCCGGCGCCCGATCCGGCAAGTCCGACAAGGTGTTCTGCTCCGATGTTCGAGGCAAAGATCGAGGCGCCGATCAGAAACCAGCCCGTGTTGCGGCTCGCCAGAAAATAGTCGGTCGTGGTCCGTTCGCGCGTCAAGGCGACCCATACCGCAATGGCGGCTATGGCGGCGAAGTAGAGCCCCACCACGACCCAGTCGAGCGCGCCAAACTGTAATGCTGATCCGTTCATACCTGCCTCCCCTTCGCACGCTCCCCGGATGTCGACATGGCCCCGGCGCACCACCACAGATCAGCGGTGGCGCGCCCCTTTGCAGGCGGATGCATGCTGGTGAAACGCTGCAGACCTTTGAATGCGATCCGACCGGAGGCGTTCATGGCTGCCTGTCCTTCAAGAAGACACGATAGGACCATGCTGGAAGCTCCAGCGTGCTGTCAGAGGAAAAACGCGCCGCTGTCCCCGTGAAATAATCCTGATAGGCGCCATGATGCAGGTTGTTCACGAACCTCACCTGCTGCGCCTCAGGGCTGAAATTGAAAACCGCAAAGACACCGTCTTGCGGACCGAAGCGGGTGAAGCTGAAAACCTTGCCGGACGCGCTGTTGACCACCGGGATCATGCGTGCGCCAGCAGCCCCGTTCCATAGCGCCCTGGTCTCATGCTTCAGCGCGATCAGCGCGCGCAGCAGCTCGCCGTGAGGATGCTCTCGCCAGTTGATGGGATCACGCTCAAAGAACTCAAGCCTGTTTTCATTGCCTGCTTCCTGTCCATTGTAGATCGAGGGGATGCCCTCGCCCACGAACTGAAGCACCATCGCCGCCTCGACCGCTGGACCGAAACGTTCAAACTCGGTGGCATCCCAGGCATTCTGGTCATGATTGCTTGTGTAGATCATCCGGTAGGCATCCTGCGGCCAGGCGCTTTCGGTGCCCGAATAATAGCCAGCCAGGGCGCCCGTATCCGCACGGCCCATCGCGACTGCGTGCATCGAATTGTTCCAGTCCCAGGCATAGCTGGCGTCAAAGGCGCGCGCATGGACGTCGCGCTGATCGAATTCCGCCAGCATGAAGACCGGCTTGATGGCGTCGAGTTGGCGGCGCACACTTTCCCAGAAATCCAGCGGGACATAGCCGGCAACATCCGCGCGAAAGCCATCTACGCCGACGTCCCGGACCCAGTAGGCCATGGCTTCAGTCATGTAGCGACGCAAGCCTGGCTGCTCATAGTCCAGATCAATGATGTCGGACCAGTCCTGCCACGGGGTCGGATGGAAGTCCCCCTTCCAGTCGCGCTCATACCACTCAGGGTTAGCGCTCACGAGCGGGTTATCCCACGCGGTGTGGTTCGCCACCCAGTCAAGGATGACGTGCATATCGAGGCGGTGAGCTTCATCGATGAAGGCGCGCAGATCCGCGAGTGTTCCGAATTCGGGATTGACGCTGTAATAGTCGCGCACGGAATAGGGGCTGCCGAGCGAGCCCTTGCGGTTCTTCGCGCCAATCTCATGGATCGGCATCAGCCAGAGGATATCCACCCCCAGCGACTGCAGGCGCGGCAACGCCTCGCTCGCCGCACTGAAGCTACCCTGGGGCGTGAACTGACGGATGTTGATCTGATAGATCACCGCATCGCGTGACCATTCCGGGTGGGTCAGTTCGACATAGGCTCGTGGCGCATAAGGCTCAGCGGGCGTCTCACGCTGGCAGGCGCCCGCCGACAGGAGACCAAAGACCAGAAGCAGGATGTATCGCAGCATGATCATGCCCCTGATGCCGGGGCGGCTGGCGCCTGGCGGACGAGCATGACCGCAGCGCCTGCCAGGGCGAATGAGGCGCCTGCGATAGCGAAGGCCCAGATCGGCTCATTGTTGAAGAATGTCCGCAACAGGAAGCCGAGCAGGGTGGCGGCGACGAGTTGGGGGACGACGATGAAGATGTTGAAGATGCCCATATAGACGCCCATTTTTTCGGCCGGCACCGAGCTGGCGAGAATGGCGTAGGGTACCGAGACGATCGCCGCCCAGGCTATCCCGACGCCGATCATTGGCGCCCACAGCAGCCCCGGATCGCGGATCAGGATCATGCCTGCAAAGCCCGCTGCGCCCAGAACAAGGCTGGTTGCATGCACAACACGCCGGTCGAGCCGGGTGGCGAGCCAGATGATGATGAGCGCCCCCGCCGCGGCGACTGCGTTGCGGACCGCCCCCAGAACGCCCCACCAGTTACCAGCCTCCTGGTAGGCCGCCTGCGCCGCGTCACTGGCGCCGTAATGATGCGCAGCCACGGCTGGCCCGCCATAGATCCACATGGCGAACAGGCCGAACCAGGTGAAGAACTGCACGACCGCCAGCTGACGCATGGCGTGCGGCATCTGGAACAGGTCGCCGACGACCTCCATGAAGCCGTTCTGATCAGACCCTGCGCGGCGAAGAAAGCCAGCCGCAACCTGAACCACGCCAAAACCTGCGACCAGTCCGGCCAGGACATAGAGGTCCTGGCGGAGTTCGGATTGACCCAGAAAGCTCAGAGCCTCAGGCCGCGGTTCAAGGCGTGCAGCAAAGACGAACGCTGCAATGGCTGAACCGGCAAGGATCCACACCAGGCCGCCGGCAAAGAACGCCTGCGAGCTGCGCCTTTGGGTCTGTCTGGCTGGTTCAGCCAGGCCCGCCAGCCGCGTCGCCTCAAAGGCTGCAATCTGTTGCGGGGAATACTCCCTGGTTGAAAGGATGGTCCACATGACGGCAAGAAAGAGCATCGCTCCGCCGGCATAGAAGGCGATATGGACGGTCTGGGGAATAACGCCCGGCTCTGCGGTATTGGGAACGCCAAGCTGGGTGAGCGCCCAGGGCAGAAGGCCTGCAAGCACTGCGCCTGCGCCGATGAAGAAGCTCTGCATCGCATAGCCGGTCGTGCGCTGCTCGTCTGGCAGCATATCGCCCACAAGCGCCCGGGTCGGCTCCATGGTTGTGTTCAGCGCTGCATCCATGATCCACAGCGTACCCGCCGCAATCCACAGTGCGGGCGCATTCGGCATCAGGATCAGGGCCGCGCTCGCGAGAACGGCGCCGATCAGGAAAAACGGTTTGCGTCGGCCGAGCCTGTTCCAGGTCTTGTCGCTCAGATACCCGACGATCGGCTGTACCAGGAGACCGGTCAGAGGTGCTGCGATCCACAGGATCGGCAGTGCGTCGATCTCGGCGCCAAGGGTCTGGAAGATCCTGCTGACATTGCCGTTCTGCAGGTCAAACCCGATCTGAATTCCGATAAAGCCGAAGGTCATGTTCCATATCTGGATCGTGCTCAGCTTTGGTTTCGACTCCATCGTTTCTTCCCCTGCCTGCTGGTCTAGTTCTTGTCTGATGGCGCTGCCCGGGGTCCGAGCAGGAATGTCAGCGGATCGCGCAGCCTCGCGCGCCATGCCGTCTCATTATGATCTGCGCCCGGATAGACGCGTGTGCGAAGTCTATCCCCATCACCATAGCCAAGACGGCTGAAAACCCCCGTGAGCGCCTGCTGGTAGGGGGCATAGAGATGATCGAGGAAACCCGTGCCATGATCGAGCCACAGGCGATGCTGAGCGGGCGTCAGCGGGCTGGCTGAGAGGTAGTCGCTGAAAGCAGCGATGATGGCGGGGCGCCATGCCTCCTGTCGATCTACGATGAGCCTGTTATCGATACTGACAGGCCAGTGCATTGACAGCCCGGCGGCGCCGCCGAACGCGTCAGGATACTCGGCCATGGCATAGAGCGAAATGAGCCCGCCCATGCTTGAGCCGATGAGGAAGGTCGACTCCCTGCCGGCGCGGGTGCGAAACGCTGCGTCGATACGCGGTTTAAGTTCCCTGACGAGGAATCTGGCATAGGCGTCGGCGCGACGCTGCTGAGGCGGAAACTCCGCCAGAGCTTCGGCCGCCATTGCCCCGGTCACCCTCTCAAGCACGCGCTCAGGGGCGTACTCCAGACGCCGCGCAGGCGTACTCCAGATCCCGACAATGATCGCAGGTTCGATCGCACCCTGCGAGACAAGCGCCTGCATCGCTGTGTCAAAACCCCAGTCGACCCCTGTATTGGCGATGCGTGGATCGAACAGGTTCTGTCCGTCATGGGCATAGATGACCGGGAAGCGGGCTTGCGGATCTGTGTCGTACTGGGGGGGCAGATAGATGCTGACGGTGCGCGTCTCCTCCAGCCATTGCGAGCGCACGTCTGCCCAGTGGAGCAGCGACCCCGCCACGCCAGCGCCTGCCGGATCGGCCAGGTATTCCCGGATGTCATGCTTCCAGTCAGCGATGGTGATCGTGACATCCTGATCTGCATCCACATCGATGCGGGAACTGGCCATCACCGTACCAGAGGGCCCAAGGCCTTCGCGTTCCCATCTGCCCTGTGTGAGCTTGAACTCGAACCTCGCCCCCTGCGGGACGCGCACGGTTGCGACCCGTGTGCGCCCCTCGCCCTGCATCAGAAGGCCATCGGCGCGCCAGGGGCCGAGTTCGGGAAGATTTCCGGCAAGATAGACATCGCCTGACGTCTCCGGGACGATGGCGCTGATGCTGACAGACCTGGTCTGTGACCCGTGCTTGCCCGCACATGCCGAGGCGGCCAGAAGCAGGCAGAGGAAGATCAGGCGGATCATCTCTGGCTTACCTGCGTCCTCAACCGGGCATGCAGGAGGGGGAGGCGGCAGCTGCCTGCTCCATCCCAGGCGCGGGTTGGAACGCGCGCGCGTGAGGACATCGCCATCCGGCAGGGCCCTGGGTGCGGCATCTGTGTGTGCGCGATCCTGACGGCGCGCCGGTCCTGCCCGGACTGCTTGCCAAACTCCGCAGCCGGTGCATTAAGAACGCCCGTTGAATGAGAAGCGATGTGTGACAGCGCGTGAGCAGGCGCCCGACGACACTTCAGGATGTGGCGCTGCTTGCCGGCGTGTCTGTATCGACCGCCTCGCGTGCGCTGAACGATAGCCCTGCGATCAATCGCCAGACCAAGCAGCGGATCTGGAAGCTTGCGCGCGAGCAGAACTATCCGTTTCGCGATTACATGCCCGCCGGACCAATCGGCGCTGAGGCGACGATTGCGGTCGTCGTGCCGCGCCCGCAGGGACGCGATTTCATGCTGCGCGATCCCTTCTTCCTTGACCTTCTGTCTGGCCTGGCGGAAGCGGCGCGCGAGCGCGATTGCGACCTGCTTGTCAGTCATGTTGCGCCCTTCTCCTATGAGGAGCTCTCCGTAGTCATGTCGACCTCGCGGGCGGCTGGCGTGGTCTTTCTGGGCCAGAGCATGCTGCATGGCGCATTCAATCGTCTTGCCGAAGAAGAAAGTCAGTTTGTGGTCTGGGGTGCGCAGCTGCCCGATCAGAACTACTGCTCGGTCGGCAGCGACAATATCGCCGGCGCTGCGCGCGCGACGAGCCACCTGGCGCGGCTTGGCCGGACGCGGATCATGTTCCTGGGCGATGTTGGCGATCCTGAGCCCGCCCAGAGGCACGCCGGCTATCTCGAGGCCCTGGAGAAGGCCGGGATCAAACCCGACCGGGCTCTGTCGGTTCCCGCCCATTTCGAGGTCGAATCGGCAGAAGCTGCGTTGGACGCGCTGATCCGCGATGGCGTCGCCTTTGATGGCATCGTTGCCGCGAGCGACGTGATCGCGCTTGGCGCGATCCGCGCAATGCGCCGCGCGGGCATATCGACACCACATGATGTCTCCGTTGTCGGGTTCGACAACGTCCGCTTCGCCCGCTATGCCACGCCAACGCTCACCACCGTGGCGCAGGATACATCCACCGCCGGGCGTCTTCTTGTATCGAAGCTGCTGGATGCAGGCTCGGGCCGGATCCGCAGTCGCTCCGAACGCCTTCCGACCGATCTCATCGTTCGCGAGTCGTGCGGAGGCTAGGGCGTCTTTCATTGCCGGTGGGCCACGAGGCCGGAGAGCGCCGGCAAGGTCCCGGCGACCGGTGTGGACAGGTTTACGGCTTCAACGATGCGCCACCCCGCCGGGAGAGACCATGCAACGGGACCGTCGCCGAGATTGAATGCGCACAGGAGCGCCTTCTCACCCTCTCCACGCTTGTAGACAAGCAGGCTCTCGCTTGTCTCGACAATCGTCATGCTGCCGGCTCTGAGCTCGCTGAAGCGTTTGCGAAGCGCGATGATCCGACGGCAGACATTAAGTGTCGAACTCCGGCTCGCTTCCTGTACATCCACAGCAAGGGCATGATGCGCAGGATCGACTGGCAGCCATGGCTGTGCAGACGAGAAGCCTGCATTCGCCGCGCCGGCGCGCCAGGGCATAGGGGTGCGCGCACCATCACGGCCGAGCGTGTGGGGCCAGTTGGCGATGGCTTCGGGATCCTGCAGCCGCGCGAAGGGAACCTCCGCCTGCGGCAGGCCAAGTTCTTCGCCCTGATACAGAAAGACGCTGCCGCGGACCGTCATGAGCAGGAGCAGCGCAAGGCTGGCGAAGGCGCTGGTGTCCCGCTTATGGCTCCAGCGGGAAACCACGCGCGGCGCGTCGTGGTTGGAGAAGGCCCAGGATGGCCAGCCTTCGCCCTCACCGCCGGACCAGCGGCCCGAGCACTGGCGGATGAGGTCAGGGGTCAGCGCATCTGCATAGAGATAGTGAAAGCCGTAGGCGCTGTGCAGGTGGGTCTCGCCCCTGGTGTAGAGCTTCATTTCGGCATCAGCCTGCTCGCCGCCGACTTCAGCGACCAGAAAGATCGCGCCGCTTTTTTCGGCGAGCTGTCGCACGCGTGTGAGGAATTCCGGAATGTCGGGGTGAGACTGATTGTAGATGTGATGCTGGAAGTCGAACGGGCGCAGGCGCCGGGCCTCGCCGATCACGGGCGGATTGTCGCGAAGCAGGGGATCATGCATCGCAAAGTTGATCGCATCGAGCCTGAAGCCATCGACGCCGCGATCGAGCCAGAAGCGCGCAACATCCAGCAGCGCCTCCTGGACATCGGGATTGCGGACGTTGAGATCGGGCTGGTCAGGTTGGAAGTTGCTCAGATAATACTGGCGGCGATGCGCATCCCAGGTCCAGGCTGAGGCCTTGAAGACCGATTGCCAGTTCGTCGGGGGCGAGCCGTCAGGCTTCGGATCAGCCCAGACATACCAGTCGGCCCTGGGGTTGGTGCGGTTGCTCCGGCTCTCGCGGAACCAGGCATGTTCTGTTGAGGTATGCGAATAGACCTGATCGACGATAACCCGCAGCCCGAGAGCATGGGCGCGTGCAGTCAGCGCATCGAAGTCGCTGAGCGCGCCAAAGGTGGGATCGACATCCCGGTAATCGGAAATGTCATACCCGAAATCGCGCATCGGAGAGCGGTAAAAGGGCGAGAGCCAGATCGCGTCAACACCAAGGGATGCGATGTAATCGAGCTTGTCTGTAATGCCGGGGAGGTCGCCGCGGCCGTCACCGTTCGTATCTGCAAAGCTCAGGGGATAGACCTGATAGATGACCGCCCCCCGCCACCATTGCGCCTCCGTGGGCAGGGCCTGTCGCCTGTCATGAAGGATGTCGACGCTCACGCCCGGGGCTCCGAAATGCAGAGCACATAGTCGAACGGGGCGATCTCCACACTGTAGCTGCCGGGTGCAGAGGATGCAGGCGCACACACGCCGTGCAGCGCGCGCCAGCTGGCTGATCCCGGATCAACCTCGACATTTGCGCGAAGGGGGCTTGCGCCTGTGTTGAAGGCGATCAGGACTTCACTTTTGCCGTACAGGCGCGAAAAGGCAAACAGGCCCGGCGTCTCGACATAGTTGCGAACGATCTGCCGTCCGCGGCGCAGGGCAGGCGTTGCCGCGCGGATTGCGCTCATCCCGGCAATCGCCCTGTAGATCGGGTGGCTCGTGTCGAAATTGCTTGCGGCAGTCGTCGCCGACGTTCCGACCAGACGGTTGTCGTTGTAGGACGCAGTGCGGCTGGGAAACATGTCTTCGCGCGCGTCCTGGTCATTGCCGTCGCCGGTGAAACCCTGCTCATCGCCGTAATAGATGACCGGCACGCCCCGCGCGAACATCATGAAGGCATGAGCAAGAACCGTCCGCCGCAAGAGTTCATCATCAGACAGTCCGGGGTTTTCACGCAGCATGAAGTGAGCGAAGCGACCCATGTCATGATTGCCAAGGAAGGTCGGCAGTTTCCCCGCCGTCTGGCTTCCCCCCTCGTAGAGCGCGTCCGACTCAAAGAGGGTGTTCAGCCGGTCCGTGCCTGTGCTGCGCACGAAGACATCATAGACTGCTGACTGGAATGCAAAGTCGAGGACGGCTGGAAAGCCGTCGACACGGGTAAAGCGCGCAAGGCGGCCTGGATCGGGATCGAAGACTTCCCCGAAAATGTAGAAATGATCGATCCCGCGCTTGCGGGCCCGCTCCTGCATGGCCGGAACGAAAGCCTGCCAGAATTCGGGGTTGACGTGCCGCGCGGTGTCTATCCGGTACCCGTCGATGCCAAATTCATCGATCCAGGCGCCGTAGATGTCGATCATGCCCTGAACGACGCGAGGGTGTTCGGTGAAGAGATCATCGAGGCCCACGAAATCACCCATCTGCGAACTTTCGCCGCGAAATGTCGTGTTGCCGCGGTTGTGGTAATAGATCGGATCATTCAGCCAGCCTGGTACCTTAACGGCGCGCTCTGCTTCGGGAACTTTTGTCTCGTAGGCGAAGTTGGGGTTGGTGAGGCGCAGGAAATTGCTTTCGCTGAGGTCACCTTCTCCCAGGAAGCCATCGTTGATGGCTGCGCCTTTGACGCCGCCGCGACGCACATAGGGATAGTCTGCCCGCGACCGGTAAGGGCAGGCCTGAACCGGGCAGCCCTCATACTGGATCACGTCGGCTGTGTGATTGGTGATGATGTCCATATAGACGCGCATGCCGCGCGCGTGGGCTGCCTCAACGAAGCGCGCAAATTCCTCCCGCGTGCCGAAATGCGGGTCGATCGATGTGAAATCGGTGATCCAGTAGCCGTGATAGCCGGCCGATTCCTGCCCGGCTGCTCCCTGCACGGGCTTGTTCTTGTAGACGGGGGCCAGCCAGATGGCTGTAACGCCGAGGCCCTTGATGTAGTCGAGGCGGCGGGTCAGCCCGGCAACATCCCCGCCATGATAAAATCCCTTATGGGCGGGATCGAAACCTGTGCTCAGCCGGTTCCCCGACAACCCGCCCTGGTCATTGTCCGGATTGGCGTTTTCGAACCTGTCGGGCAGCACGAAATAGACCACCTCGTCCTCGGCGATACGCCCCGTCTCTGCCGCCAGGGGTCTGTCCGGGGCGGCGTCATTGGTGCAGGCGACGGCCCACATCAAAACCGCCAATGACGCGTATCGCCACATCAAGGACCTGCCTTTTTCGCCTGATTTCCGATCACCCCGATACCTAGCCGAATTGCGGCCGTCCAGTGTTTTGCATTAATTTGCATAACGGCTACATAGCGTCAAGGATTGCAAAGGTGGCCTTATGAAGGGGAATTTCGCCTCTCCGGCGAGCTAAAGAGGAAGATAAGACCGATTGACGCACGCAGGCTTTGCATTAGTTTACGCGACAAATACGCGACATCCGTGCGCGTAAGTCGACTGCCGGGCCCAAGGGCGCGACAGCAGGGGAGGAGATGAATATGCGCTTTAACTTGATTAGACCCCGGGTGCGTTTGCTCGCTGCGGCCAGCTCGGCGGCGCTGGCCTTTGCTCTGGGCGGCCCAGCCTTTGCCCAGACCCCCGCGGCCCAGGCTCCCGCAGCGACGCCCGATGCTGATGAAGCCGATGTGGTGATCGTCACCGGGTTCCGCGCCAGCTTGCAGAGCTCGGCAGATACCAAGCGTGCCAGCGATTCAATCGTCGAGGCTGTGACAGCAGAAGATGTCGGCAAGCTGCCGGACAGCTCCATCACTGACGCCCTCTCCCGCCTGCCGGGATTGAGCACCCAGCGCCTGTTTGGTCGCGGCCAGGTGCTGTCGGTGCGTGGTCTTGCACCTGACTTCACGACGGCGCTTCTCAACGGGCGCGAGCAGGTCAGTGCCGGGGACAATCGCGGCGTTGAATTTGATCAGTATCCTTCCGAACTGCTGCAGCGGGTTATCGTCTACAAGACGCCGACCGCCTCGCTGATCGGTCAGGGCCTCGCGGGCACGGCGGATATGGAGACTGTGCGGCCTCTGTCGGTTGGCGAGCGTGTTCTTGCCGCCAGCGCGCGCTATGAGTGGAACGGATCGGGCGCTCTCGTTGCGGGCGGGGAAGATAATGGGTATCGTCTGACCGGCTCGTACGTTGATCAGACCGAAGATGGGACGGTGGGCTGGGCGCTCGGCATAACGAGCATGTCCTCACCGACGCAGGCTGAACGTTTTGAAGCCTGGGGTTATCCGACAACGGGGACGGGCGATTTTGTACTCGGCGGGGCCAAGCCCTATGTCCAGTCGAGCCTGCTTGAGCGTGATGCGGTCATGGGCGTGATCGAGTTCAAACCCTCGAACGCGCTGACCGGCCGCATCGACGCTTTCTATTCCGAGTTCAGTGAAACGCAGGACCTCAAGGGTATCGAGTTGCCGCTTTGGTGGTCTGCCGCCGCGCTCCAGCCGGGGGCGACGGTCAGCAATGGTCTGGTCACCAAGGGGACATTTACCGGCGTGGACGGTGTCGTGCGCAACGATGTCCGCACGCGTGACTCCTCTCTCAGCGCGATCGGCGGCAACCTGAAATGGGATATCGATGCCGACTGGTCCACCGAGTTCGATATCAGCACGTCGAAAATCGAGCGTAATGACCTTGATCTGGAGACCTATTCGGGCACCGGGCCAGGCTCGGCCGGAGCCAATGCGCGTCTCGATTTCCAGACCGGCAACGGCAGCTATCTGTTCTCCTCCAACCTCAATTATGCCGATCCCGCGCTCATTCTGCTGACAGACCCGCAGGGATGGGGGCAGTCGGGCTACATCAAGGAGCCCCAGATCACTGATGAGCTGACGGCCCTGCGGATCGGCGCGACGCGTCAGCTTGACCTTGGCCCCTTCAACTCTCTCGAGCTGGGCATCAATGTCAGCCAGCGCGAGAAGAACAAGGACAGCATCGAGAGCTTCATCGATCTCGACTGCCCGGGTACGACGCCCGACAATCAGTGCGCCCGCCCCATACCTGCCGCCATCCTCACGAGCCCGACGTCACTGGGATTCCTTGGGATCCCCGGCATGGTCTCGTACGATCCGCAGGCGGCGCTTGCCACCTCAGGCCTCTATAATCGCAGGGCCAACTCCAACGCCGATGTGATCTCCAAGCGCTGGGGTGTGGAAGAAAATGTGAATGTCTATTACGCTCAGCTTGGCGTTGACAGTCTTGTCGGCGAAGTACCGATGACCGGTAATGTCGGCCTCCAGGTGATCGAAACCGATCAGAGTTCGACCGGTGGTGTGCGTGGACCGGGCGGAACGGCGGTCACGGTCAAGCAGGGAGACAAGTTTACGGAAATCCTGCCGAGCCTCAATCTGGCCTTCGAGATCACCTCGCAGGACTATATTCGCCTGGGCGCAGCCCGCACGCTTGCCCGTCCCAGGATGGATGACATGCGCGCCAGCTTCGAGGTGGGCTACAACCTACCGCAGATCGCCAATGGCAACCCGACCAGCCCTGCCAATTCTTACTGGGGTGGTGGCGGTGGCAACCCCAAGCTGCGCCCGTGGATAGCGAACGCTTACGACGTCTCCTATGAGCACTATTTTGGCGACGCGGGCGGGTATGTGTCTTTGGCCGTGTTCCGCAAGGACCTGGAAAGCTACGTCTATCCGGAGACGATACCGTATGACTTCACGGGCTTCCCAAGTCATAACGGTACTGCCGTTCCCGCAACCTTCCGCGGCTTTGCCTCTGCCCCGCGCAATGGCAATGGCGGCACGATCCAGGGAATGGAACTGAGCGCCAACCTGCCCGGCGAGATGCTCAGCCCTGTCCTCGAAGGGTTCGGGCTGGTGTTCAACGCATCTTCAACCGACAGCAAGATCCGCCCCCCGAATACCCCTGGGAACGCCTTGCCGGGTCTCTCCGAGACTGTGATCAACACGACGCTCTACTATGAGCGTGATGGTATCGAGGCCCGGATCAGCAACCGCTACCGCTCCGACTTCCTCGGCGAGGTGACAGGTTTTGGCGCCGGGCGCGAACTGCGGTTTGTGAACGGGGAATCGCTCCTCGATGCACAGCTTGGCTATCGCTTCGGAGCAGGGCCGCTTGATGGCGTGGCCGTGCAGTTCCAGGCTTACAACCTCACGGATGAGCCTTTCTCGGGCTATGCCAACAATGATGAAAGGCTGGTGCGCGATTATCAGAGCTACGGCACGACCTATATGCTCGGCATCAGCTACCGGAACTGATATCTCCCCGTAAGTCAGACTTGACGCCCCGCTGACTTTGTCGGCGGGGCGTTTGTTTGAACACTTCTGGAGGCGGTGCCTGACATGGCAGATGCGGGGCGGATCCGGCGGGTTGTGATTGTTGGCGGCGGCACAGCCGGGTGGCTGACCGCGGCGGCGCTCTCGCATCTGCTGGCCCGTATCGTGGAGGTCCATCTCGTTGAATCGGACGAGATCGGGATCGTCGGCGTGGGGGAGGCGACCATCCCCCAGATCCGGACCTACAATGGCGCGCTCGGCATTGACGAAAATGCCTTCATGCAGGCGACACAGGGCACATTCAAACTCGGTATTGCCTTTCTCAACTGGCGCCGGCTGGGACATTCCTATCTTCACACCTTTGGCGATACGGGCATGCCGCTCGGACGGACGCCGTTTCATCACTACTGGCTCAGAGCCAGGGCGGATGCACGGTTCGCTGATCTGTGGGCTTTCAATCCGAATGCCCGCGCGGCCGGCAGCGGGCGCTTCTCGCGAACCCCTTTCGCGATGGGGTCGCGAACAGGTGTGGTGGCTCACGCCTTTCATTTCGACGCGGCGCTCTATGCCGGCTTCCTCAGGAATTTCGCGCAGGCCGCTGGCGTTGCTCGCACCGAGGGCAAGATCGTCGCTGTTAATCAGAATCCGGAAAGCGGCTTTGTCACCAGCGTGCGTCTTGAGTCGGGCGATGAAGTCAGCGGCGATCTTTTCATCGACTGCTCAGGCTTTCGTGGCCTCCTGATCGAGGGTGCGCTCAAGACCGGCTATCAGGACTGGTCCCACTGGTTGCCATGTGACCGCGCCTGGGCTGTGCCCACGAGGAATGTCGCTCCAGCGCGCCCCTACACGCAGTCCATCGCACATACGGCCGGCTGGCAGTGGCGCATTCCGCTTCAGCACCGGACAGGTAATGGCCACGTCTTCTGCAGCGCCTATGTCAGCGAGGATGAAGCGCGCGAGACGCTGATGAACAATCTCGAGGGCGAGCCGCTTGCCGAGCCCAGGCTGATCCGTTTCCTGACCGGAAGACGCAACAGGTTCTGGAACAGGAATGTCGTCGCACTCGGTCTTGCGAGCGGTTTTCTTGAGCCGCTTGAATCGACAAGCATCCATCTCATCCAGTCCGGCGTAAGCCGCCTGCTAGCCCTGTTTCCGCATACCGGGATCGATCCTGCACAGGTTGAGGAATACAATCGTCAGTGCAGTCTCGAGTTCGAGCGCATCCGTGACTTCATCATCCTTCACTACCACGCGACGGAGCGCACCGATTCAGCCTTCTGGCGCGACCGGCGCGCCATGACCATTCCTGAGGTGCTTGCCCACAAGATGGCGCTATTTGCAGCTAACGGCGTGATCTATCGCGACCAGGAGGACTTGTTCACGGAATCAAGCTGGCTGCAGGTGATGCTCGGGCAGGGGATCGACCCTCGGGGCTATCATCCCATGGCTGATCAACTGCCAGAGGGCGATCTTGCAGGTTTCCTGTCGGATCTTAACAGTGTGATCGCGCGCGCCGTAGATGCGATGCCGACCCATGAGGACTACATCGCCGCACACTGCGCCGCGGCCAAGCCCTGATCCTTCCCTGCCTTGGCTCTGCCAGCCGCGGACGATCGACGTGCATCAGGTCCGCGAGAGCGTGCGCAGGAGATGGTCACGGATCAGGCGCTCGCGTTCATGTGTGATTTCGCCAAAGATCCCGCGAGCGTGCTCAGGGAGGTGAGCGAACGGATCCCCGTTACGCTCGAATATGTAGTGGTCAAACAGGCCGCGCCAGGCTTCGCGCTCCCGCACCGGCAGGTCACGCAGGGTGAGCAGGGCGTGAAGCATGGTCAGGAACGGGGTCACGAGATGAGGTGGTCCCTCCCGCCACCAGATGTTCATCATGACGCCGAAGGTATCGAGCGCTTCGACGTGATGGATCCACAGGCTCGGCATGTAGAGGGCGTCGCCCGGCTCGAGATCGGCGATTTCGGCGGCGCTGATTGCGTCCCTGAACTTCGGATAGACGCTGAAGTCGGGGTCATGCAGGTCGACCAGGCTCGAGGGCTGGCCTGCGAGGGTCATGTCCAGCGGTCCGATATAGAGGTTGGGAACCTGTTCGGTCGGGAAAAGGGTAAAGCGCCGGCGGCCAGCAATCACGCAGGCGAGATTCTGCGGCAGGTCCCAGTGTGCGGGCGTACGGCCACGATTGCCAATCCACAGGGACACCAGTTTTTCCTCACTCTCCTCAAGCAGCGGGATAACGTGCTGCCTGAGCAGGCCGGGCGCATGTCTGGGCACGTTGACCGCGCCTGCATAAATCGAGGGGGGATCGGGCAGTGAGCGCGCAGCGAGCAGGCGGTCAAGGATTTCGTCCAGCCCCGCCTTGCGGCGCTCGAAGTTGAACCCGCGCATATCCGGCTGGTAGGCATAGCGTCCGCCCAGTCCCGGAGCGCCCTCGAAATAATCGACCGGCTGTCCGCCCGCGGCTGCCTTGAGAAGGTCGCAGAGTTCTTCGGGCGCTTGCGCTCCCGCGGTCACAGCGGGCCAGTGCGAGACGAGCCCGCGCAGGATCGCGGGTCGCCCGAGCGGCTGGATCTCGCGCCGGAAGACGTCGCGATCGACATCGCGCCAGACGCGCGTTGCCGGGGTGTTGCTCCAGTGACCGCCCATTTCCGTTCCAGCCCTGTCGATCTGCGGCCAGCCTGAAGCTAGACCCAATGCGCACGAACAGCCATATCGCGCGCGGCCGATATCGATGTCCTCCTTCATGGTCAGTACAAGCATATCGCCCAGGGCCTCGACCGCCCGGCAGCTTATGCTGGGCGCTATCTCGCGAAGAACGTTGTCGCTGCAGGACTGGCTGATCGCTGCGTCATCCAGCTCGCCTGCGCCATCGGCGTCCCAGAGCCGCTGTCGATCCATGCCAACTGCGCCCGCGCGGCATCCGCACGCACCTCGGCCTCAACAAGCCGATCTATGCCCGTACCGCCGCCTGTGGCCATCTCGGCCGCGAGCCCGACGCCGATGGTGGCGTCTCATGGGAGAAGACGGGCCTCCTCGCCTCGCGCATCGACCTGGGCGGAGGGAGCGGCCGCTTCCAGCAGACGACACGCTCTGAAGCCTCGTTCAACTCAGCTGGCGTTGATCAGAGAGGACGGCCATCCGATCCGGACCAGGAGATTATCCGGGCCTGCAACTCCCACCTCGTACATGCCCCATTCGCGATGGCGCAGCACGCCTCCCGGCCGGATGACGAGGTCGTCTGCGCGCGCCGCGATATCTTCAACCTGCGGGGTGCGAATGAAAACACCGAAGGGGTTGTTCTCCGCCGGAACGCGCCATGCACCGCCA
>CAIMMO010000040.1 GCA_903842595.1 uncultured Alphaproteobacteria bacterium
AGGGCCGTCGTCACACGGGAGAGGGCGTCGGGGCGGTCGAGCATGCGGCATGCCAACCATGAAAACTGGAAGGCACACTTTCCATTTTTCATGGTCGCGAAAACCACTGTCTGCCGGTCCTGATGCTGGCGTTACCGCCACTCCTCCCGCAGCACCCGCATGAACACCGGGTTGTTCGTATGGATGCGCGCCCACGACCGCGCCAGCCACGCATGCGCATTGCATTCGCTAGCCGCCTATGAACTCGGGTCTGTGGCGTGGTGTACCGACTGAAATCAGCGATGAGCGCCACGATCCCGCTCAGGCGATTCTCTGGCGACAACTATGACCGGCGCGCGACGAGGCATCAATCGGCGAGGCAGTGGCGCCAGCTTCCGTCAATTGGCCTGCGATCGCCGCGCCTGGACCAATCCCAGTCCAACCACCCGTGGGACTCCGCCGTGCTATAAGCCCATCTAGCCACCGAGCGGAACTTCGCGCCATCTCTGGCGGCTCCGCCGAAGCCCGTCAGGGCTTCAGCAAAAACGCTATTCCGCTCGAGTATCTCGTCGAGAAACCGGACGCTCGCAAGCGATGCGGCCTTCGACTCATTGGCGGTTGGGCTGGCCAGCACAAGATTGAAGGCGCTATCGAACGCAAACATCGACCACGGAATGAAGTGGTCGACATGCACCGCATCTCCTTGCACAAGTCGGGCGCCGCTGTAGAAGCACCTGCCTCGCTGCAAGTCCCACAACGGCTCGACGAGGCTCGTCAGCGCCGATCGCTCGCAGCCGAAGAGTTCGTCCTCAAGCTTGGAATCGGCGCCTAGCTCTTCATTGGTCTTCCGCAGCCATCGCGCCCACTCACTCTCGCAGAGGCGCACCACAATTCCATGCAGTCGGCGAAGACACGCTCCAACACCTGGCTTGAGTGTGATGAACTCCAGCGACATTCGCTGCGCCTCGTCCGACGTCGGCTTCGGGAACAGAAACTCGTCCTGCTCAGCGGCCGCAGCGCCTGGAGCGCGAACTTCCTGCAAATGAAACAGCGGGTAACGACACACGAGCCTTCTAACTTCGTCCGTGACCTCGTTTTCTTCAACAGGATACTGCCGCACCCTTGCGTAGGACCATCCAGTTCGAGCGGCAAGCGGCCTCACGATCTGGATGATCTGTGCCTCGCCCGGGGTACGAACTTGCCTGAGCGGCGCATCGAGACTCCCGAAAGGCCTCGGCGCTCTCCAGTAGAGTCGGGCGAACTCGCGCCCAAGGTCCTTCAGATCGATACGGAGTTCGTCGCCCGAGTCACTCCCGCGTTCAACCGCGAGATTCGCGAGCGCGATGAGCAGAGCAAACTTGTATGTGGCCGTGAAGCCGCCGGTTGAGAGCAGTCGCTCAACCTTCTTCAGGAACTCCAGTTGCTGCGCGGCTGATGGGACGCCGGTCTCCACGGTCGAATGATCAGGTCCGGCGGCCCGCAGCGCAAGTGACTTTGAACCGTTGGAGCAGCCGTTATCCTCTCGAGGCACGCGCAGACGCCATCGGGATCTCCGAAATTGGAGCAGACTCCGAACTTCCAGCAGTCCGTGCCCACCCACGCCCCCGCCTTCTGCGCGCGGACCTTCGCGATCGACATGGAGCCCGCACGCGCGCGGTTCCTGCGGCATGTGCCGGCGTGCGGGCGGATCCTCGATGTCGGCTGCGGATCGAGGTGCGATAGCGGGCGCTCCACGGAGCCCGGAACGCGCGAGCCGGAGCATCCACGCAAACGGGACGCTCCGGCTCGTCGAGGAGTGGGTCGCGGTGGATGGACCACCGAAGGAAACGCGCTGGATCAACCTGATCCCGCGGCGCGCCTGACGCGCTCAGCGCCGGCTGCGGCGACCAGCGAGTCCCGCGAGCCCGAGCAGCGCCACCGCGCCCGGCGCCGGCACCGCGACCACCTCGACGAAGAACGAGCTGTTGAAGCCGCGCACCTCGTACTCGGTCAGGTTGCCGTTGAAGAGCGAGCCGACGTCGGCAGCGCCCGCGAACAGCGACGCGACGTTGAAGCTGGTCACGAACCCGACCGAGCCGTCGGCTGCGACCGTGGCGTAGGTGCTCATCAGCGACGGATCAGCCGTCACGCCGAGGCCGGCGAAGTTGGGATCGGTGCGCATGGAGTACGCGGCGTCGCCATAGAAACCGCTGTTGTCGATCAGGATCTGGTTCGCGCCGCCGAAGTCGTCGAAGACCAGGCCGCCACCGCCCGCGCCGAACCCGATCGCGGCGTTGGTGATCGCGGCGCCGCCGATCTGGTCGGTCGGCAGCAGGACCGCCTGCGTGTAGGTCTGGGCGAACGGGCCGATCTGGCGGATGCTTCCGATCTGCACGGTGATGGCGTACACGTTGCCGCCGTTCGCGCCGCCGCCGGCGCCGCCCACGAGCTGCGCCGACCAGCGTCCGCGGATCGCGGGGTTCGCGCCGTACTGGCCCATGAGCGTGCCGATGTCGGCGATGCCCGCCTG
>CAIMMO010000041.1 GCA_903842595.1 uncultured Alphaproteobacteria bacterium
AAGATCTTCGCCGGCGTCGACCTCACGAAAGAGCCGATCCCCGTCCTGCCGACCGTGCACTACAACATGGGCGGCATCCCCACGAACTATCACGGTGAAGTCCTCACCAAGACGGCCGGTGATCCCGATACCATCGTGCCCGGCCTGATGGCCGTCGGCGAAGCGGCATGCGTCTCCGTCCATGGCGCGAACCGCCTCGGCTCCAACTCGCTGATCGACCTCGTTGTCTTCGGCCGCGCCGCCGGCCTGCGCTGCGGCGAAGTCCTCGAAGCCAACGCCAACCAGCAGGACCTGCCGAAAGGCGCAGGCGATGATCATCTCGCCCGCTTCGATCGCTTCCGGAACGCCAAGGGCTCGACGCCCACCGCGAAACTACGCGCCACCATGCAGCGCGCCATGCAGGAGGACTGTGCCGTCTTCCGCACCGGCGAGACCCTGCAGTCCGGCGTCAAGCGCATCGCTGAAGTCGTCGCCGGCATCGCCGACATCGGTGTCACCGATCGCGGCATGATCTGGAACACCGACCTGATCGAGACCCTCGAATTCGAGAACCTCATCATCCAGGCCGCCGCAACGGTGAACTCCGCCGCCAACCGCCAGGAAAGCCGCGGCGCCCATGCCCGCGAAGACTTCCCCGACCGCGACGACAGCAACTGGATGAAGCACACCCTCTCCTGGGTCGACGGCAAGGGTGACGTCAAGATCGACTACCGCCCGGTCCATGCCTACACGATGTCCAACGACGTCGAGTACATCAAGCCGAAGCCGCGGGTGTATTGAGTCCGGCCCAGCGTCGAAACGTGGTGCATTTTCATCCTGCCGGGCGAGCCTGTCCGGCAGCGCCCGCGCAGTGCTTGAGCTGATCTGAATGCCATCTGGCGCCATTGTCGCATGACCCGGCTCCTTGCGCCCTTCAGGCCGGAGCTGCTGACGTCGCGATGAAGCCCGTTTACCCTGACCTCCTTGCCTGCCCGGTCACAGCCGGGGAGCTCCTCGAAACGGGTTTCGGCATGCTGGGCGCGACCGGCGGCCCGCAATACCGCACCGTCGGCGGCGTGAACTGCTTCCTCGGCGCCCCTGCAGCGGATGAGCCGGCAAAGGACGATCCAAGCCGCAGCGTGCGCAAGGAATCGCAGGCCAATTGACGTTGCTTCTGGAAGCGCGTCAGATCGGTCGACGATCGCGGATCCTTCCATGAAACTCTACAACGCACCGATGCCTGCGCCGAACCCGCGGCGCGTCCGCATCTTCCTCGCCGAGAAGAAGGTCAACCTGCCCCTGGTCGAAGTCTCCATCATGACCGGCGACATCAAGAAGCCCGAGCATCTCGCGCGCGATCCGCTTGGCCAGCTGCCAACGCTCGAACTCGATGACGGCACATTCCTGTCCGAAACCGTTGCCATCTGCCGCTATCTCGAAAGCCTCTACCCCGACCCGCCGGTCTTTGGCCGCAACGCGCTGGAGACCGCGCGCATCGACATGCTCACCCGCCGCGTCGAATTCCAGATCGGCACGCCCGCCGGCATGTTCTGGCGCCATGCGCATCCGTTCACCGCCCGCGTCGTCGTCCCGCAATACACCGAATTCGGCGAGTCCAACCGCGCCCACTACGAACGCGGACTCGGCTGGGCCGACAAGGAACTGGCAGGCCGCGACTTCCTTGCCGGCGCCGACTACACCATCGCCGACATCTGCCTGCTCTCGATGGTGGATTTCGCCGACTGGATAGGCCTAAAGATTCCCGAAACGCTGACCAACCTCCGCAGCTGGCACGCCCGCGCCTCCGCGCGTCCCAGCGCCAGGGCCTGAGCGCTAGCGCTTCTTCCCGAACCTCGCCCCGCCGGCCGGCCGAACCGTGTTCACCGCCGGACGCGCCGCCGCCTTCTGCCGCGCCTGATAGTCCGCCAGCGCACGCTTAACCGGATCGTTCTCGTCGTCGCCGCGAACGCTCGCCATGGCAGACATGCCCGGCACAGGCATGCCGCCGCGCGGATCAGGCCCGTAGGCATTCTCGCCCTGCTGTCCCGGCATCAGCGACAGGTAGCTGACATTGCCGACGACGCCCATGAAGGTGACCGCCAGCAGCACCAGCGGCGCCGGCTGCAATGGCACGCCGCCAAACTGCATGCCGATCATGAAGGCGAGCGCCTCCATGTCGCCAGCCAAAGCAAGCTGCGCAGGTACGAGAAACTGCAACGCGAACGCCAGCACAGGGAGCAGCACCACGCCCGGCCGCATCATCCGGTACATCGCGCCCGAACTGCCAAGGTCCTGCCAGCGCCGGATGTTGTGGGCATCCCCCGTCGCCATCAGCACCGTCCAGCCGATCGCCAGCACATAGTATCCAGGCGTTCCCAGCAGGCCCGGCGCGCCAACAAACATCAGCCAGCTCAGCCCCATCACCAGCAACAGGGGCAGGACGAAGCCGATGATGTAAGCCGATTGCGTCATCCGGCCGACACGCGGCCCAAACACAGCGAGCAGTCTGGACGGATACAACATTGCGCCCCCAACCGTTCCACACACCCTGCCAGAGACGCGCTGAATTCTCCTTAACGTCAGCCCTGTTTTTTCCGGATTTGCAGGCCGCTCCTGCGCGCGATGACGCTCTGCAACAATCCCCGCCTGAGCCGGTTTACCCCTCATTCAGCATCGCGCACCTACCCTCGAAACTGCGTCGAAATCGCCCCCTGCGGTTGACGCCCGCGCCGTGAGAAGCCATTTCCGTCCGATGCAGAATATCTGGGGCCGCAGCTCAGAATCTGCCCTTGCGGGCGAAGAACTTCGTGAAGAAGTTCGTCTCCACCTCGCGCGCCATCTTGGCGAGCCCCACATCGGCTTTTCCGACAATGACGGCTGGGCCGGCAATTCGCGCGAGCCCGGCCCTGCCGTGGACGTCCTCGTCGTGCCGCCCGAGGGGGAGCGTCGTTTCGCCTATGTCTGCACCTTCGGCTCCAGCCTCAAGAAACGCCCCGGCGACATCACTGGCGGTCGCATGGAGTTCGCCCTCGCTGTGCCGCAGCATGGCGAACCGCAATCGGACCTCGCCATGCTCAACCTCGGCGCCAACACTGTCCGCCAGTTCGCCAAGCTTGCGCACATCCAGTCGATCCGCGTCCTGGCCGGAGAGACCGTGCAGTTCTCCCGCAATCCCCGCCCCATTCTCGAAGGCTCCAAGCAGGTCGCCTTCGCCTTCATGGAGCCGCGCCTGCCCGCTGACGGCTTCAAGCGCATGGCCCTTCCCAATGGCGAAGTGGTCCAGTTCTGGTCGCCCGTTCCCATCGACCGCGACGAGCTGGACGCCAGCGGGCGTCATGGCGTCATCCAGTTCACTCGTGGCCTGATCCGCGCCGGCGTCACGGAGATGCTGCACGCCCAGCGCCCTTCCGCGGCCCGCGCCGCCTACGGCCTGCGCCGACCTTTCGTGAAGCTGGTCCGCGACTGCGTGCGTCGCATCCGCGCCCGCGGCAAATCCCTGTAAACCCGCGACTTTCTGGCGCTTGTGCCACCGCTGCAACCCGCTAGGTTGCGCGCATATTTCCCGGCTGGACACCTCGCATGGTCGAACTCACGCTTCCGCGCAATTCGAAGATCAAGGCCGGCAAGCGCTGGCCCAAACCGGCGTCGGCCAAGAAGCTCCGCACCTTCAAGATCTACCGCTACGATCCGGAAACCGGCGTCAATCCACGCTGGGACTACTACCAGATCGACATGAGCAAGGTCGGTCCGATGGTCCTCGACGTGCTCATCTACATCAAGAACGAGATTGATCCCACGCTCACTTTCCGTCGTTCGTGCCGAGAAGGTGTCTGCGGCTCCTGCTCGATGAACATCGGCGGCAACAACACCATCGCCTGCACCAAGGGCTGGAACGAATTCTCGGGCGACATCACCATTTCGCCGCTGCCGCACCAACCGGTGCTGAAGGACCTCGTGCCTGACCTCACCACTTTCTACGCACAGCACGCCTACGTGCAGCCCTTCCTGAAAACCGAAACACCCGAGCCGCAGAAGGAATGGAAGCAGACGGAGGCTGACCGTTCGAAACTCGACGGACTCTACGAATGCATCATGTGCGCCTCATGCTCGACGGCGTGCCCGAGCTACTGGTGGAATGGCGACAAATTCCTTGGCCCGGCAGCGCTCCTGCAGGCCTATCGCTGGATCGTCGACAGCCGCGACGAAGCCACGGGCGAGCGCCTCGACGATCTCGAGGACCCGTTCAAGCTCTACCGCTGCCACACCATCATGAACTGCACCCAGGTCTGCCCCAAGGGTCTCAATCCCGCCAAGGCAATCGCCGAGATCAAGAAGCTGATGGTCGAACGCGCGGTCTGATGCGGGACTGAGACAAAACCGTCATTTTCCGGCCCTAGTGAAACTGGCAGATGGCCGCTGGTGGATCGTGAACATGACTGTCAGCCTTCCCCGCCGCCTCGTCGCAGAACTCCTCGGCGCGTGCCTCCTTGCAGCAACAGTCATCGGCTCAGGCATCCTCGCCGCGCAGCTCGCGGCAGGCAATGACGGCGTCGCCCTCCTCGGGAACACGCTTGCCACAGCCGCCATTCTCTACGTGCTGGTTGCAACCCTCGGCCCCGTCTCCGGCGCCCACTTCAATCCCGCCGTAACGCTGGTGATGCTTCTGCGCGGCGAGATGCGCCCAACCGACGCCGCGCTCTACATCCCGTTCCAGATCGCAGGCTGCATCCTTGGCGCCATCCTCGCCCATGCCATGTTCGACCTCCCGCTGATCCAACAAGGCATGACCGACCGCGCGGGCGCCAGTCGCATGCTTGCCGAAGGCGCCGCCACCTTCGCGCTTGTCTTCGCCATCCTCGGCGGCGTCCGGCATCGCCCGAACGATATACCCGCCATCGTCGCGCTGGTGATCACCGCCGGTTACTGGTGGACCTCCTCCACCTCCTTCGCCAATCCCGCCATCACCATCGCCCGCGCTTTCACCGATTCCTTCGCTGGCATCCGCATGGCTGACGTTCCAGGATTCATCGCAGGCCAGCTCGCCGGCGCCATCCTGGCCTGGCTTGCCGGCAGCTGGTTGTTCGGAAACAAAGCAGCATGAGCAATTTCCAGGTCGTCATCCACCACAACCCGGACTGCGGCACCTCGCGCAACGTACTCGCCACCATCGAAGCTGCCGGCTACGCGCCAACCGTCATCGACTATCTCCGCGATGGCTGGACCCGCCCGCAACTTGTTGCGCTCTTTGCCGCCGCCGGCCTCACCGCTCGCGAGGCGCTGCGCGAGACAAAATCCCCGGCCGCAGCTCTTGGCCTGCTCGATCCGGCAATCACGGACGATCAACTCATCGCCGCGATGATCGAACACCCCATACTCGTGAACCGCCCCATCGTCGCAACGCCAAAAGGCGTCGCCCTCTGTCGTCCCAGCGAACGCGTCCTCGATCTGCTCGGCCGCTGGCCACCGGGTCCCTTCAACAAGGAAGATGGCTCGCCGCTGATCGACGCAAACGGCAAACGCGCCTGAGTCTCTGGACCGCCGGCCCCCTGCCCGGCAAGCGCAAGCGTCACGGTTGGCAAGCCTGTCGGCGCTCTTGCCACACGCCCACGCCAGCGCAACAAACCGCCATGCTCACACTCCGACCAGCGCGCGCAACCGACCTGCCGCAGATCACCGACATCTACGCCCACGCCGTCCGCAATGGCGCCGCAAGCTATGAGTACGATCCGCCGGCGCTTGATGAAATGACCGCACGCTTCATGGCGATCACAGGCGCCGGTTTCCCCTACCTCGTCGCGCAGGATGACGCTCACGTGCTGGGCTACGCGTACGCGAGCCACTTTCGCACGCGGCCCGCCTATCGCTTCATGGTGGAAGACTCGATCTACATCGCACCCGGCCAGCAAGGCAAAGGTCTCGGCACGCTTCTCCTGGGCGAACTGCTCGCCCGCTGCGAAGCCAGCGGCTTCAGGCAGGTGATCGCTGTCATCGGCGACGCCGCCAACAACCTGCCCTCCGCACGTCTGCACAGCATCATGGGCTTCATCGAATGCGGCCGCATCAGGAACTCGGGCTTCAAGTTCAACCGCTGGTGCGACACGCTGCTTATGCAACGCGAGTTGGGTGAGGATGAACCACAGCGATAGACCCACCTGGGACGCTTCGCTCACCGGCCGCGCCCCGGGCGCGCGCTGACCCTTGCGGTCCGCGCGCCCGAAGCGCTCCAGGCTTGAGTTTACACCACACCACCTCAGTGGACGCTACCGCGCCCCCGGCCCCTCCATCGGACCCATGACGACAGCATCCAAGGCGGATCAACCCGGCCTGAAGGAAAGAGCGTGTCCCGCGCAAAACCCAGACAGGGCGGGCTGCAACACTTGACCCCTCGCATCATCCCACCTACCCCGCCCTCCGAAACTCGACCCGCGCGCGGTTCGACCCCGCCACGGCGCCTGGAGACACATGCGATGGCCCGCAAGAAGAAGGGCGAGCCTGTTCACGGCTGGCTGATCCTCGACAAACCCGAAGGCGTGACCTCCACGCAGGCCGTCGGAATCTGCCGCCGCATCTTCAATGCGCAGAAGACCGGCCATGGCGGCACGCTCGATCCGCTCGCGTCAGGCATCCTGCCGCTCGCCTTCGGCGAAGCCACGAAAACCGTCGGCTATGTCATGGAAGCGGACAAGGACTACCTCTTCACCATCCGCTGGGGATCCTCCACCACCACGCAGGACCGCGAAGGCGAAGTCACCGGCACATCCGACGTCCGCCCAGCCGCTGAGGCCATCGCTGCCACGCTCGCAACCTTCATCGGCGAGATCGATCAGGTCCCGCCGCAATTCTCGGCCATCAAGGTGAATGGCGAACGCGCCTATGACCTCGCTCGTGACGGGGAAACAGTTGAGCTGGCCTCCCGTAAGGTCAGTCTCTACGCCGCCGAACTGGTCGATTGCCCTTCGCCCGACCTCGCAGTGATCCGCGTTACGTGCGGAAAAGGCTTCTATATCAGGGCTCTGGTCCGTGACATTGCCGCCGCCCTCGGGGCCGAAGGCCATGTGGCCGCCCTCCGCCGAACCCGTGTCGGCGCCTTTGCCGAGGCTGCGGCAATCACCCTTCCATTTCTCCAGCAAATGAGCGATAAGCCCGCGCTGGACGATACCCTTGTCCCCCTCGAGACCGCGCTGGACGACATCCCGGCGCTGGCCATCACCGGGGAGGAGGCGTCCAGGCTCAGGCAGGGCCGAGAGATCGTACTTCTGCCCCATCAGGTCGAGGCGTTTCGGGAGATGCGCCGTCCTCGTCAAGTGAACGGGGAGGATGCCTCCCGCATTTGCCTCGCCACGGAAAAGGTGGGCGAAGAACAACTCGGCGTCGCTCTGGGTGAAGTCCGGGCCGGCAGGTTCCTGCCCGTCCGCGTGTTCAACCAATAGTCAGCCGGTCGTCCGGCTAGAATTCAGGAGCAACCCGATGTCGATCACGTCGGAGGCGAAAGCCTCCCTGATCAAGAAATATGCCCGCACCGAAGGTGATACGGGCTCCCCCGAAGTGCAGGTCGCGATCCTCACGCACCGGATCACCTACCTGACCGACCACTTCAAGACCCACAAGAAAGACAATCACTCGCGCCGCGGCCTTCTCAAGATGGTCTCGCAGCGTCGGCGACTGCTCGACTATCTGAAGTCGAGGGACGAGGCCCGCTACCAGGCCATCATCAAGGAGCTGGAGCTCCGCCGCTAACGCGGGGCCCAAAATACCCGCCGGCCCACCGGGGCCGGCGGTTTTCGTATGGAAAGAGAC
>CAIMMO010000042.1 GCA_903842595.1 uncultured Alphaproteobacteria bacterium
AACAGTCGCCTCCAACCGCGAGAAGATGCTGCGCGAGTTCTACGCCTATCGCGCTTCCGCCATCGATGAAGGGCGCAAGGGCGCCGTGCGGTCCTACGTGATCCCGCCGCAGCAGGACCAGTCGACGGCCGATCGCCTCGCCAAACTGCTTGCCGCGCAGGGCGTTGAGGTAAGCCGCGCCACCGACACGATCCGCGCCTGCCGCAAAACCTATCCGGCGGGCTCCTACGCGGTGTCGCTTGCTCAGCCCACCGGTCGGCTCGTCCGCACGCTGATGGAGCCGCAGGTCTCGCTGGACCCGAAATTCATGGCAGAGCAGGAACGCCGCCGTGCCAAGGACCTCGAGCCCGAACTCTACGACGTCACGGCGTGGTCGCTTCCCGTGATGTTCAACGTGACGACCGATCGCTGCGCCGATGAACCAACCGGAGCCATGGCCCCGTTCTCGGCGGATACGGAACTCCCCGGCGTCGTGACACGGCCCGAAGCAGCCTATGGCTTCCTTGCGCCTTGGGGATCGACATCGGCTGTGCGCCTGCTCGCCTCCGCGCTGCGGGAAGGCATTGCGGTCTCCAGCTCGGATTTCGCCTTCATGCATGACGGTCGTTCCTATCCGGCCGGCACGCTCATCTTCCGCAATTCCGGCACGGACGGGCTCGCCGCAAAGCTGCAGCGTCTCGCTGCCGAAACCGGCGCGAGCATCACCGGAATCGACGACAGCTGGATCACTGACGGCCCAAGCTTCGGCAGCAGCAAGGTGGTAAGTCACCATGCCCCGCGCATCGCTCTCGCATGGGATACGCCAACGCGATCCAGCGCCGCAGGCAATCTCCGGTTCGTGATCGAGCGCCAGTTCGGCTACCCTGTGACACCGATCCGCACGTCGTCACTGTCCTCGAGCGAAATCTCGCAGTTCGACGTCGTGATCCTGCCCGAAGGCGGCAACTTTGGCGGCGTCATGGGTGATGGCGGCGCGGGCCTGCGCGCCTGGATGCAACGCGGCGGCGTCCTCATCGCGATCGGAGAAGCGGCGCGGTTCGTCTCGGATCCCAAGTCCGACATGGCGTCCATCCGTCGCGAGACCGCGTTTCGGAAGGACAAGCCCGCAACGCCCGATGATAAGGCGACTGCGCACGGAACGGAACTTAACACGCGCGATGCGCTGACGGCCGCAGAAACGCCGATCGAGGAGTCCCCGGACGCTTCCCCCGGCGCACTGGTGAAGGCGACGCCTGACTTTGACCACTGGCTGGCCGCGGGCCTCAAGCCGACGCTCAACGTGCTGATGTCGGGCGGCGACATCTTCACACCGGTCAGGCGCGACCACGGCGTCAACGTCGTCAGCTTCGCCGGCCCGCAGGACCTCGTCGTGTCAGGCTATCTGTGGGAAGAGACGAAGCGGCAGCTCGCCTTCAAGCCGTTTGTCGTGGTGGAGCCGAAAGGCCGCGGCCAGCTCATCGTGTTCACCCAGAACCCGACCGTGCGCGCCTATCTCGACGGCCTCAATGTCCTGCTCGCAAACGCCATCTTCCGCGGCGCAGCGCATGCAACCGGGCCGCGTTAGAGAGCTGCGGGGGCGTCAGCCAGCCGGGCTCGGATCCGTAGCAGAATTCTTGTGCGCCACTGGCACGCCAGAAACCGCCGTCACCACGGTGTCCTTACGTTCCGGCTCAGGCAGGCGATAGCGCTGCAACAGGCGCGTCATGGCCCAGGCATAGATGCCTGTGGCCGGCATGATGATGGCGATCTTGAACATGATCCACACGTTCACGCCGTCCATCGTCATTCCCAGGATGTTGTAGTTGACGCCCTGGTGAAAGGTGATGCGCACGTACTCGTTGGCGCCGGCCAGCACGATGAAGAAGATCGCGAAGCTCCAGGTCAGCTTGTCCCAGCCCTCGCGCGTGTAGTGGAATGTCTTCTCGAAAATGTACTGGAAGAAGTTCTTCTTCATCACCAGCCCGACGATCAGGAACACTGCGAACAGCGCATTGAAGATCGTGACCTTGATCTGAACCCACATCGCATCGCCCGTGACGAGCGTCATGATCCCGAACACTACAGTGACGCCGGAGGCGATCAGCGGGAAGATCGGCAGGCGCTTCAGCACCATCTGCATCGCAGCCATGGCGACGACAGTGCCGATAAGCAGCGCCCAGGTGCCGTCCTCGACCTTGCCCGTGATGCCGTTGACCACGAACATCGCGATCAGGGGGCCGAACTCGCTGGCAATGTTGACTGTTTGCTCCGCATTGAACGGGAAGACTTTTTTGACCCAGCTCATGCGATCCCTCTACGCCCGCCCCTGTTTCAGACATCTGAGAGGGGGCGGATGCTGCTTCAAGTCCTATAGAGCGCTGGAAGGCCCGTAAATACCGGCGTTGCTGACGATTCTGCTTGCTTGCAGGTCAGGGCAAGGCGCGGACGCAGCAAGTGTCGCAAGCGAACTGCTGGCGTGGCCCATGCGCCGCGATAGGATCATCGCAAACGGGAAAACAACAATGAAACGCCTCTCAACCCTGATGCTGGCCCTCGCCCTGGCCGGCTGCGCCACGCTTTCTGACACACCAGCCGGCCGGCCGGGCTGGGTCGGCGCCTGGGGCGCAACGCCCACAATCCCGCCGCCAGGCGCCCGCGCCTTTGATAACCAGACGGTGCGTCAGGTTGTCCGTCTCAGCCAGGGCGGCGACAGCGTCCGCATCCGCTTCACCAATGAATATGGCGAGCAGCCGCTGGAAATAGGAGCCGCGACTATCGCGCGGGTCGGTTTCGACGGCTTGGTCGCCGGCGAGCCCGTTGTTGTCACCTTCTCCGGCCGCTCATCGGCGATAATCCCGGCCGGCGCGCCGATGCTGAGCGATCCCGTAGCCTTCAGCGCCAAGGCGCTGGAATCAGTCTCGATCTCGATCTTCCTGCCCGGCCCGACCGGCCCTTGCACCTGCCACTTCGCCGCAACCGCGACAGGCTACATTTCCGGACCCGGTGACTTTACGCGGGCGGGCTTCGAGGCGAAGGAGACATTCACCAACCGCGCCTTCATCTCGGCCGTGGAGGTCGAGGCCGCCCCCGCCGCGACGATCATCGCTTTCGGCGACTCGATCACCGACGGCACGAATTCCACGCCCAATACCGACCGCCGCTGGCCCGACATCCTCGCCGCGCGGCTCTCCGCCAGCGGACAGGCGCGCGGCATCTCAAACCAGGGCATCGCCGGCAACCGCGTCCTGTCTCACCAGCTGCCCATCTTCGGCGAAAGCGCCCTCGCCCGCTTCGATCGCGACGTGCTGAGCGTGCCGAACGCGAAGTGGCTCGTCGTGCTCGAAGGTATCAATGACATCGGCATGGGCGCAGCTGCGCCGCCATCAGCCGATCAGATCATTGCAGGATATCGGCAGATGATCGCGCGCGTCAGGCCGCATGGCATCAGGGTCTACTTCGCGACGCTCCTGCCGTATGAGGGCGCACGCTATTTCCACGAGAATGGCGAGTCCGTGCGCCAGGCGGTCAATGCCTGGATCCGGACATCCGGCGAGGCCGATGGCTTCATCGACTTCGACGCAGCCGTGCGCGACCCCGCAAACCCGCGCCGCATGAAAGCCGAGCTCCAGTCTGGCGACTGGCTGCATCCCAACGATGCAGGCTACCGCATCATGGGCGAGTCGATCGATCTTGCGTTGTTCAGGTAGCTGTCAGGTCTTCAGCTTGATCCGCCCGAGATAGTCGCCCTTGCCAAGCGGCACGCCCTGCGCGCGCAGCAGGTCGTAGGCTGTTGTCGCGTGGAAATGCATGTTTGGAACTGAGAACGTCATCAGGAAGCCAGCCCCCGTGAAGGCGAGCTTGTGTTCGCCCACATTGAACACCACGTCGCTTTCCTCAAGCGCGTTGATATCGTCGGGCGTATAGCTCTTGAGGGTGTCGAGCGCTCCTGCAACGGCGGCCTCCAGCGCATCCCAATCGGCGGTCGGCGTGCCAGAGGGCGGCTTGAACAACCCGCCCTTCACACCTTCAACGGCGCCGACTGTGTGACCGATCACGGCCTGCACCTGATAGCGGAACGGCAGCATGTTCGGATGGACTCGCGAGTCGAGCACACCCGTCAGGTCGATGGCGCTCTCCTCGCAATGCGCGCGGCCACGCTTGAGAAGATGGCCTATTGCGGCGGTGGTCTGGATGAAGGCTGCAACCGTTGCGTCGTAGATTGTGATGGCCATGAAGGCGTCTCCCGTCCCGTACTGAGAAAAGATGAAGCCGCGCCGGATGGCCGGCGCGGCTTCAATCAGATTGCGCGTTTTGCTAGCGCGTCGGCTTGCCCTTGGCCTTCTCGGCTTCGCGCTCGAGTTCACGCGCGCCGGCGAGAATGCCGATCATGCCGTGATTGCCCTCGTGGCACGCGTACTCGTACAGCGCGGGCGACGGATAGAAGCTCAGCTCAGCCTTCCACGGCTGGGTGTAGGTATCCGGATCGTTGACCGAGAATTCGTAGAAGATGTCGTCCTTCGCCGTCCGCGTCAGGCGCTCCGTCACGACGCCTTGCGGCGACAGCAGCGGCGACATGTCTTCTGCCTGCATCGGATGAACGTTGCGGGTCTCCATCACGAACGTGTCGCCCTCCCACCAGCCGACTGAATCGCCCATCCAGGGCTTGATGGCGTTGGAACGATGGCTTTTCCGCGCCTCATCCGCCGAAGCGAAGATTGGTACGATGCGCGCGTCATGCGCCATCTCGACGAGGATCATCATGTGCTCGGGTGTCTGCACGAACTGGTAATTGTTGTTGTACAGCACGCTCAGCATGCCCGGCCCGCCGGTCTGGCCGAAACCGATCAGGCAGCGTTCAGACAGCGTTGGCTCTTCGGGGCCTTCATACGGCGCATTGCCTGTCATGTAGGTCTGGAAGCCTTTCATCTGCTTCTGCATGATGGCGGCAGGATTCTTGTAGGGCAGCTGGCCGTTGGCGGGCTCGACGATGTTCGACGTGCGCCACTCACCCTTTACCTTCGCCAACCTTTCGCCGGGCGCGACCCAGAATCCGTCATAGCCCTTGAGACCAAAATCGGCGCCGCCTTTCTCGGGCGCACCCTTGTTTGGGTCGGAATAGGTGGCGCGGAATTCCGGGTCATCCGCCGAGATGCCAGCCAGCCCCGTCTTGGCGACGATCGCCTGTGCTTCCGCGTCGTTGACCACCAGCTTGCTCACGCTCCGATCGCGCGCCAGCGGCGTTAGCGACGCGTTAGTCCAGATTCCGGTGAGGTCAGGCTTGCCGTCCGCCGCGCGCGGAACCTGCGCCAGAGCTGGGGCCGACATCGCCATTGCCAGTGCGATGAGAACCGGTCCGAATTTCCGCATTAAACCTCTCCTGTCATTGACAGCGTCCGCTGCGTGACGCTGTCAGCCTCAGGGAACTTACTCCTTATCCGCCGGTACGGAAGCCTTACCTGACGGGAAGTGAAGACTGTTTGTGACCCATGTCGCAGGCGCCGTTTTGCTCAACCTTTTTCATTGGTCACTTGAAACCGGGACCGGCTTTGCGCCATTTGCCGACCATGCTTTGCGGCAATGGCCGCTGAGGAGGGCACAATGAGCATCCGCATTCTGAAACTGGCAGGCGCATCGGCACTTGCGCTGGCGCTTCTCGCCGCCTGTGGCGGTGAAACGCCCGTCCCCGAAATCCCCGAGCCCGAGGTGGTTGCCAAACCCGCCCCGCCGATTGCGCCTGACTACGCGTCGTTTGTCGCGACCCCCGGCCGCATCGATGGCGATGCCGCGAAAGACGGCTCGCGCAAACCCGCCGAAGTCCTGGCCTTTTCGAAGGTCATGACTGGCGCCACCGTGCTCGAACTCGAGGCCGGCGCTGGCTACTACACCGAACTCCTGTCGCGCGTCGTCGGTCCGACCGGCAAGGTCATCATGCAGGCTCCGAAGCAATTCGAGAGCTATTACAAGGACGCTCTCGCCGCCCGTACCAAGGATGCCCGCCTCGCCAACGTGACGGTCTCGTGGTCGCCCTTCGACAAGCTCGAAGCCGCCGACGCCTCAGTCGATGTTGTTACCTGGTTCCAGGGCCCCCACGAAATGTGGTGCAAGGCCGCCTGCGGCAACGCCACGATGGGCGCCCCGGCCGCCGCCTTTGCCGAGATCGCGCGCGTACTCAAACCGGGTGGCTATCTGGTCGTCATGGATCATGCCGCCGTCGCCGGTTCGCCCGAGACGAGCGGCAATGACCTGCACCGTATCGACGCAGCTATCGTCAAGCCGATGATCGAGGCCGCCGGCTTCACGCAGGATGAGGAAAGCCAGCTCCTCGCCAACGCGGCGGACGATCACACCAAGGGCGTCTTCGACCCGTCGATCCAGGGCAGGACCGACCAGTGGCTGATCCGTTACAAGAAGAACTAGCAACGGCACGAACTGAGGCGCATACGAGAAGCGCGGAACGTCCAGCGGTCCGCGCTTTTTGCGTCGGGGAGGACACAATGAAGATCGCCGCCAAGCTTGCATTCAGCGCCATCGCGCTTCTCGCATCAGCGTGCGCAACCATGCCGGCAGGTCCACCGCCACTGGCCGCTGCTGACTATGTTGCGATCCTTGCCGATCCTGCTCGTGCGACAAAGCTCGAGGGCTTCACCGCCGCCGATCAAGCCGACGACGCCGCGCGCAAGCCCGCCGAGGTCCTCGCCTTCGCAGCACTTCGCCCCGGCGATAGCGTGCTCGAGATGGAAGGCGGCCGCGGGTGGTTTTCCTACATTATCTCGAAAGCCATCGGGCCGACAGGGAAACTCATCGTCCAGTACCCTGCCGAATTCGCCTACGGCGACGCCGCCTACAAGACGCGCGTCGATGCTGGCCAGCTGCCCAACGCCACAGTCACGAAATCGCACTTCGACCAGCTCGCCGCAGGCGACGCCTCGGTGGACAAGGTGCTCTGGATCCTCGGCCCGCACGAAGTCTGGTTTGTGCCCAACAACACGCAGGGGCTCGGCGATCCAGCCAAGGCCTTCGCGGACATCGCGCGCGTCCTGAAGCCCGGCGGCGAGTTCATTGCGATGGACCACGCGGCCGTTGCGGGGACGCCGGCGAAAACATCCGCACAGACCCTGCACCGCATCGACCCTCAGCACGTGCTGGACGCCGCAAAGGCGGCTGGCCTCGTCTATGTGGAGAAGAGCGACATCCTCGCCAATCCCGACGACGACCGTACCAAATCGCCCTTCGCAGCTGACCTGCGTCGCCACACGGACCAGTTCCTTTTCCGCTTCCGCAAGCCGGTCTGAAGCTTCCGGGGCACTCTCGCCAGCCGCTGCGACGCACCCTAGATTGAGCGTCATGTGGCTGACAGGGAAGAAGTTGGGATTCACGGGAAGCGCCCTCGTGGCATTTGCCTTCACTGCCTGTTCCCCTTCGGAACGCGGCATCGAAGCCGTCCATGCCGGTGATCCCGTGATCGTCCTGTCGGAGGGTGAGTGCGCTCAGACCTGTCCGGTCTATGACATGACCCTGAAGCCGGACGGGTCTTACCTCCTTAACGGCGTCCGCTTCGTCAAAACCCCCGGCGTCAGCGATGGCAGACTTGGGACTTCGGCTTGGAGCAGCGCCGAAAAAGCCCTGACCGATGCAAAATTCTGGGTCCTCGAACCGAACCAGACATCAAGCGCAAGTCCCGAATGCATGCCTGGAACGCCCACCGCCGCCGTCACCTGGCGCACGGCCGATGGCAGGCAGAAGACCCTGAACTATCGCGCCGGCTGCGGCGGTCCCGAAGGCCGCGCCCTCATCCCTGCCCTGCGTGCGGCCATGCAGTTCGACAGTCTGGTCTGGACCGAAGACCGCTTTGCCCCGGACGGCAGCCGCTAGATGCCCTGTCGCATGGCGCGACGGCTGGAACAGGCGTAGAAGACGATAATGGAAGTTATCCTTCTCTACGGCGTCTACATTGCGATCGGCGCGGTCTTCGTCGTCCTAGCCTTTGGCGTCGTGAATCTCGTCCGCACGGACGGTCAGGCCCCCTCGCGATCCAACAAGCTCATGCGGATGCGCGTGCTGATCCAGTTCATCGCCATCCTCCTTCTGGTCGCCCTTGGCGCAGTGTCTGGGGCTTTCAGGTAACACCCCGAAACAACGCGAGCCATGACGCGGAACGCGGGATGCGTTGCGTTCGTTCAGCGTACGTTGTGCGGGGTCGGGTAAATTTCTCCGATCAGCTTAGCCAAACCTGAAGCCGCCAGTGCGACAGTGGGTTCAGGCGAGTGATGTTGGGAGGGACTACCGATGTTCGGATGGCGCGCGACGACCACCCCGCCCCTCGACACCGCTGCCAAGCGCTTCTGGACCTGGTTTGGTGCCGAGGCACAGGGAATTTCCAACGCTTTCGAAGCCCTCGCCCGTGGCGAAGCCGACGCTGATGAAGCGCTGGACGGCCTGAACGCCCGCATCCGCCGCCTCGATTCCTCGCTGGAAGCCGACGTGGTCCGGACGCTGGACGGCCAGTGCCACATGACGGTGAGCGGTGATGACCGCGCGATCGGGGTGCTGATTGCCGCCGCACCGCGCCTTGCAGGATGGCGGTTCACGACCAGCGCGGTGCTCACGGATCACCGGCGCATCCCGTTCCGCCTCGCCCCGCGCCCGTCGCTGGACCTGCTCGGCGCCCCGATCTCGGCCCGGCACGAAGCCTACGCCTGAGCTTGGCTCCATTGACCCCTGAGCGTCGCAGGTGCGATCCCTGAGGCCATGGTTGTCCTGAACAAGATCTACACCCGCACAGGCGATGACGGTACGACTGGTCTCGCCACCGGCGAACGCGTCGAAAAGTGGAACCCACGCGTCGAATGCTATGGCGCCGTGGACGAGGCCAACTCTGCAATAGGGGTCGCACGCCTGCACGCCGGCGCCGATCCGGAGCTCGACGCGATGCTCAACCGTATCCAGAACGACCTCTTCGACCTGGGAGCCGACCTCGCGACCCCTGAGCGCGACAAGCCGCTCGGCTGGACGCCGCTGCGCATCGTCGAGGCCCAGGTCACCCGTCTCGAAACCGAGATCGACCAGATAAATGGGGCGATCCCGCCCCTCAACAGCTTCGTCCTGCCCGCCGGCTCCGCTCTTTCGGCTCATCTTCACGTCGCGCGCACAATTACCCGCCGCGCCGAGCGTCTGATCGCGGAACTTGCCGC
Source organism: uncultured Alphaproteobacteria bacterium (assembly GCA_903842595.1). Classification (GTDB taxonomy): domain Bacteria; phylum Pseudomonadota; class Alphaproteobacteria; order Caulobacterales; family Hyphomonadaceae; genus UBA7672. The sequence continues at coordinate 9,171 of CAIMMO010000042.1, forward strand.
AATGGAGGATGAGAAAGTCTCGCCTCCCGCTCTCGCCTACGCCAACCGGCTGTCGGATTTCCTCTTCGTCGCCGCCCGTCGCGCCAATGAGAATGGCGCTGCCGACGTGCTCTGGGTTCCCGGCGCCAACCGCTAGGCGCTGTTCGCCAGTTCAACCAGGGAGCTGCGCCCCTCACCGCGCCGGCTTCCTCCAGACAAAATCCCGCCTCGTTCCAGGTTAACTTCTCTGGACAATGATCGGGGACGTGATTCACCTGTCGATGTACATGTCGCCCGTCCCCGCTGCCGGAAGGAAAAGGCGTTGAGACTTCTCGCTCTCCTGACTTCAGCCGTGCTTACCTTGCTCGCCCACGCGCCAGCCTCCGCACAACTTACCAAGGAAGCTCAGGCGCTCCGGTCCTTCGCGATGGAACTCGACGACGCCGCCAAGGCCCCCGATTTCGTCGGCCTGGCCGTCGCCGTCGTGAAGAAGGGCGAAGTTGAGCTGATGCGCACCTATGGCGTGCGCGAGGCTGGCGGAAAACAGAAGGTTACCCCGGACACCGTCTTCCGGCTCGCCTCGCTCTCCAAGGGGTTCGCCGCAACGCTTGCCGTGCTCGAACAGAGCGAGGGCAAGTTGAACCTGCAGATGCCCGTCGTCTCGCTCGTGCCCGAGTTCAAGCTGAAGCGCCCCGGCGACGCTGCGCGCGTGACATTCGAGGACGTGCTCGCGCACCGCACCGGCCTGCCACCCTACGCCTATGACAACCTTCTCGAAGCGGGAACGCCGCCAAAGCAGATCCTTTCGCAATACGGATCAGTGAAGCAGACCTGCTCACCCGGCGAATGCTTCACCTACCAGAACGTCGCCTTCAACCTGATCGCCGCGCAGATCGAGAAAGCGACCGGCAAGACTTTCGGCGCCGAATTACGCGACCGCATCTTCGCGCCGCTCCAGATGAAGACAGCCTCGACCGGGCTGTACGAACTCTCCGCCACCGGAAACTGGGCGCGCCCGCACAAGCGCGTGGGGGACGGATGGATGTCCGTCCCGGTGACGGACTACTACTACAAGGTGCCGGCCGCAGGTGGGGTCAATGCGTCGATCACCGACCTCTCGAAATGGCTGGTCGCGCAGATGGGACGCCGTCCGGATGTGCTGCCGAAAGCCGTGCTCGACGAGGCGCATCGCAAGCGCATCTCAACCCCGCCGGAAACTTCGCGTCAGCGCTCTCTGAAGACACCGGTCACCGACACCTCATACGGCCTCGGTTGGCGCAGCTATACGTACGCTGGGAAGCAGCTGCTCACGCATTCGGGCAGTGTCGAGGGCTACATTGCCCAGATCGCCTGGCTCCCCGCGGAGGACGCTGGGATCGTGATCCTCTCGAACACGCGCGGCTCGCGCGCCGCCAAGATCCTGCCGACCTGGCTCGACTACCAGCTTGGCCTCGAGAAGACGGACTGGTTCCGCCTTGGCGAGATCGCCGAGGCCGCAAATTCTCCCACGATTGCAAGCGGAGACTGACGACAGGTCGCTTGCACGTGCCTGCGAGCCCGGCCATTCTCCGTGCAACGCGGAGGGTCGAATGGTCAGGTCTGCAATACTTCTATCAATGACGGCTTTGACGCTGGCGGCCTGCCAGCCGGCAGCGGAGGATGGGGCCACCGCGCCGACGCACAAGACCTATGATGCGAAGGCGTTCTTCGACACCACTGCCGTATCGATGAGCGACGCCACACCCTTCGCCTTCTCGCCAGATGGCGCGAACCTCCTGCTGGCGACCGACAAGTCCGGCGTCTATAACGCAGCCGCCCTGCCCATCGCCGGCGGCGATCCGGTCGCGCTGACGAACTCGACGACCAACGCGGTTTTCGCCATCAGTTATTTCCCAGCCGATGATCGCGTGCTGGTGTCTTCGGACGGTGGCGGCGACGAGCTCGCGCACATTTATGTCCGCGAAGCAGACGGCTCGCTCAAGGACCTGACGCCTGGCGACAAGCACCGCGCTCAATTCGTTGGCTGGAGCGGAGACGCCAAGACGTTCTGGCTCGCCACCAACGAGCGCAACCCCCAGATGTTCGACCTCTACGCCTACGACGCGACGACGTTCGCGAGGAAGCTGGTGTTCGAGAATTCAGATTACTCCGTCACCGCCGTGTCGCCCGACGGCAAGTGGCTGGCGCTCACCAAGGAAAACAGCTCAGCCGACAGCGACGTCTATCTCGCCGACCTTTCGAAGCCAGCGAGGCAGACGCCAGCTCTCATCACGCCGAATGACGCCGTGATCGCCTACGGCGCCTACGATTTCACGCCCGATTCCAGGCAACTCGTCTACAGCACGGACGAGTTTGGCGAATACACGCAGGCCTGGACCTACGACCTTGCGAGCAAGGAAAAGAAGGAACTGCTCAAGGCCGACTGGGACGTGATGTTCGTCACGTACTCCCCGACCGGCAAATACCGCGTTTCGGGCGTCAACCAGGACGCATCGACGAAACTCACCATCCTGGATCAGACGTCCGGCAATCCGGTCGCTGTGACTGGCCTGCCCACCGGCGACATCAACAACGTCCGCTTCAACCGCGATGAATCGAAGATCGCCTTCACCGTCGCGTCCGACACCTCGCCTGCCGATGTGTTTGTCGCCAATCTCGCCACCGGCGCCGCCGCGCGCCTCACCAAGAACCTCAACCCGGCCATCGACGAGCAGATGCTGGTTGACGGCGAAGTGGTCCGCTACAAGAGCTTCGACGGCCTCGACATCCCCGCGATCCTGTTCAAGCCAAAAGGCGCGAGCGCGGATGCGAAGGTTCCTGCCGTCGTCGACGTCCATGGCGGCCCGGGCGGACAGAACCGCAAGGGCTATGCGGCGATGTACCAGCACCTCGTCAACCACGGCATCGCCGTTCTGCGCGTGAACAACCGCGGCTCGTCCGGTTACGGCAAGTCCTTCTACCACATGGACGACAAGAAGCATGGCGAGGTCGATCTCGACGATGTCGTCTATGGCAAGAAGTACCTGCAATCGCTTGACTGGGTGCAGGGCGACAAGATCGCGATCATGGGCGGCTCGTACGGCGGCTACATGGTCGCCGCAGCCTTGGCCTTCCGTCCGGAAGAGTTCACTGCCGGGGTCAACATCTTCGGCGTCACGAACTGGGTCCGCACGCTGGAATCGATCCCGCCATGGTGGGGCGCACAGCGTATCTCGCTGTTCGACGAACTCGGCGATCCGTCCAAGGAAAAGGAACGCCTGACCCGCATCTCTCCGCTCTTCCACGCCGACAAGATAACCAAGCCAATGCTGGTCATCCAGGGGGCCAACGACCCGCGCGTGCTGCAGGTTGAAAGCGATGAAATCGTCGCCGGAGCAAGGAAGAAAAATGTACCCGTCGAGTACATCGTCTTCCCCGACGAGGGCCATGGCTTCCTACGCAAGGAAAACCGCATCACCGCGTCGAACGCCTACCTGGCTTTCCTCAACCAGCACCTGAAAGGCATCGCCCCGCCGGAAGGCGCCTACGCATCGCCGGCGGCCCCCGTCGCTCCTGCGGCGCCTGCCGCCCCGGCGCAGTAACACGTGAATCTGCTTCTCCCCTTCCAACGGGGAGGAGCAAGCCCGCTACCAGCGGGTGGTCTAGATTGCGCGACGATTTCTTTTCATTTGCTGGCGCTCATCATGGTTCTGCACATGCAGCCCATGCCAACCGGGCAACCGTGAGCGCCGCCCCTCGCTCTTTCAGAGTGGGGGCAAGGCCTCTAGGCCTGGATGCTCCCGCCACCCTGAACGCGCTGCCGCGCCAGCGCGCTATCCATCGGCGACAGGCCCAGCCGGTCCACCAGCTGGCGCATCAGCGTGTCCTCATGTGGATCGCGGGCGCCGTCGGCCAGCACCACTTTCCACAATGCCTCGACAATCGCGATGCGGTCCTCGATCGGGATTGCGGCCCGGATCGCCCTGGTGAACTGGTACATGTCGATCGACTCCAGTTCGGCATTCTCGCCCTCAGCCCGCAGCTTTGCCGCGCCGGCGGCATCAAGCCCGAAGCGCGACATCAGCACGTCGTCCACGACCTGGCTCTCGTCCGCGCCGTATTGATCGTCGGCTCGCGCCGCCATCACGAGCACTGCGGCGATCGCAGAACGCGCATCCGCTTCGGGCAGATCCGCAGGCGCCGTGGCGCGCATCATTCGCTTGAGAAAATCGAGAGCCATGCCGCTGGAATGGCGCCTTTGCACGGCGCGGACAACCCGGTCGAGATGGCAATTCCGTGACGATTCAGCCGCGCTTCGGCGGGTTGAAGATCGCCGCCATGGTCTCAGCATCAATGCCCAGCGCCCCAAACACCGGCGCGAACGTCGCCATCCGCGTTGCGTCATTCGGGCCCAGCGTGATGCCACCATCGACAACCAGCGCATGTCCCGTCACGAAGCTGGCTCCGTCCGAGCCCAGATAGAGCGCTGCCTCCGCTATGTCCGATCCACGCCCGCCGCGCGGGATGGGCTGCGTATGCTTGTTCGCTTCCGCAAGCGCGTCGATGCGCGTCTCGGCCAGCTGCCGCGGAATACCGAACGAGGCCGCAAAGATGTTCGTCGCGATCATGCCGGGGCAGATACAGTTCACCCGTATGTTCTCTGCGCCCAGCTGCGCCGCGGCCGCATGCGTCATGTGAACGACAGCTGCCTTGGCGATCGAATAGAGCAGCGGCCCATAGCCCGTCCGCAGCCCCGCAATCGACGCGGTGGAGATGATCGACCCACTTCCCTGCTCGCGCATGATCGGCACGGCGTACTTCATGCCAAACAGCGCCGCACGCACATGCAGATGCATCACCGAGTCAAAACCCTCGGCCGTCACGCCATCCGCGAGCTCGCGCACACCGCCCGTGCCGGCATTGTTGAACAGGATGTCGAGCTTGCCGAAACTGTCCTTCGCCGCATTCACCACCGCCGCGATCTCCGCCTCGTTCATCACGTCACAACGAACAAAGCGCACCCTGTCCTTGTGCTCGTGTTCGATCTGCGCGCCCTTGTCCTCCTGCAGGTCAGCCGCAATCACCCGCGCGCCTTCCGCAATAAACAGGTCAACGGTCGCGCGGCCAATCCCGCTCGCCGCCCCGGTGATTACCGCAACCTTGCCGTCCAGACGTCCTGCCATTGTTTCATCCCGCTTTTGAGGAGAGCCTACGCGCGAGGAGGACCGTCCGCTACGCCTTCGGCTTCATGTAGCTGTCGAAGTTCCGGATGTAGGCGTCGAGATTGCCCTCAAGCATCTGACGGAAGCCATCGACAAAATAGTCCGCGATCTCGTCGCGCTTCGTCGCCATCGTTTCACCCGAAGAATACCCGCCCGCCGCCAGGAAGGCGCAGAAGCGCGCCGAGGCAAACAACATCGACGCATTCACCAGTTCCCGCGGGGCGCTGTCTGCCTGCTCATTGGAAAGGGCGATGTGGGTGTCTGCGCGCGCGTAGAAGGCATCATCGAAGATGTCGGCCATGTCTGGCTCCTGAAGAATGACGGTTGCACGATAGCGGCTGTTCACTGCACCGCCAGTCACGCTTCTGCAAACGTCCGCAGAAGCCTACTGCGCCGGCTCCGGTATCGGCCCGACATTCGTCTTCCGCGAGACCAGGTTGAAGAAGTGGAACACCTTCTCCAGGTTTTCCCGCCCGCGCCGGATGAAGAACTCGTGCTCCAGCCCCGGAAACTCCAGATAGACGTGCTGTGCGCCGACCTTCTGCAGCTCTCGCACCGAGGCGCGTGAACTCATCTTGTTGACGACATTGTCCTCCGCGCCGTGCATCACCAGCACCGGCACAGCCTTCAGCCGCTCTGCCGGAGCGTTCGGTCCCACTCCGCCACCAGCGATCGGCGCGATTCCGGCCCACAGCGTGTTGTGCCTGGCGCCGAGGAAGAACGTCCCGAACCCGCCCATGGAATGACCCATCAGATAGATGCTATCCGCATCCACATTGAACTTGTCCCGCACCATGCCCAGTACGGTCAGCGCATCAAGCTCGGACAGAGCGTTGGTCGCCCATTTGGCGCCCGTCTCAGGGTTCACATCCGCCGTCTCGACCAGAACAGGTGTGCCGCGGGCCGGCCCCCACCCACCGAATGTCGAGAACCCCATCGGCGCCAGCACGATGTACCCATCGCGCTGCGCAAAGTCTGTCGTGCCATCAAACAGCATCTGCTGCAGCGGTGTCACCCCCGCCCCGTGCAGGTCGACGATAAGCGGCCACTTCCTGGCAGGGTCATACCCCTCCGGCACGAACAGCGTGAACGGCATCCGCGCATTCGCCGCGTCCAGTTCATAGCCACACATCAAGATGCGCTGCTGGCTGGCGGTCAGCGCCGGCTGGGCTGACCGCGGGATGTTCGCCCGTTGCGCAATCGCATCGTTGGGGTCGGTCGATGGCGGCGGCTGCGGTACGAGGCGCACGCCTTCATGCGTGACGTTTGGTACGCCCGCGCTGGCCGCCGCTTCGGCCTCGGTGAGAAATGTACAATCCAGCCCCCGCGCCGTTTGCGCAGCGGACATGGAGACGGGCGCGACATCAACCGTGCTCGCGCACGCCGCCGCCAGCAGCGCCCCGACCACCATTACCTGTACCCGTCCAAACGACATCGTCGTACCTCCCGCCTCATCGTCTTTTGCTGGTCAGGCTAGCGCCGTCCCGGAAAAAGCCACGCGCAAAACCCTCTGTCCGGCACGATTGTTTCCCTGGCCACCCCGCCATTCGCGCCAAATCGACGCTTTTTGCCCCGCGGCCCTTCGCGAAACTTGATTCCGGCGCGCGTGGGGGCTACCGGAGGGCCCGCTGGTTCACAGGCTCACTTGCTGGGGACTTGGCGGCCCGTTTCTGGATTTTCGACCGGAGATTCCACCGATGAAGGTGCTCGTACCCGTCAAGCGGGTGATTGACTACAACGTCCGTCCGCGCGTGAAGGCCGACCAGAGCGGTGTGGACCTCGCCAACGTGAAGATGGCGATGAACCCGTTCGACGAGATCTCCATCGAGGAGGCCGTCCGTATGAAGGAAAAAGGCCTCGCCACCGAGATCGTGGTCGTCTCAATCGGCCCCGCCCAGGCGCAGGAAACCATTCGCGTCGGTCTAGCCATGGGCGCGGACCGCGGCATCCTCGTGCAGACAGATGCAGCCGTTGAACCGCTCGCCGTCGCCAAGATCCTGGCGAAGATCGTCGAGTCTGAACAGCCTGGCCTCGTCATCGCCGGCAAGCAGGCGATCGACGATGACTCCAACGCGACCGGGCAGATGCTCGCAGCCCTCCTCGGCTGGCCGCAGGGAACATTCGCCTCGGCCGTTGCGAAAGATGGCGAGACACTGAAAGTCACCCGCGAGATCGATGGCGGCCTGCAGACGCTCGCACTCCAGCTGCCGGCCGTCGTCACCACCGACCTCCGTCTCAACGAGCCGCGCTTCGCTTCGCTTCCCAACATCATGAAGGCGAAGAAAAAGCCGATCGACGTCAAATCGCCTGCCGACTACGGCGTCGACATCGAACCGCGCCTGTCGGTTGTGAAAGTCGCCGAGCCGAAGAAGCGTGAAGCCGGCGAAAAAGTTGCCGATGTGGACGCGCTGATCGCAAAACTCAAATCCGTGGGAGCCATCTGATCATGGCCGTTCTCGTCCTCGCTGAACACAGCAACGCAGCCCTCAACGACGTCACCGCGAAGACCGTCGCTGCCGCCCAGGCTTTCGGCGGCGATATCGATGTGCTGGTCGCTGGCCACAATGCCGGCCCTGCCGCCCAGGCCGCCGCCAAACTCGCCGGCGTCCGCAAGGTCATCCATGTTGAAGGCGACGTGTTCGACCACGGCATCGCCGAAGCGATCGAAGCGCTCGTCGTCCCGATGATGGCCGGCTACGGCGCTTTCTTTGCGCCCGCCACCAGCATCGGCAAGAACGCAGCCCCGCGGATCGCCGCGAAGCTCGACGTGATGCAGGTCTCCGAGATCACGAAAGTGATCGATGCCTCGACCTTCGAGCGCCCGATCTACGCCGGCAACGCGATCATGACGGTGAAATCGTCCGACGCGAAGAAAGTCATCACCGTCCGCGGCACGGCTTTCCAGGCCGTCGCCTCCACGGGCTCCGCGTCGGTCGAAACCGCCGCCGCGCCGGCCGGTCCTTTCAAGTCGGCCTTCGTCTCGGCGGAGATCGCGAAATCGGATCGCCCCGAGCTCGCGTCGGCCAAGCGCGTCGTCTCCGGCGGCCGCGCGCTGGCCTCGGCTGAACAGTTCAACGCGGTGATCCTGCCCCTCGCCGACAAGCTCGGCGCAGGCGTCGGCGCCTCGCGCGCCGCAGTCGATGCCGGCTACGCCCCGAACGACTATCAGGTCGGCCAGACCGGCAAGGTCGTCGCTCCGGAACTCTACGTCGCAATCGGCATCTCGGGAGCCATCCAGCATCTCGCCGGCATGAAGGACTCGAAGATCATCGTCGCCATCAACAAGGACGAAGAAGCGCCGATCTTCCAGATCGCGGACTACAGCCTCGTCGGCGACCTCTTCAAGATCGTGCCCGAGCTGACAAGCAAGCTGTAGTAAACTGGCACAAGACGACCACCAAGGCCCGCCCTCATCGGCGGGCCTTTTTGCTTTCCCTACCGCGAAATGGACTCTCAACGGTAACTCGCCTAATATCCCCACGCGACAAAGGGGAGTTGAACATGCCACCGCAGGAAATGATCGTCGGCGACAACTGGCTCGCCATCATCGTCGCCGCCATCGCCTTCTACGCCATCGGCTTCCTTATCTACGGCGCCGTCTTCTCAAAGCTCTGGATGGAGCTGTCCGGCTACACACAGGAACAGCTGAAGCCGCACACGTGGAAGATGGCGGTCTCGCCTCTCATGCCGATCCTGACAGCCATCGGCCTCGCCATCATTCTCAAGATGTGCGGCGTCACAAACCTTGCCACAGGGCTCGTCGTCACCTTCCAGATCTGGTTCTTCCTGATCCTGTCGACGCGCCTATACTCGTTCGTCTACAGCCCAGAACGCCCTGGCCTTCTGATCATGGACTCCATCCACCTCCTGCTGGGATTTCTCGCTGCTGGCGCAGTGATCTCCGCCTGGCCGTGACGGCGCTTGGCGTGCAGCCCGCGCCATGGTCTTGTCCGGCCAAATCGACTCAAGGGTACCCCATGCGCCTCCTTCTCGCCGCCGCCTCTGTAGTGGTGCTTGCCGCATGCACGACAGCGCCGGTCGCACCCATCGTCTCCGAAGCGCCCGCCCCGGCCTTTCCATCTGGCGACTCAGGCGCCGGCGAAGCCGAGTTCCGTGCGCTCTACAAAGAGCTGGTCGAAACCAACACCACCTACTCCGTGGGCTCCTGCACGCTCGCCTCGGAACGGATGAAGGCGCGCCTGCTCGCTGCCGGCTATCCGGAAAGCGACCTCCATATCCTCGTCGATCCGAAGCCGAACCGTCCGCAGGACGGCAACCTCGTCGCCATCCTCCCCGGCTCCGACGCCGCGGCAAAACCCATCCTGCTGATGGCGCACATCGATGTCGTGGAAGCGAAGCGCGAAGACTGGGTTCGTGACCCCTTCGTACTAACGGAAGCAGGCGGCTATTTCTACGCCCGTGGCGCCAGCGATGACAAATCGATGGCCGCGATCTTCACGGACTCGATGATCCGCTACAGGCAGGAAGGCTACAAGCCCGCCCGCACTATCAAGATGATGCTGAACTGCGGCGAGGAGAGCGCCAACGAATTCATCGGCGCCAAGTACATGGTGGAGAACCACCTCGACCTCATCTCAGCCGAGTTCGCACTCAACGAAGGCGCCGGGGGCCGGCTCGACCCCACCACCGGCCGCTATCTCTACAATGGCGTGCAGGCCGGCGAGAAACTCTATCAGGACTTCACCATCGAGGTGACCAATCCGGGTGGCCACTCCTCGCGCCCCGTGCCCGACAACGCCATCTACGAACTCGGGCAGGCGCTGATGAAGGTACAGGCCTATGAATTCCCGACCGAATTCAATGACGCGACACGCACCTTCTTCCGCCGCATGGGCCAGATCACGCCCGGTCAGGAAGGACAGGACATGCGCGATGCGGCTGATGGCGAAAGCGCCGCCGCCATACGCCGCCTGTCGGCAAGTCCCTCCTACAACGCCACGCTGCGCACCACTTGCGTTGCGACGCAGCTGACCGCCGGCCACGCGCCCAACGCCCTGCCCCAGCGCGCCACCGCCAACGTCAACTGCCGTATCTTCCCCGGCCACACCCAGGAGGAGATCCGCGAGCAGCTCCAGGACGCCATCAAGAACAGCGACGTCAAAGTCATGCTGCGCTCGCCGCCCGAAACGCCGATGAAGGCACCCCCGCTGCCGGCCGCAATCCTCGGGCCGATTGAACAGCTCACCGAGAAGATGTGGCCCGGCGTGCCCGTCATCCCTGCCATGGCCACCGGCGCCACTGACGGCCGCTTCACCACGCCCGCCGGCATCCCGACCTACGGCGTCTCGGGCATCTTCGCAGACCCCAACACAACGAACGCCCACGGCCTCAACGAACGTGTCGGCGTGAAACAACTCCTCGAAGGCCGCATGTTCCTGTACCAGCTAGTGAAGATGTATGCGGGTGGGCAGTAGCGTTGGCGAGCGTAGGCTGGCAAACGGGACAAGCCAGATCAAGGCGCTCGCCACTCTGGCGGCTTTGACCCTCACTGGCTGCACGACCACACTCGCCTCTGGCGACCAGATACTCCCGCCATCGCTCCAGCGCGTGCTCGACGACTACACGGCCGCCTGGAAGGCGCGCGACGCAAAGGCGCTGGCTGCACTCTTCGCTGAAGGCAGCACCGTCGTGCCGAACGCCTGCCCGCCCGTGACTGACCGCGCCGGTGTCGAAGCCTGCTACAACGGCAGCGGGGGGCCGCTTGACCTGCGCGCACTCGACCACGGCTACAGCGGAGATCTCGCTTACGTCATCGGCGAGTATGCGGAAAACGCGGGCGATCCAGGCGGCGGCAAGTTCATGCTGACGCTGCAGAACGATGGCGGCCGCTGGTTCATCGTCTCCGACATGGACCGGCCTTATGGCGATGCGCCGCACTAGCTACTGCGGCCCCATCAGCGCCACGACAAAATTGTCGTAGCTGTCGAGCACCTTTGGATCGTCTCCGACGATCGTGACCATCTGCCCAGGAATGTCCTTGAGGTGGTCCACCATCAGGTCCGGATCGGCGCCCATCGACTTCCCGAACGCCCGGAAAATCTGATACGACTTCTCACGATAGCTCTCGGCGTCGAGCGGCGGCGCGCCCTTGCCCAGCGCCTCTTTCGACAGGGCGTAGAAGCCGCGCATATGGTCGTTGTTGATCCATGCCGACTGATCACCCTGCAGGTTCAGCGTCTGGCCCTGCGGGCCCGGAGCGGCGGCCTCTGGCATCGCAACGTTTGCGTGTGCGGGGGCATGCATCGCCATCAGATCATGCTGCGAACAGCCGACAGTCGACCACACCACGCCAACTGCCAGGATCGCGAGAGTCGAAATCGTCCGCATGGGGAGTCCTCCTTCAGGACAAAGCTTCGCCACATCCGGAATCGGATCTTTTGTTCCGGAGCCAGAAAAAGGCATGACAAGTAAATCGAACATAATGTAAAAGATTCTATACATGTCGTCGAGTCACTTTTTCGAGGAAGCCGAATGTCGTTCCGTGAGAAGACAGCCTGGATCACGCTGGTCACGATCCTCGTCTGCTTCGGAGCGTATTACGGCGCGATCATCTCCGGCATGCTCCGGCAGACGTCATGGCAGGCCTTTCACTTCGGCATCATGGCGATCGTCGGCCTCGTCCTGTTGCAGGTGGCGCTCAACCTCGCCGCACTGCTTGTCACGCCGCGCGACTCGCGCAGCGCAAGCGATGAGCGCGAGCTGATGATCCACGCGCGAAGCCATGTGATCGGCTACTACGTGCTGATGATCGGAATGGCAGGAACGCTCATCGTTACCCATCTGCCGATGCGCGGCGAGAGCCTGGTTGACCTGATCGTCCGCATCGTGAATGTCGGCGTCGCGGCCATGGTGTGCGCGGCCCTCAGCGTCGCCATCGCCCAGATCGTGATGCTGCGGCGCGGCTACTGAGCGATGGCGAAGCTCCACATCGGCAACCATATCCGTCGCCTCCGCTTCGAACACGGCGAGATGACCCAGAGCGATCTCGCCGAGCGCATCGGCATGACGCGCCAGACGATTGCGGCCATCGAAGCGGGTAAGTACGGTCCGTCACTTGAGGCAGCCTTCCGGATCGCGCACGTCTTCAACGTCGGCATCGAAGACGTGTTCGAATGGGATGAGGCTTAGGCCCAGTTCATGCCCTTTAGCAGGAGCACCGCCCCAGCCGCCGACGCTGCTGACAGGACCGTACCCCATACGATGTCCACCAGGCTCATGGCCACGGGCCAGTTCTTCATGACCGCCCAGTTCGTCAGGTCATAAGTCCCGTAGGCGATCATGCCGAGGAACCCGCCCAGCATTGCCGCCTTCATCCAGTCGCCGCTCTCAAGCGCCGGGGCCACCGCGAAAAAACCCAGGCCGGCCGAGTAGAGCAGGTAAAACGCGACCGCAGGAACAATCTGCACGTCCGACCGCCGCAGCTCGCCCAGTTGCTGGAAAATCCACTCCCGCGCGATAATGCCGAGCCACAGCCCGTCCAGAACGCCAAGGATCAGACCGGCCGCAAGCGCACCCTTCACAATGTCCATCGCAAAATCTCCCAGAATGCCTTGATACGCGCGACAGCCCGCGCGGATGCATTGCATCCCCAACCCGCCAGCCGTAAGCCAGAATACCCTCTGCCGCGAGCCCCGATGCGTAACCACAACATCCTGTTCGCGCTGCTGATTTTCAGCCTGATTGCGCCACCCGTCCTGGCCCACGCCATTGGCGGCCGTGACGCTGCGTTCGTGCAGGCGACCGTCGGCGCAGACCCGTTCCCCTTCCTCTATCTCGGCGCCAAGCACATGGTGACGGGATACGACCACCTTCTCTTCCTGCTGGGCGTGATTTTCTTCCTCTACCGCCTCAGGGACATCCTGCTCTATGTCACGCTGTTCTCGCTGGGGCACTCCACCACGCTGATCCTCGGCGTCCTGTTCGACCTTGGCGTGTCCTCGCATCTGGTCGACATGGTGATCGGCCTCTCCGTTTGCTGGAAGGCCTTCGAGAATCTCGGCGGTTTCCGCAAGCTCGGCTGGCCGATCGACAACCGCATCGCCGTCGGGGGCTTCGGCCTGATCCATGGCCTTGGCCTCGCGACCAAGCTACAGGACCTCGGCCTCAATCAGGACGGCCTCCTCGCCAACCTCATCGCCTTCAACGTCGGCGTCGAGATCGGCCAGGTCGTCGCCCTGTCGATCATCCTCCTCGCCATGACGCTCTGGCGCACGACCAAATCCTTCGGACGCTACGCCACCGCGGCCAACGCACTGCTGTTCCTCGCTGGCGTCGTGCTGGCAGGCGAGCAGCTTGCAGGTTACTTTCTCGCAGGAGACGCATGATGCCCAACGAGCAGGACATCCGTCCCGTCGCGCTCAGCGTGTCGGGCAAAACACTCGCCCTCATCACTGGCGGCGGACTCGTTCTCGGCGCGCTGATCGTGGTCGGGGCCATCATGCCCGCCGAGTTCAACACCGACCCCCTCGGCATCGGCAAGGCCACCGGCATCAGCCGCCTCTGGGCGCCTGAGGAGAAGGGCTTTGCCGGCGGCGGCGCGCTTGCGACTTGGTCAGAAGCGCCAAAGACATCGCATATCGTCGACATCCCGCTCGGGGCCGCCGACTGGAAGGAGGCCGCGATCGAATACAAGGTCGCGATGAAGCCCGGCCAGTCGATCTTCTACAAATGGAGAGCCAACAATCTCGACGGCACGCCCGCCACCATCCCCGTCGAGACCGACCAGCACGGCCACGACCTGCCGCCCGCAGGCCAGCCGCAGACCGTCATCGACTATCGCAAAGCGCGCCTCCTGTCCGACCAGGGCAGCCTGACCGCCCCGATCGACGGCATTTTCGGCTGGTACTTCAAGAACCACAGCCCCGATCCCATCATGATCCGCCTGGAAATCGAGGGTTTCTACACCCTCGTCCCACCCGGCCAACCCGGCAACGAATTCTCGATCAGGCCTTTCGATCCCAACGCGGCCGAACTGCAGGAAGACGAGTAGTCCAGCCTCCCCGCGCCACAATTTCGCGCTAACCTGCACTCATCGCTTGTGTTGGGACGCCCACCCTTTTCGTTTCGGAGACGCGAATGCTCGGCCGCGCCATCCTGTCTGCATCGCTCGTGGTCACGCTTGCAGCCTGTGCCTCGTCACGGCCCGCGCCCGTCGTCGCGGGCGGAACCCGTCCCGGCCCGGTCGTCACCCGGCCGCCCATAACCCCTGGACCCATGACGCCTGCGCCCGCTGATTTCACCATGACGCCCGTCGCGTTCGACAGCGTTCCCGGCTGGGCGAGGGCCGACATGGCACCCGCCCTTCAGGCCTTCAAACGCCAGTGCGACTCCTGGCGCCTGCGCGCTCCCGACGCCCCGCTCAGCGGCGGACGCTATGGCGGCCGCGTCGGCGACTGGTTCAACGCCTGCAACGCATCGCTCACCATCCAGCCGGGACAGGAACGCTGGTTCTTCGAAGGCTATTTCGATCCGCAATACGTGCTCGGCCCGGGCGAAGCGAGGCTGACCTCCTATTTCGAACCCGTCATCCAGGCCAGCCGCGAATGGTCGCCTCAATTCACCGAGCCGCTGCTCAAGCGTCCGTCCGACATGATCACGGTCGATCTCGGCGCCTTTGCCGAAGCCTACGACAACGAAGCCCTCCGCGGCGCGCCGCGCTCGCTCAACGGCCGCATCAACGGCGACCGCATCGTGCCCTATCCGAAGCGCGAGGCGATCACGCCCTATTTCGGCCAGATCATCGGCTACGCCCACCCCGCCGACGTCTACAACCTTCAGGTGCAGGGCTCCGGCCGGCTCCAGTTTGCGGACGGCACGCAAGCACGCGCGCAGTTCTCGGCCCAGAACGGCTACAAGTGGAACTCCGCGCTCGGCGCCCTTCGCAACTCTGGCCGACTCCAGAGCCCGACCTGGACCAACTTCCGCACCTGGCTCGACACCAACCCTGCCGAACAGAAGTCAGCCCTCAACGCTGATCCCTCCTACGTCTTCTTCCAGGAGGAAACGATCACCGACTTCGCCGCCGGCCCGAAGGGCGCAGCCAACGTGCCGCTCACGCCGCTGGGCTCGATCGCTGTCGACCCAGCCTACCACCCCTATGGCGCCATCGTGTTCGTCGACGGCGAGTATGGCGGCGCGCCATTCCAGCGTCTGCTTGTTGCGCAGGATACCGGAGGCGCCATCCGTCGCGGCCCCAACCGCGGCGACGTCTTCGCCGGCATCGGAGCCGAAGCGGGCGCCTATGCCGAGCGCATGAACTCCGCCGGCCCACGCTGGTATACGCTGCTCCCGAAATCCTTCTCCGCGCCCCTTGCCGCCAACCCGCAACCCTCTCCCGGCTGATCCATGAAACGCAGCACCGCGCTCATCGCTTTCGCCCTCATGGCGAGCTGCGCCTCCGCCACCGCGCAGGAGCCTGATCTCGTCACCTGGAAGTCGCCCCTGCGCAAGTTCACCTACACATCCGAGAGCGGCCCGAGCGGCGTCCTCGAATACCCCGTCCCGTTCGGTGACAATCTCGGCTACCTCTATGTCAACGGCCTCGCAGGCGAATTCGGCGGACCCGGCCCGCTGAAAGGCTACTGGTCCGAGCCGGACGTCAGCCATGACGACGAGGACGACACCACCCTCATCTGCCCCTTCGCCATCATCGACGACCACGGACGCACTACGCGCAACTGGGGCCAGCTCATTATCGCTTTCACCGGCGACGACTTCCCAACCGACTTTGTCCTGATGCGCGCTCGTTGCTTCGAAGAGCCGGACGAAGTCATCAACGGGAAGCTGATGCGCTAGGCCGCTCGCGACGCACCACGCTTCAACCATCCCTGCACCGCCATGGCGGCCTCGACGGCGCTCGCGGCGGCGGCGTCGGCGATCATCCCCTCATCGCCAACCCAGTCGCCGGCGACAAACAACCCCGGCGAATCCTTCACACACACGCCAGCTCGCTTCCTGTCCCAGCGCGGCAGTGCATTTGCCACGACCATCCCGCGCAGTTCCTGCCGTTTCACTTCCAGCGCCCGCCAGCCCGGCATGACGAGATCGGCGACACGCTCCAGTTCGGCCACGGCATCCGTCCCCGGCGCCTCGCCAACGGGCAGATACTTTGCAACATGCACAACGCCTCCAGGCCCCGGGGCCAGCTTCGCCGACTTCGAGTGCAGCGAAATGTAGAACAGACTATCGATTCCAATCGCGAAGTCATTCGCGCCGTCCGGCACCCGGCTCAGCGCAAGATCCAGCGTGTTCGCACGCGCTGGCCGCGCCTCGCTTGCCTCCACCGCGAGAGACGCCGCATCCGGGACGAGGGCGCTCGCCTCCACCGGGCTGAGCGCCAGCAAGGTCACATCACCAGGCCACCAGGCTCCGTCCGCCATCGCGACGCCGCCCCCGGCCACACGCTCCACCCGCGCGCCGGCATACAGCTCCGCCCCCACCGCATGCGCTGCATGCACCAGCCCGTCCACCAAGGAAGCCCATCCGCCATCGAGATAGATGTGAGCTTTCAATAGGTTGTCCACTCGGCGCGGACCGGAGAGATTGATGTTGCGACACGTCAATTTCTTCGGAGAGACGCCGAATGGACATCCATGAGAATGCCCGTACCACGCCCCACAGTCGAGCCGAGATCGTCCGCCGGGTGCTGGAGGAGGGCTGGTCACGCAAGGACGCCGCCGAGGCATTCGGGGTATGCAACAAGACCATTGGCAAGTGGATCGACCGCTTCCTGGCCGAAGGGCTGGACGGCCTCAAGGACCGCTCATCACGCCCGCATCGCCTGCGAAACCCAACGCCGGAAGCAAAGGCGGGCGATGTCATCGCCCTGCGCCGTCAGCGCCTGCCGGGCGATGAGATCGCACGCCTTTGCGGGCTGTCACCCGCAACCGTCAGCCGCATCCTCCGCGCTGCAAAACTTTCCCGCGCGCGCGACCTCGATCCGCCTCCGCCGACCCGGCGCTATGAACACCCCAACCCCGGCGACATGATCCACATCGACATCAAGAAGCTCGGCCGCTTCGAGCGTATCGGCCATCGCATAACCGGCGACAGGACAGGCCAGTCCAACAATCGCGGCATCGGTTGGGAGTTCGTCCACGTCTGCATCGACGACGCCTCACGCCTGTCGTTCACCCAGATCCACCCCGACGAGAAGGCGACCAGCGCCGTCGCCCATCTGAAGGCTTCTGTCGCCTG
>CAIMMO010000043.1 GCA_903842595.1 uncultured Alphaproteobacteria bacterium
CCGGCCAAATCTCTAGCCCCAATAATCAAGTTCGTGAGCCCCGAATCCCCCACACCGGTCCGAGGCAAAAATTGATGTGAAATCAACCGCGTGAATACGGGTGGCGACTGGGTCGTGTGCCGCGCGGGCTGACTAGCACGCGCCGAGCCGTTGTGACAACTCAAGGAAATTGGCTTTTTCCGCTGCAAACACGGGCGTTTCGTCGCGGCGCGGGAGGGGCCAAAACCCGGGCGCTTCGCGCGCCCGAGGCATTCTCGGACAAGCTTGAGGCGCATCCCGGGAACCCCGGCTCCGCGGGCGCGCGGAAACGCAAAGTTTTCTCAGGCGCAACATCGGGATTTCCAACGCCGACTGGCTCGGTCGCGGATGACTGCTTGGCCCAGCTAACTTGCGGGACAGCGCTTGAATCCGTACCTCAGTGAACACTCACACAAGCGCGAGCCAGCTGAATGACGTCTCTCTTCTCTCCCCTCACCCTCGCCCGCGGACCGGCGTGGAAGAACAGGTTCATGCTGGCGCCGCTGACCAACACGCAGAGCCATCCTGACGGGGTGCTGTCGGACGTCGAGTACAACTGGTTGACGCTGCGGGCGAAAGGCGGCTTTGGCCTCACGATGACCTGCGCCGCCCATGTGCAGGCGGTCGGCCAGGGGTTCCCGGGTCAGCTCGGCGCGTTCGACGACAAGCACCTCGAAGGGCTCGCGCGCCTCGCCGCGGGCATCAAGGCGCATGGCTCGGTCTCATCCCTGCAGATCCATCACGCCGGCAATCGCTCACCCAAGGAACTTGTCGGAACGCCCGTCTGCCCGTCCAACGACACCAAGACCGGCGCGCGGGCGCTGACCCTCCCCGAGGTCGAAGCCCTGCGCGACGCCTACATCGCCGCCGCCGTCCGCGCCGAGAAGGCGGGCTTCGACGGCGTCGAGATCCATGGGGCGCACGGCTATATCCTGGCACAGTTCCTGTCGGCGGAGATCAACCATCGCGAGGACGGCTATGGCGGCAACTTGGAGAACCGCGCACGTATCATCACGGAAATCATCGACGGCATCCGCGCAGCAACGAAGCCCGACTTCCAGCTAGGCCTGCGCCTGTCTCCCGAACGTTTCGGTCTCAAGCTCGCCGAGATCCGTGACGTTGCCGCCGAAATCCTGCGCAACGGCAAGATCGACTTCCTCGACATGTCGCTCTGGGATGTGGCGAAGGAGCCCAACGAGGACGAGCACAAGGGCCGGACCCTGATGAGCGTCTTCACTGAGCTGCCTCGTGGTCAGGTGCGCCTCGGCGCGGCTGGAAAGGTGATGAGCGGCAAGGATGCTGCAGGCGTCCTCGACGCTGGCTGCGACTACGTGGTGGTCGGACGCGGCGCCATCCTGCGCCACGATTTCCCGAAGCGCGTGCAGACGGACGCCACCTACGTCTCGCCGCAGACACCTGTAACCATCCAGCATCTTCTCGACGAGGGCCTGTCCCCCGGCTTCGTCCAGTACATGCGGCAGTGGCCGAACTTCGTTGAGGCGGAAGCGACGGTCGCCTGAGCACTGCGATCGGAGGTCGACGCTCCCAGAGCGCGCGCCGACCCTGCCTCGGAATCGGGAGAACACGCATGAAATCCAGCCGACTTGTTGTGCTGATCGCCGCATCGTCGCTCGCGTTACCGATGGCGCATGGCCAGACGCCGGAAGCGCCTGACGCGCTCTGCGCGGGCATCGCCCACGTCGTGAAGACGGCCAACGAGGAGCGGCCCTTCATCTCGCTCGTTCCCGCCGGCCAGTCGCTCGGCATGCTGCCGAGGCTCAACCAGTCGCCGTCCGGGTTCGCCGATTTCACGGCGTGCGAGCTCTATCGCGCAGGCAATGCCAAGGAAGGCGTCAATGGCGGCGGACCGTTCAACTATGTCCGCTGCAACATGCTCCAGGAGACCAGCGCGCAGAACATGTGGGACAAGGCCGCCGCTGCGAAGGCGGCCGCTGCGGCTGCTTACGACAAGCTGGCCGTCCGCGCGAAGGCGTGCCTCGAGCCACAAGGCTGGGCGGCCGCCGGCGGCGAACGCGTTCGCAACTACGAGGATTACGAGACAGCGCTCATATTCTCGCGCCCCGACAGCCTCAACTCCGTCGTGGTGTCGCTGGTGGAGGACAACTCGTCGCCAAGCGCGCGAACGGCATCGGTCAGCTGGTCCGTCAATCTTGCGGTGCGCAATCCAAACCCCGGGCATCCGATGCCTGAATAGCAATCGGCCGGGCTCAGGTGAGCCCGGCCGGGTTAGTCCGTAGAAGCGTATTGATACCCAGCCGCGCTAGCGACTGCGTCTGCGCTGCATCTGCTCCATCGCGGCGCCGAGTTCCTGCATTGACAGGCCGCCATCCTTGTCGGCGTCAATCGCCGCGAAGTTGGCCTTGAACTGCTGGTGCACGGGCGCAACGCCATCGCTCGTGACGTTGGAAGCGCCTTCCTCGGAGTCGGTCCGCAACTCGGATTCCTGCAGCTTGCCGTCGCGATTGTCGTCCGCCATCGTCAGCAGCTGCGTCTGGCGCAGCGCCGCCTGCAGGTCGTCACGCGGGTTGGCGGGGGTCTCGTCCTTCCACCGGAACTGCACGGCCGTGAACAGCATCTCCTGGAAGGACTGGTCGCCCCAGAAGATCTTCTTCGCCGGGTTGGTCAGCGCCTTCGTCGTGTCGCCTTGCAGCGCCTTGTTGTTCGCCGAGTTGTCATACCAGTAGTCGGCGACAAGCTTGGTGCCTGCCGGCAGGTCGATCAGGTCCTTGAAGATGTAGTCACGCTGCCAGTTGAAGTCATAGTGCGGCATGTTGAGGAGGATCTCCTCCTTGCCGTCGGGATAGATGGCCGTGAGCTTCGAGGCATAGCCACGATAGTGCGCGTGGACCTGCGCTGCATAGATCTGCACGTCGGCCGGGAACAGCACATAGGCCGTCTCGTGATGACGCGCCGTGTTCGCCGCGATCTCGATCGAGGGATCGGCGATCACGACCTGACGCTTCATCATTTCAGGCGCTTCGTCCTGGAAGTAGAAGGCGATCTTCGAGTTGTCGGTGAAGGCCTTGCCGATCGGCGTGTAGTGCATCTGGAACGAGATGGCGCCGCCCGGCGGCACCCATGTCGCCCAGTTGGACGGCGCAAGGTTCGATTCGTTGCCGACGGCATAGCCGCCCATCGAGATTTCCCAGTCGAAGCCACGTCCATTCGCTGGCATCTTCGGCAGCCAGCCGGCGAGGATGTGGTGGACGCCCTGACGGTTGCCCGGCTTGAACGTCGTCGCCTTCAGCCACTTGCCCTTGGTCAGCGGGCTCTTCACGGCCGGAATCTGGTAATCGACGACGCCTGCCGCCGGCACATCGTAAGCCGGGATGTCGACGACCAGGTCAGGCTCGCCCAGCGGCCAGTCGGGTCGCCCCAGCACGCCCTTCACCAGCGGGTCTTCGCCGCCTTCGGCGATATCGCTCGGCGCACCAGCTTCGATCCAGTGAACCAGCGTTTTCGTTTCTTCGGCAGAGAGGTTCTCGTTCTTCGCGAACGCGCGATAGTGGCTGTCGGCGTCGAAGGGAGGCATGCGGTCACGGCGGATCGACTCGCGGATCATCGGCGCGAAGGTCTTCACCTGCTGGTAGTTTGTCATATGCCACGGAGCGATTCCGTTCGGCTGGTGGCAGTCGACGCACTTCGCCATCAGGATCGGCACGACGTCGTTGGAGTACGATATCTTGGCGAATTCAGCTTCCTTGCCGCGATCGGCGAAGACAAGCTTCGTGCCCTTGATGTCCATCACTTCAGCCGTGGCCGGGGCCTTGCCCGCAACAACGTCTGTGAGCGCCGTTTCGATCGTGTCGGCCGGGCCGTGATAGACGATCTCGAAATTCTTCTTGGGGTCGACGATCACCGCCTCGCCCGCATAGGTGAAGCCCAGCGAGTTGCCGATCAACTGGTACTCGTCATCGAGGATCGGGATCGTGATACCGTTCGCCTTGGCTTCCGCAGCAATAGTGTCGCGCGTATCGGAATCGGCCGAGTTGATCATGTGGAAGACGACGTTCGGGTGCTTCGCCGCAAGGTCCTGCACCGTCTTGGCCGCCGCCAGCGCGCCCTTGTCGCCATTGACATGCGACACCAGGACCACGGCCGGGGTGATCGTGTCGTACTTCAGGATGTGGCCCATGCCGGTCTGGTCGACCAGCATGTAGTCGTCGACCTTCGCGCCGACGAGCTTGGCTGATGTCTCGCTGGCTGAGCAGGCGGCGAGGATGATGGCGGATACGCTCGCGAGTAGCGCGACCGTTCCGATCTTGTTTTTCTGCATGACGGCGTCATCTCCCTGGAGCCCGAATCCCGAGAACCCTACTCCGCATTGACAGTGTCAACAATAAGCTGACCTAGCGGCGCCCGCAGTTAAATTGCGGGTAGTCAGAAAACGCTGCAAATGCATCAAGTCAGCGCGGCGGCAGCGCGATCGCCTTACCCTCTTCGCGCGGGTCGGCTCCGCCAACGAGCCCCTGCGGCGTTACCAGGATCGCGTGCGTGCCGCTGTAATGTGCATCGCGCGACACCCGCCAGCCGAGCCCCGACAGCGCATCCGACATCGCTTTCGGCATGCGATCCGCCTCCACCGAAATCTCCGGCGTGCGCGCGAACACCATTGCCGTGCCAACCGCTTCCTGCGGCGTCTGTTTCCAGTCGAGCACGCCGATGATCGTGCGCGACACCGACGCGATGATCGTGCTGCCGCCCATTGACCCCGCCACCATGACCAGCTCGCCTTCTTTATCCGTGATGATCGAAGGCGACATGGACGAGCGCGGCGCCTTGCGCGGCGCCACTGCATTGGCAACCGGCTTGCCGTCGATCACCGGCTGCAGCGAGAAATCCGTCAGCTCATTGTTGAGCCAGAACCCGCCCGCCATGCGGTGTGCACCATACTCGGACTCGATTGTCGCCGTCAGCGATACGGCATTGCCGTCATGGTCGACGATGGAAAGGTGGGTCGTACCATGCTCCTGCATCGCCTCGCTGCCCCACTTGTTCTTCAGCGCCTCTCCCGCTGGCGCGCCAACCGGCATCGCAGGCGGCGCCTTCGACAGGTCGATCAGCTTCGCGCGCGCGTCGAGATAGGTCGGGGCCACAATCTCCTTTGTTGGCGCCTGAACGAAGCGGTCATCCGCCATATAGTGGTCGCGGTCGACATAGGAGAGCCGGCTGGCCCAGACATAAGCCGCCCAATCCTGCACATTCTCAGGGCCGTCCGGCTGCGGGCGCGCTCGTTCATAGAGGCCGAGGATCGACAGCATCGCATTCGCCGAACTCGGGCTCGGCATCGTGCAGACACGATAGACGCGGAAAGACCCGCACAGCGGATCGAGCCGCCGAGGCGCGTAGGCCTGGAGGTCCGCCAGGGTTAGCGTGCCGGCACGCGGTTGCCGCTGCGCTGCCGCCACGATTGCGTCCGCGATCGGCCCTTGCGTCACTGCCTTCGGTCCCTCCGATGCAATGGAGCGCAGAGACTGCGCGTAGAGCGGGTTCTTCAGAACATGGCCCTGCGGCCAGGGCTTGCCCGCCGCATCGAGATAGATCGCCCGCGCCTGCGCATCGGCCTCGAAGATCGCCTTGTTGTTGAGCAGGCTGCGGCCCAGGCGCGGCCCGACGACGAAGCCTTCCTCCGCCAGCTTTATCGCCGGCTCGAACAAAGTCGCCCACGGCAACTTGCCGTGCTGCTCGTGGGCCATCTTCAGCATCGGGATCAGCGCCGGGGTTCCGATTGACTTGCCGCTCGCCTGCGCCAGCTCGAACGACAGCGGCTTGCCGTCGACGAGGAACATATCCGGCGTTGCCCCCGCCGGCGCCCATTCGCGACCGTCAAATGCATCAATGGCTTCGTCGCTGGCGCGGTAGTGGATGAGAAACCCACCACCGCCGACGCCGGACGATTCCGGCTCCACCAGCCCGAGCGTCATCTCAACCGCAATCGCCGCGTCGATGGCGCTGCCGCCCAGGCGAAGCATCTCGAGGCCCGCCTCGACCGCCAGCGGATCGGCCGCGGCCACCATGGCCTCGCCGCGCAGCGGTTCAGCCTGTGGCGCTGCATTCGTGCAGCCAGCAGCCAGCGCAAGTGCAGCAAGACCGGCAGCGATCAGATTCATCCTACAAGACATGCAAGCTCCAACGCGACCCGAGACCGACGGAACCAGCTTTCATCTCTGGCCCCGCTTATCAAGCCGGACTCACGTCGCCATCAGCGCCGCACCGCCCGAAAGGCGCGACGCCCTCACCCGCCGCCACACCTCGACGCCCAGCGCAATCACCCAGATCGCTGCCGTGATGCCCAGCGACACCAGCAACACGCCATCCACCAGATCCACCGCGCGCGCCAGCTCTTCCGGGCTCGTCCCCGGCCGCGGCTGCACGTCCACGAACGGCCGCCCCTGGAACAACACCCCCAGCACCGCCAGCCCGCCCGCATAACACACGATGCTGATCCCTGAGCGTAGCCGGTTCCATGCCGGCCGCACCATGTCGTGCAGATGCCCCGCTGCAGACAGGAGCGCCAACGCAAGGATCGGCCAATAGACCACGCTCCACGCCGGCGACAGCACGATCGACACAGACGCTCCGTCGCGCAGCGGCAGCTCATTCGGGAACGGCACGAACTTCAGCCAGACCAGAATGAACAGCACGTCGAAGAACACAGACACGCCCGATTCAAACAGCGAGCGCGGCTTGCGGATGTTGTCGCGCGGCAGCGACTTCGGATCCCAGCGGTTCTCCAGCAGCTTCACCGGATCGCCCCAGCGCTCCACCGCGATGAAGACCAGTGTCACGGCGGCGAACGCCATCAGGCCGAGCCCTAGCAGATTGTCTATCCGCGCCAGCACCGCCTGGATCGGACGATCCGCGCCCAACGCGCGCAACGCCGTAAGCACCAGGAAGACGGCAGCTACGAGGCCGAGTGCAGTGCGCTGCGTCGGCCAGAACCAGGGATAGAGCACCGGCCCGATCAACTGCATCCGCCCCTCATAGCGCGCCGCAACCACAGGCGGCGCGCCGAACGCCTTCAGCACCGCGGCGATCTCGTCCGCGCTCGCCGCGCGACCAAGCCGCTCCTCGGCCTCCTCGATCTTCGCACGCAACGCCTCGCGCAGCTCAGCCATCACATCCAGCACCCCCTCGCGCGGTAGATGCCGCTCGACCGATGCAAGATAGCGCGACACGAGATCATGCTCTCCGGGCGGACTCGCGATTCGCTCGGCCACCCGGAGCGGATCCCCCTCGGCGGCAAGCATGTCGGCAATTTCGGCGTCGGTCGCCTTCGCGCCCTTCGCCTTCTCCATCGTCTCCTTGCGCGCCTTGAGGGTCGCATAGAGCGCGCCCGCAACCTCCGTGCGGCGCGCGGCCGGCAGATGGCGCTCGACCTTTTTCACATAGTCCCAGATCGGGTTCATGACCCAACTCCCTTCAATATGCTTGAGAGCGACGCGTTCATCGCGCGCCATTCGCCGGCCAGCTGCGCCAGCGCCGCTACGCCATCATCGGAGAGCCGGTAGAATCGCTTCTGGCGCTTCGCATCCTTGCGCCACTCGGACGTCAGCAGCCCCTGCGTCTCGAGCCGGCGAAGCATCGGGTAGAGCGCCCCTTCCTCGATCTCGACCCCCAGCCCGCCCAGCTCGGTCTTGAGCGTGTAGCCGTACTTTTCCGAACGCAGCGTGCCCAGCACGGCGAGGACCAAATTCCCCCGCCGCAACTCCAGCCGGAGCGCCTCAATGATATCAGCCGAAACCGGCATCCCATGTCCCATACGGTGTGTGCTACACAGTATGTAGCGCATGGGGAGCTGGCTCGCAAGCGATTTGGCACGGGTTCGTGTCGTCCGGGGTCAACGCGGAGGGAGGGCGTCCAGGGCGGCCTTGCTGTTGGCGCAGCCTTTGAGGGTCTCGCCCTTGTAATGCACCTCGGCTTCGAGCGGGTAGACGCGGTCGCTCATGCCATCCGAGCATTGGACCTCGCGCATGGTGAGCGTGAAGGTTTGGCCGTCCGTGTCCCTTGCTGCGATGACGAAATTCCCATCCTGGAAGCTCGGCGCAGGGTTGGCCATCCGCGCCTCAGGCCGATCGACACCGCTGAAGACAAGTTCGTCGAACTCGATGTCGACGCCCCAGAACGGCTCCGTACCCAGTGCGCGGAGGGGCTGGGAGAGTTCGACGCCGACCTCAAGACCGCCGACGATAGCGTGCCCAGCGGGCAGCGCAGGTTTGGCTTCGGTGCTTCGCCAGTGGCAGTTTGGGAGTCGAGCGCGCAGGGCTCAACCGCCGGTTGGCAAGCAGCGAGTGCCAGCACCAGCAACCCGATCGCGGTCCGCCTCTCACGCATCCTTCGCCAGATAGCCTTCGACCGTCGCATCCACAGCAGGCCGTCCGATGCGCTTGATCTCCCAGCGCAGCTCGACGCCAGACCTCGCCTTCACCGCCGCGCGCACATCCTCGCCGAGGCCTTCGATATCGGCCGCCGTCGCTTCGCCGGTGTTGAGCAGGAAGTTGCAATGGAGTTCGCTCACCTGCGCCCCGCCTCGCCGCGCGCCACGCATGCCCGCCTCGTCCACCAGCTTCCAGGATGAGCGCTGGTTCGGCGTGCCCGGCGGATCCGGATTCGCAAACGTCGACCCGCCCGTCTTCTCGCGAATGGGCTGCGTGGTTTCCCTACGCGCCTTCAAGGCTTCGATACGTTCGAGGATCGCCGCTGGCTCATCAGGCGTTCCTTCGAACACCGCCTCGACAAAAATCAGGCCCTCGGGCGCTTCCGTATGCCGATAGCTGAAATGGAAATCAGCATTCGAAAGCCGTACGCGCTCGCCATTGCGCGTCAGCGCGCGCGCCTCCACCAGCACGTCCTTCGTCTCGCGCCCATAGCAGCCCGCATTCATCCGCAGCGCGCCGCCGATCGTACCGGGCACGCCCGAGAAGAACTCCATCCCCGCAATGCCCGCATTTGCCGCCGCAACCGACACGCGCGAGTCCAGCGCCGCCGCCCCGGCAGTCACGCGCAGCCCATCCGTGGCGACCTTCCCGAACGCGGGCCCCAGCCGAACGACAACGCCCGCAATCCCGCCATCGCGAACGATCACGTTGGATGCCGCGCCCAGCACGGTCACAGGGATGATGGGATCGAGCGCTGCGAGAAACGCTGCGAGATCGTCCTCGTCCTTCGGCAGTAACAGCGCATCCGCCGCCCCGCCGACACGAAACCATGTGAACGGCGCAATCAGTTCGTCCGCGAGAATCTTGCCGCGGACCGGAGGAAGACGATCGAGAAATGCGCTCATCCAAGCGATCTAGCGCGAGCCGTCGCCCGAGGCCAGTACGCCTCAGCGGCAGGCGTGCTGGCCGCCAACGTCGAGATGGAAGTGGTTGGCGTGGTCCTCGTTGTAGTCGGGCCCCAGCGTCACATCGAACAGGTCGCAGGCACGCTGGCGGATCTCGCGGAGGAAATCGCCCTTGGCGCCCTTGCCGTAGTAGTCCTCGAGCACGCTGATTTCGCGCCCGTCGGCCAGCACAAAGCCGGCAATGTCGGCGGCCTTCGCAAACGAATGCTCAGACAGCCGATCGACCCCGGCCACCGTGCGGCACTGGAATGTGCCGAAGGCCTTGATGTCGACAACAGGCGAGCCAAGATACTTCTCCGCCGCCGGGATCACGATGTGGCGCTCCCACATGTGCAGCCGTGCGGCGAGATCGCAGGTCATCGGCAGCTCATCCGGCGCGCCAGGGTTCGGCGTGAAGGACGCGAGCGAAGCTTTCACTTCGAGGGCTTCGCCATAGCCGCACGCGCCCTGGCTTTTCGCAGGCACCAGGTTGAACGACACGCCAGCAGCCTTCAGCGCAGCGCGGCAGGCGGCCAGGTCTGTAGAGATCTTTGCAAGCGTCTTGTTGTCGCCGAGCACGCCATAGCGCGTCAGATCGTCCGCGGCAGGACGCGCATAGCTCAGTGAATTGGGCCGCGCGAATTGCGGCTGCTTGGACGTCGCCTCGGCCGTGCGCCAGTTGCCGACCACGAGCCCACCCGTCAGGGCGATGACGAGGCCGGCGCATGCGGCGATGATGGAATGCGTCTTCTTCATTGGTCCGTATCTGCAATGACGGCGCCCGGCGCCGACTATCCGTCCAGAAGCATACACGAGGTTACCGTAAGCCTAACCACGAGCCGGTGCGGATTTCAGGGGTTGTTAACCCTGCTGGACGGCGCTGTGAACCCGCCGCACTCAGCCGCGCTTCAGGTCATCCGCCAGCGTATTTGCATACGTTGTTATGTCGCCCGCGCCGAGACAGACCACCATCTCGTCATTCGTCTTCACAGCTTTACGCACCACGGAAGGTAGTTCCGTAAGCGATCCGATCGCCTTCGCCGAGCGGTGGCCATGGTTGATGAGCCCCTTGACCAGGCTCTCGTGGCTGATCCCGTCGATCGGCTGCTCGCCCGCCGCATAGACCGGCGCGACATAGACTTCGTCCGCATCATTGAAGCAGGTCGAGAACTGCTCGAACAGATCACGCAGGCGCGTGTAGCGGTGCGGCTGCACAACGGCGATCACGCGCTTGTCGCGGCCCTGCACATCACGCGCGGCGCGCAGCACGGCTGCGATCTCCACCGGGTGGTGGCCGTAGTCGTCGATGATATTGACGCCATTCCAGTCGCCCACCGGCGTGAACCGTCGCTTGACGCCGCCGAACTTCAGCAGCGCCGCACGGATCTGTTCTTCCGTGCCGCCAAGCTCGCGCGCGACTGCAATGGCCGCCAGCGAGTTCTGCACATTGTGCCGTCCCGCCATCGGCAGCTGCAGGCCGACCCAGCGC